>NZ_JAMYPF010000002.1:0-492190 GCF_040320205.1 Mesorhizobium sp. M0761
TGATGGCCGAGATCGACGAGGCCGAGAAGGCATGGCCGCACAGTTCTTCCGTGATCGCCTTCACCTTGCGGGTCGACACGCCCTGGACATACATCTCCGCCAGCGTCGCAACCAAGGCCTGCTCCGAACGCTGGTAGCGCTCGAACAGCTCGGTGGAGAAGTGACCCGCCCGGTCCTGTGGAACCCGCAGCTCGAGCTTGCCCACCCGGGTGACCAGGGTGCGGCCGTAGTAACCCGAGCGATACCCAAGGCGCTCAGGCGTGCGTTCGCCCTTCGAAGCACCCAGCGCCTCCTCCATCTCGGCCTCGAGAACCTCCTGCATTACCGCACGGAGCACTTCGTGCAGCCCCTCCGGGTTCGAAAGCAGAATGTCTTTGACGGCAGCGCTGGTCGATTTACCTTCTGTCTTGGTCATGGTGGCGTTCCTTCCAGGGAATCGGTGACGTTGAACATCACCAGCCTGCCATGACCGCCCTCTCTCAGCGAATTTGCAGAACTCTCAGCACACTACCCCGCTGGAGCCGAACGCGGTGTGGACTGGCGATCACAAGGGCTGGTTTCGGACCGTGACGGGTGGCGTTGCGAACCCTTGACGGTGATGGATGCGTCGAGCCGCTACCTCCTGGCGCTCGAAGCGACGGGATCGACGGCCGATAGCGAAGCCTGGCCGGTGTTTGAGCGGCTGTTTGAAGAGCATGGCCTGCCAGATCGCTTCAGAAGCGACAATGGCCCACCCTTCGCATCGGCCGGCGTCACCGGACTGACGCCGCTTGTCGTGCGCTTCATCAAGCTCGGCATCACCCTGGAGCGGATCGCACCCGGCAGGCCACAGCAGAACGGACGTCACGAGCGCTTTCACCTGACCATGCTGCCGATGGCCGAGGCACCGGAAGCCGACCGAACGGCACAGGGCCAGGCCTTCGAGACCTTCCGCCACAGCGCGCCAACCAATCCGCTTGGCGCTGCGGCGGACGCATAGGGGGAGAGAAGTGTCACCTATGTATCCGGTTCAAAGTGTTACCCATCTATCGGCTGGACACCGGCAGGGCAATGAGGGGCAGCGCCGACTTGCGGTTATCTCGTGAAAGTTATTAGCCACGGGCTTCCGACGAAGCTGTTCGCAGCGACGCGCTCACATGCATCGTCCTTATTTACTGAACCGCGCCGACCAGCACCTGCTGGCCGCCGCGGATCGAGACCCAGCGGCCGGTGTTGTCGATGGCCTGCCGCTTGAGGAAGCGATAGCCGGTGGCGTCCCAGATCTTCACCTTGTCGGTCAGATTGTCGAGGACGTAGTCGCCCTTGTCGGTTCGCACGGTCAGCACGGCATGGCCTTCGCCGTCCGGCTTGCGCACGACGGTGATCAAGAGATCGGCCAGCGACACGCCAGAGCGCGAGAGCTGGCGGCGCTTTTCCAGCACATAGTCTTCGCAATCGCCGACGCCCTTGTCGGGATAGGCCCAGACCTCGTCCTTGCCATAGATGTCGTAGTCGCTCATCGGCTTGACGGCGGCGTTGACCCTTGACGTCACGTTGATCAGCTTGCGCATGAAGGCGTCGGTCATCGCGGCGGGGTTGAGGTTGCTCGGCCGGATCGAGCATTCGCCGGGCTGGGTTTTACAGAAATCATAGTGGCCGATCGGCTGCGAGGTCATGCCGCCCGTCGCCATGGCGCCGCCTGCAAGTGCCGGCACTGCCCAGCACGCAGAGATCGCCAGCCCTGCTGCCGCCCACAAGCGCAGCGTCCGTGCTATCGGTGAGGAAGTCATTGTCCCCGTTCGCCCTTGTTGTTAACGAAAGGTTAAAGGGGATTTACACTCCGTGTCAATTATCGGGGGAGCCAGATTCTTCGGCATGGTTACCCGCGCCCGCCCAACAGCGTCTATTGTGCAACAGAACGCCTGTGGCGCGCAAAATCGCCCCGCTTTTGCGGGCAATGCACGCTGCAGCCGGATCGAGCCTCAGCCTTTGGCGGAGCGGACCAGCTTGGGTTTCACCGCTACGCGTGTTTGGCGGCCGTAGCTGGTGATGAAATCGACGATGCGCGGCACGATTTCCGAGCGGAATCGCGACCCGTTGAAGACGCCGTAATGGCCGACGGCCGGCTGCATGTAATGCGCATGCCGGTCAGCCGGGATGTTGGGGCAGAGATCGTGGGCGGCCTGGGTCTGGCCGAGACCGGAAATGTCGTCGTTCTCGCCTTCGACCGTGAACAGCGCGACATTGCGGATCGCCTTGGTGTCGACCACCTCGCCGCGATGCGTCATCTCGCCCTTGGGCAGCGCATGGCGCACGAACACCGTGTCGACGGTCTGCAGATAGAATTCCGCCGTCAGGTCCATCACCGCCAGATATTCGTCGTAGAAATCGCGGTGCTTCTCGGCACTGTCGCCGTCATGCTTGACCAGGTGCATGAAGAAGTCCTTGTGGGCGGTGATGTGCCGGTCGAGGTTCATGCTCATGAAGCCCGACAGCTGCAGGAAGCCAGGATAGACTTCGCGGCCGAAGCCCGGCACCGGCCAGGGCGCGTGCATGATGACGTTGTCGCGGAACCAGTCGATGCCCTTTTCCTTGGCCAGAAGATTGACCGCGGTCGGATTGCGGCGTGTGTCGATCGGCCCGCCCATCAAGGTCATGGTCGAGGGCACGAAGGGATCGCCGCGCTTTTCCATCAGCGCCACCGCTGCCAGCACCGGCACCGAAGGCTGGCACACCGCCATCACATGGGTGTCCGGCCCCAGCGCATGCAGCATGTCGATGATGTAGTCGATATAATCGTCGAGGTCGAAATGGCCGTCAGTCGCCGGTACCATGCGGGCATCGACCCAGTCGGTGATGTGCACGTCGGCATAGGGCAGCATCGCCTCGACCGTGCCGCGCAGCAGCGTCGCATAATGGCCCGACATCGGCGCCACAATGAGAAGCTTGGGGTCGGCCTTTCGCCCGGCGGGCACCGACCGCTCGAAGCGGGTAAGATTGCAGAACGGCTTCGACCACACCGTCTTTTCGCTGACCTCGACGCTCTTCCAGTCGACCACGGTCTTGCTCAGGCCGAAATGCGGCTTGCTGTAGCGGCGCGTCGTGCGCTCGAACAGTTCGGCGGTGGCGGCGACCGAGCGGCCCCACGGCGTATGCGAAAACGGATTGAGCGGGTTGGTGTAGAACAGCCGCACTGCATCGGCATAAAGCCGCGCGGGCTGCAGGGCGGCATGGTTCATTTCATAGAGCTGGTAGAACATCAGGTACTCCGCAGCTGCCGTGACCGAAGGGACGACGGACAGCGCCGAGCCTTGAATGTCTCGCGCGGAGGTTAACAAGATATTGCTGCGATGCAATACGTCACGTGGCGTGACATATGCCAATCTTTCGTCCAAGGCCTTGAGAAACCGCTTTGGGCGGGTGCAGCCGGCTCAATGTGCACTGCAAAATGCAAGGCTGTTGGACGACGGGGCAGGATGTGTCCGGCCCGATCGGGCCGGACTTGGACAGATCTAGACGCGCGCCATGCACACCGAGGTATGGCCGGAGCCGATGAAGCCGAGTTGGCCGGCGGCGCCCTTGGACAGATCGAGCACGCGCCCTTTGATGAACGGGCCGCGGTCGTTGATGCGCACGATGACGCTGCGGCCATTATTCTGGTTGGTCACTTTCAACTTGGTGCCGAAAGGCAGGCTGCGGTGCGCGGCGGTCAGCGCCGACGGGTTCATGCGTTCGCCATTGGCGGTCCTGGAATGCAGTGCGTACCAGGAGGCGCGGCCGCACTGGCCAGCGGCGGAGGAGGCGGATGCACCGACCATTAGGCCAGCCGCGATCGTTGCCGCGACAAGCGCGGTCTGGTTTGTTTTCTTCATGTTGGGGGGATTGGCTCCGTTTTCGACAGACCCCAGCCGTTAAGTGCCGAATAAGGCGGGAAATGCGGCAAGCATCGGGCAGTTCCGTGGCATCGGCACACGTTTGGAGTCGCTGGGAAACAGTTTGTCAGGCATCTTTCGTGTGGCGCGGCCGTATCGCCGGCGATATTGCGAGCTGTTTCACAGATTCCGTGAGCAAGGCAGGACGTTATAGTACAAGTAGAAGAGAGCGCGATTGGGCGCCGTCCTTTCGCTCTGTCATCACGGTCATGGCGCAGTTGACGATCGACTTTGAAAAGGGAACCAACGATGAGACTGTTCAAATATCTGCTGGCGCTGATCGTGCTCGCCATCGGCGCGCTGTGGTCGCTGCAAGGCATTGGTGTGGTCGGCGGCAGCTTCATGACCGGCCAGTCGCAATGGCTATATATCGGCATCGTGACCATGCTGGTCGGTTTCGTCGGGCTGGTATGGGCGAGCCGTTCGCCGGGGTGAGTTGCGACGAAAGTCGACCGCCACAGATCGACCCCCACTCCGTCGAGCTTCGCTCGACACCTCTCCCCCGATCGACGGGGGAGAGGAAAGGCGCGAGCCTTGCAGGGGCGCGAACTTATGCGGCCTGGCTCCCTTCCTCTCCCTCCGGAGGGGGGAGAGGTGGCGCCGCGAAGCGGTGACGGAGTGGGGGAAGGCGCTGGTCAAACCCGCAGTCGCAAACAGGGCCAACCCGGCGAGCAAGAAAACAGCCACCCCATATTGCCGGTCCATTCTGTTACCTATCTATCCGGTTCGGATAGAATGCCCTGCCCGCGACAGCACTACCCGAACAGCTGATCCAGAATCCTGCCCTCCAGCCTGGCAAGCTCGACCGAACCGCGCCGGCGCGGCCGCGCCACCGACACGTCTGGATCGAGCGCGATGCGGCCGTCCTCGATCACCACCACCCGGTCGGCGAGCGCAACCGCCTCGGCGACGTCATGCGTGACCAGCACCGCGGTGAATTTTTGCTCCAGCCAGATGCGTTCCAGAAGCTGCTGCATTTCGATGCGGGTCAGCGCATCGAGCGCGCCGAGCGGCTCGTCGAGCGCCAGGATCCGAGGCTGGCCGATCAGGGCGCGCGCCAGCGCCACGCGCTGCTTCTGGCCGCCCGACAGCACCGAGGGCCATTCGTCGGCGCGGTCGGCGAGGCCGACTTCACCCAGGATGGCGAGCGCGCGCCGCCTGGCTTCCGCACCGGTGGCAAGCCCGGTCAGCCCGACCTCGACGTTTTTCACCACGCTGGCCCAGGGCAACAGCCGCGGCTCCTGGAACATGAAGCGGCTCTCTTCCCCGGCGCCGGCCTTCGCCTCCGGCCCGAATGTAAGGGATCCAGCGGTTGGCCGATCGAGCCCGGCCAGCAGCCGCAACAGCGTACTCTTGCCGCAGCCGCTCTTGCCGATGACGGCCACAAACTGTCCGACGGGCACATCGAGATCGATGCCGTCGAGCACGACCTTGTCGCCAAAGCGCTTTTCCACGCCCTTGAAGGCAAAGGCGCGCTGCCTTTCGACGGCCTCCTCCGGCCGTGACGGTTCCGGCGCGGCGACGAAGGAGCGGATGGCGGTCAGGCTGGCGGTTGGCATCGAACCCTCAGACGTTCTGGAAGGCGGGATGCCAGCCGAGCGACAGTCGCTCGAGCAGGCGGGCGAAGCTGTCGGCAAGCTTGCCGAGCAGCGCATAGATCAGGATCGACAGCACGACCACATCGATCAGCAGGAATTCGCGTGCCTGCATGGCCATGTAGCCGAGGCCGGAACTGGCCGAGATGGTTTCGGCAACGATCAGCGTCAGCCACATGATGCCCAGCGCATAGCGCAGGCCGACGAAGATCGCCGGCAGCGCGCCAGGCAGGATCACCTGAGAAAACAACGCGCGGCGGTCCATGCCGTAGACCCTGCCCATCTCGACCAGCTGCGGGTCGACGCTCTGGATGCCGAGCAGCGTGTTGACGTAGATCGGGAAGAACACGCCGAGCGCCACCAGGAACAGTTTTGCTTCCTCGTCGATGCCGAACCACAGGATGACCAGCGGGATCAGCGCCAGATGCGGGATGTTGCGGATCATCTGCAGCGTCGTGTCGGTCAGGCCGCGGCTGAGCGCCGACAGCCCGTTGGCAAGGCCGAGTGCAAAGCCGATCGAGCCGCCGATGGCAAAGCCGGCCAGCGCGCGCAGCGTGCTGACGCCGATGTTCTGTATCAGCTCGCCCGATAGCGTCAGCCGCCAGAAGGCCTCGGCCACCGCGCTCGGCGCCGGCAGCACATTGGCCGGCATCACGCCGGCGCGGCTGGCGGCTTCCCAGCCAATTATGACCAACGCCGGCAGCAGCCAGCCGATGCCGTTCTGTTTGGCCCGTTGAGCCAGGCTCATGACGACGCCTGAAGGCGGTTGGCGCCGTGGAAGCCGACGGCGAATTCATTGGCGATGTTCTCATGCGCCCGTGCCCGCCTGGTGCCCAGGCCGAGACGCGGGAACAGAAGCTCGGCGACGCGGTAGGCTTCCTCGAGATGCGGGTAGCCGGAGCCGATGATGGTGTCGATGCCGATCGCCTGATACTCGCGGATGCGCTCGACGATCTGCTCGGGCGAGCCGACCAAAGCTGTGCCAGCGCCGCCGCGCACCAGGCCGACGCCGGCCCACAGATTGGGCGAAACCACCAGCCTGTCGCGGCGGCCGCCATGCAGTTCGGCCATGCGCCGCTGTCCCACAGAGTCCATCTCCCTGGTGAAGCGGGCCTGGGCATTTTCGATCTGGGCATCGGTGACGTGGCTGATCAGCCGGTCGGCGGCGCGCCAGGCCTCTTCCTCGGTCTCGCGCACGATGAAATGCAGCCTGATGCCGAAACGCAGTTTGCGGCCGCGCCGTTCAGCCTTTTTGCGCGCCGCGCTGAGTTTTTCCGCCACCTGCGCCGGCGGCTCGCCCCAGGTCAGGTACATGTCGACGAGATCGGCGGCGAGCTCCTGGCCGGCATCGGACGAGCCGCCGAAATAGAGCGGCGGCCGCTCCTGTTGCGGCAAAAGGTCGAGGCGGCCATTGTCGACGCGGTAATATTTGCCGTTGAAGTTGACGCTCTCGCCCGACACCAGCGCGCGCCAGATGGTCAGAAACTCTTGCGCCTGCGCATAGCGCTCGTCATGCGGCAGGAACACGCCATCGCCGGCAAGCTCGGTCGGGTTGCCGCCCACCACGACATTGAGCAGCAGGCGGCCATTGCTGAGGCGATCAAGCGCCGCCGTCTGGCGCGCCGCGAAGGTCGGCAGCGTCACGCCGGGCCGCAGCGCCACCAGGAATTTTAGCTTTTCCGTCAGCGCTGCAAGGCCGGAGGCGGTGATCCAGGAATCCTCGCAATTCTGCCCGGTCGGCAGAAGCACGCCGGGAAAGCCGAGCCGGTCGACGGCCTGTGCGATCTCCTTGAAGTAAGCGAACTCCGGCGGCCGCTGCTGCTGTTCGGAGCCGAGATAGGAGCCGTCGCCATGCGTTGGAATGAACCAGAAGAAATCGAGCGGGCTGGCTTGCGGATTGGCTGGAGCGGTCATGGCGAAATCCCTGAAGCGGAAACGGCAAAAAGGCGCCGGGCGTTTTCCGCCCGGCGCCGCACGTGAAAGTTCAATTGCCCGGTGCGGTCCACACGGCGTCGGAGATGCGCACCGCGTTCGGGATCAGCTTGAGCTTGTAGAAGCGATCGGCTGTCGCCTGCTGGCCGGCGATGATCTCGTCGGTGATCGGGAAGATGCCGAATTTGGTGCGGTTGGCCGCGATCGTCTGTGCATCGAGCGGCACGCCGGTCACCTCATGCAGCGCCGCGGCAACCTTGTCGCGGTTCGCGTCCGCCCATTTCGCCGCCACGCCGAGCGCCGATATCGTCGCGGCGATCGTCTCCGGATGCGCCATGGCGAAATCCTTGTTGGCGAGGAAACAGGTGTTCACCTTCAGCACCTCGCTGGAGCGCGCCAGCACGCGCGGCTGGTAGCGTGTCTCGGCGATGGAGTAGAACGGATCCCAGACCGCCCAGGCATCGATCTGGTCGCTGGCGAAAGCCGCCGCAGCATCGGCCGGGCTGAGATAGACCGGGGTGATCTGGTCGAAGGGGATGTTTGCTTTTTCGAGTGCCGCGACCAGCAGATTGTGCGCGCTGGTGCCTTTGCCGACGCCGATGCGCTTTCCCTTGAGGTCGGCGAGCGACTGGATCGGCGATGCCGGCTTGACGAAGATCGCTTCGCCGTCGCCATTGGCCGGCAGTGCCGCCGCATAGACGATGTTGGCGCCGGCCGACTGGCCGAAGATTGGCGGTGCGTCGCCGGTCCAGCCGACATCGATGGCGCCGACATTGAGCGCCTCGACCAGCGGCGGGCCCGCGGTGAATTCGACCCATTTCACCGCGACACCCTTGTCGCTCAGCGCCTTCTCGATCACCTGCTGCTGCCGGGCGATGACCGGCAGGCCGGTCTTCTGATAGCCGATGTTGAGCTGCTTCAACTCCTGCGCCGAGGCACTGAGCGAGGCAGCAATGCCAGCCGCCAAAAGGCCAAGGCCGAAAACGCGTCTGGTCAGGCTGAACATGATCCCTCTTCCTTCGCTGCGAACCGGCGCCGGGAAGGGCTCCCTGCCGTGGATGAGAGACAAGGCTAGGTAGGTCTATAAATTTAGTAGAGAAACGATTTTGCGAGATGAATAGGCGGAACGGAATTGTTTTCTACGGGCGGGTCGAGAAAGCCTCTTTCTCGCCGTTCACGAGGCGAGGAGCGCCAATCACCTCACTGCGACCAATACTGCCAGACCCAGTAAAATCCCTCGTCGCGTGGCGGCAGGCGGTCGCGTTCAGCGTCGAGTTGCACCGGGGCCGGCGATTTCGGCTGCGGCTGCGACGACGAGTTCTCCCGCCAGGCGAGCAGCCAGTTGCCGAGATGGGCGAACAGCACCGCGGTGGACTGGGTCATGACATTACTCCTTCTGTTCCGGGATCGGCGGTCGCCGTGCTGCGAAGGGAAGCAGCCGGTCAAACCGGCAGAAACTTGTTGTCATTCCTTTCCCGCCCACGGAACCAGCTGACGCTCGATCCGGCGGATGATGAATTCCAGCACGAAGGCTATTGTCGCGATCACCACTATTCCCATCACCACGACATCGGTGACCAGGAACTGGGCGGCCGACTGGATCATGAAGCCGAGGCCGCGCGTTGCCGCCACCAGCTCGGCTGCAACCAGCGTCGACCAGCCGGCGCCGAGCGCGATGCGCAGGCCGGTGAGGATCGACGGCAGCGCGCTGGGCAGGATGACATGGCGCATCACTTGGCGCTGCGTCGCACCAAGCGAACGGGCCGCATCGATGCGCTCCTTAGAGACACCGCGCACGCCCGACGCCGTCGACAGCGCCACGGGCGCCAGCATGGCAATGGCGATCACCAGGATCTTTGACGGTTCGCCGATGCCGAACCAGATGATGACCAGCGGCAGATAGGCGAGCGGCGGGATCGGCCGCAAAAATTCGAGCAGCGGATCGAAGATGCCGCGCCCGACCGTCGAAATGCCGATAGCCAGCCCAACCGGAACGCCGATGACGATGGCCGCGAGCAGCGCCGCGAACACGCGGCCGAGGCTGGCGACGATATGCTGGAGCAAAGTCGCGTCGACGAAGCCGTCCTTGATCACCACGATGAACTTGGTCCACACGGCAGCGGGCGACGGCAGGAACACCGGCGACACCAGTTGCAGGCGCACAGACAGCGCCCATGCCGCCAGCGCGGCCAGGATGGTGACGGCGCTGATCGCCCGCGAGGAAACCCCGCGCCGCTTCCGCACCGGCCGCGACCACGGCACCGAAATGGCATCGGCCTCGCCGGTCCCGGTGGCCGGCCGCTCGCTGTAGGAGGTGACGCTCATGCCGCCTCTCCTTCGAAGATCGCATCGGTCAGCTCGCCGCGCGCCGCGGCAAAGGCTGGATCGGCCTTGATGGCGCGGATCGGCTCGCCTGCGGCATAGCGCCGGCTGAAACCGGTCTCGAATGTCCGCACCACGCGGCCCGGTCCGGGCGCCAGCACGACGATGCTTGTGGCCAGCACCAGCGCCTCCTCGATGCCATGCGTGACCATCAGCACGCCAACCCGGCTTGCGGTCCACAGGTCGAGCAGCGTCGTCTGCATGCGCTCGCGCGTCAGCGCATCGAGTGCGCCGAGCGGTTCGTCGAGCAGCAGGAATTCCGGTTCGGCGGCGAGTGCACGGGCGAGTCCGACGCGCTGGCGCATGCCGCCGGACAATTCCCAGATGCGTTTGTCGCCGACGCCGTCAAGCTTGACCAGCGCCAGCAACTGGTCGGCGCGGCGCGCCCGCTCGGCTCGCGGCACGCCGCGCAGCCTGAGCGCAAAGGCGACGTTTTCACGAGCCGTCAGCCAGGGAAACAGCGCATCGTTCTGGAACACGACCGCCCGGTCGGAGCCTGGGCCGGTGATCGGCCTGCCGCCGATCGTGGCGACTCCGCGCGCGGGCTCGACCAGGCCGGCGGCGACATTGAGCAGCGAGGTCTTGCCGCAGCCGGAGCGGCCGACCAGCACGACGAAATCGCCCTTGGCGACATCGATGGAAACTCGGTCGACCGCCGGCGCTGCCTGGCCGTCATAGTGAACCGAGACCTTGTCGAGTACGAGATGCGGGTCGAGTACGAGATGCGGCATGAAAAGGGGCTCCGGAAGAAAATCAGCCTGCCCCGGCCCTCGTTAAGCGGATCCGGGACAGGCAGCACGCGGCGTCAGGGAAGAGGAAACCGCGCGTGTTCAGAGCAATTCCAGGAAAAGTGTGAAGCGGTTTTCCGTCCGGAATTGCGTAAAACAGAAGATCAGTTCGAGGCCAGAGCCTCGGTCACGTATTTCGACGACACGTATTTCGAATAGTCGGGCAGCACGGCGTCGATCTTGCCCTGCTCCTTGAGGAAGGCCGAAGCTGCCTCGATCGCCTTGACCGTGCCGCCGCCGAGGAATTTGTCGGAAGCCTGCTCTTCCAATGTCGGGAAGACGTAACCCTTGAGGAGCTGCGGCACCTCTTCCAGTTTGGCGCCGGTGATCTTGGCGATCTTGGCCGCTTCCGGCGACGAAACCGACCATGCCTCGGGCTTGGCCAGGAACTGGGCATAGGATTCGCCGGTCACCTTGACGAAATCGCGCACGGCGTCCGGGTTCTTTTCGGCGAAGTCGGTGCGCACGATCCAGGCGTCGAAGGTCGGCGCGCCCCAGGCGGCAACCTGCGAGGAATCCAGCACCACCTTGCCTGTCGTCTTGATCTGGCCGAGCGCCGGATCCCAGACATAGGCCGCGTCTATGTCGCCGCGAGCGAACGCGGCGGCTATTTCCGGTGGCCTGAGATTAAGGATTTCGACCGACTTCGGGTCGACGTTTTCGTGCTTCAGCGCGGCAAGCAGGCTGTAATGCGTGGTCGACACGAACGGCACCGCCACCTTCTTGCCGGCGAGGTCGGCGATCTTCTCGATGCCGGATCCATTGCGGGCGACCAGCGCCTCGGACTGGCCGATCAGGCCGACGACAAAGATGGTCTGGATCGGCAGTTCGCGGCTGGCGGCCGCGGCCAGCGGACTCGAGCCGACATAGCCGATATCGACCGAACCGGATGCAACGGCGGCGATGACATCGGCGCCCGAATCGAATTTGCGCCAGTCGATCGTGGCCTTGGTCGCCTTTTCATAGGCGCCGTCGGCCTGCGCTACTTTGGAAGGTTCGACCACCGTCTGGTAGCCGATGGTGATGTTGAGGTCCTGCGCCTGGGCCGGGCCGAGGAAGGCCGCACCCGCCAAAGCTGCCGACGACAGGAGGACAATGCGTCGCGAAATGCTGGACATGAAAGGCTCCATGAAAAATGAGAAAAACCGGATGCCTGTTCATAGTCAGCTAATTCTATCATTCTTGTAGAGTTAAATCCTTCCAAGCAAGAAGCACTTGTTAGAAAAAAACCACCGGCTGATGCGGGCGCGGTGACCGGCCCGTGTCGAACCGTGCGCAAACGCAAACGGCGCCCCAAAGGTGCTGAAGAGTTGGTGGTCCTGCCAACCCTCGCTACGGAAGAGGCCTGATTTGGTGCTCGGCGCGCCGCTTGCGGCCTGCCGCAGGATCGATGTCGAGCCGTTGAGCCTCACCGACTTCCGCAGCGACGGCCACCGCTGGATGCTGCGGTCAAGCGGCGTGCCGGTGGCCGCCAAGGCCGCCCGGTCTCAGAGCGGCAAGGCGGCGTCCTGATATCGGGCGCAGGGCGGCGCCCGAGTTGTCGGGAGTCATGTTTCGCCGATCCGCGGGCTGCGACCAAAAATTCCTAGCGAAGCCCCAAATGGCGCAAATCCATGCTGTAAAAGACGGTTGATTTGAAAACACGTCCCGCGTGTTCGAGGGTAAGTATAGTAATCTTATCGACATCGGAGCAGGAGCCGCCGCTCATCGCCGCAATCTCTCGCGGCTGGCTGTGACCGTAACGGCACAAAGCCTTGCTAAAGTGGCCCCTGCGGCGTGAAAACGAAGCAAAATCAAGGTTTCTCGGCTTGTATATCATGTCAGTAGAATTTATGTGTCGAAGCAGCTTGCACGCGGCGGGAGGCACGTCAGGCGTTTCGCAACCGATGGTTCTGGGCCATCGCCTGACAGAGAAACATTCGGTCTATGCTCACCAAAAAAGGCAAGTACGGCCTCAAGGCGCTGGTCCATCTGGCGCAACTGCCGACGGGACAGCTCGCCTTTGTCGGCGACATCGCCAGCGGCAACAACATTCCGAAGAAATTCCTCGATGCCATTCTGGGCGAATTGCGCAATGCCGGTTTCGTCCAGAGCCGCAAGGGCAAGGATGGCGGCTATCGCTTGGCGCGCCCGGCCGACGAGATCAAGGTCGGCCATGTCGTGCGCGTGCTCGACGGACCGCTGGCGCCCATCCCCTGCGCCAGCCGCACCCAGTATCAGCGCTGTGAAGACTGCAATGAGGCGACATGCCAAGTCCGACATCTGATGCTCGAGGTCCGGCAGGCGATCGCCGAGGTGCTCGACCAGCGCACACTGACCGAAATGCGCGACATCGTCCTCGACGACCTTTCGGTCGCGAGGGACATCGACGAGCTTGCGCCGGCGCAAAAGGTCCCCGCCTGATCTTAAGCGTGCTCGCATGAGCGTCGCGCGCGCCAATTCGATCATCCCCAGCTCGATCATCATCGTCGGCGGCGGCGCCAGCGGCGTCGTGTTGGCCGCTCATCTGCTGAAGTCGCCCAACCCGGACCTTCGCGTCACGCTGATCGAAAAGCGTCCGCATTTCGGCCAGGGCATCGCCTATTCGACGCTCTTATCGGCGCACGTGCTGAATGTCAGCGCCGCGGGGATGAGCGCCTATGCCGACGATCCCCTGAATTTCTGGCGCTGGTTGCAGGGGCGCGACCTGATAAGCCAGGAACAGACGCCGCAGACACCGTTCTATGCACCCCGCAGCGTCTACGCCCGCTACCTCAAGGAAGTGCTCGACGAGCTCGAAGCGCGCGAACAGGAAACCGGCCGTCTCAGGCTGATTCGCGAGGAAAGCCTGTCGATCTCGCCGACATCGTCCGGTGTCGAAGTGGTGCTGGCCAACGGCACCAGCGTCGTCGCGCATCTGGCGGTGCTTGCCACCGGCCATGACGAGCAGCCCGGCGCCGGCCAAGGTCATGCCATCCGCATGGGCACCGAGGCCGACACCGCGCTCGATCCTGAAGCCCGCGTGCTGGTGCTGGGCACCGGGCTCAGCATGGTTGATGCCTTTCTGTCGCTCGAGCAGCGCGGCCATCGCGGCGAGATCGTCGCCGTGTCGCGGCGCGGCCTGCTGCCGTCGCCGCACCGCAAGGGCAACCCGATCAAGCTCGACGTCGCCGACATTCCGCTCGGCACGCAGCTCTCCTATTTCGTCGGCTGGTTCCGCGACCTGATCCGAGAAAACCAGAAGGCCGGCATCGACTGGCGTGACGTCGTCGATGGACTGCGACCCTTCAATCAGAAGATCTGGCAGAACTGGCCGTCCTCGGCCAAACGCCGCTTCGTCGAGCACACCAAGGCCTGGTGGGACATCCATCGCCATCGGCTGGCGCCCGAGGTGCATGCCCGCGTCACCGAGGCGGTGCGCACCGGCCGCATCCGCCCGGTCGCCGGCCGTGTCGTCGGCATCGAGGCCGGCGATGGATTCACCGTCGGCATCCAGTCCCGCCACACAAAGGCGCTGGAAACGCTGCAGGTCGCGCGCATCTATGATTGCACCGGCATCGCCCGCGACATCTCGACGACGTCGAACAGCGTCGTGCGTTCGCTGGTCGACCGAGGCCTGGCGCGGCCCGACCCGCTGCGGCTTGGTCTCGATGTCACAGCCAAATGCGAAATCATCGCCGGCGACGGCACCGCATCGGCCAAGATCCTCGCCGTCGGGCCGCTGACCCGCGGCACCTTCTTCGAGATCGACGCCATCCCCGACATCCGCGTGCAATGCGCTAGGCTGAGCAAGCAGCTGCTCAGGTAAAGCTGTTGACGTCGGCGGGATAGCACGCCCCTCAGAGGGGGGTGGGAAGGATGGCTACGGAGGGTGTTTGGCTTGAGTCCAAAGCCGGCGTCAAACTGGAATTCCATTCCCCCTCTCGCCGGTTGATTGGCACGATCTACCTTCTTTCCGACTGCAAACGGCCGGAAAAGAAGCTACGCTGCCGCTCTGCCCCCGAGGCGGTCGCTTGTTCAAGGGAGCACATCGACATGAGTGAGCACAGAAAAGCTGCGCCAGGCCGTTCGGACGGCGCGTTATCCCGCCTGCGTCCGCCCTACGCCTCGGTGCTCGACCTCATCGGCCAGACGCCGGTGGTCGAACTGACCAAATTCGACACCGGCAAGTGCCGGCTGTTCATCAAGCTCGAAAGCCAGAATCCCGGCGGTTCGATCAAGGACCGCATTGCGCTGTCGATGATTGCCGCGGCCGAGAAGGAAGGCAAGCTGAAGCGCGGCGGCACCATCGTCGAGGCGACCGCCGGGAATACCGGCCTCGGCCTCGCCCAGGTCGGCATCCCCAAGGGCTACCGCATCATCCTCGTCGTGCCCGACAAGATGTCGCGCGAAAAGATCCAGCATCTGCGCGCGCTCGGCGCCGAAGTGCGCATGACCCGCTCCGATGTCGGCAAGGGCCATGCCGAATATTACCAGGACATGGCCGAGAAGATCGCATCGGAAACGCCCGGCGCCTTCTACGCCAACCAGTTCGCCAACTCGGCCAACCCTGAGGCGCATGAGACCACCACCGGACCGGAAATCCTTGCCCAGCTCGATGGCGACCTCGACGCCGTGGTCGTCGGCGTTGGCTCCGGCGGCACGCTGACCGGGCTTGGCCGCTACTTCGCCAGAACGTCGCCGAAGACCGAAATGGTGCTGGCCGATCCCGTCGGATCGGTGCTGGCGCCGCTGATCAAGACCGGCAAGATGGAAGAGGCCGGCAGCTGGACAGTCGAAGGCATCGGCGAGGATTTCGTGCCGCCCAATGCCGATCTGTCGCTGGTCAGGAAAGCCTATTCCATCCCAGACAAGCAGAGCATGCTGGCCGTGCGGGACCTGCTTTCGAAGGAAGGCATTCTCGCCGGCTCGTCTTCCGGCACGCTGCTGTCGGCCGCGCTGCGCTATTGCCGCGAGCAGACGACAGCAAAACGCGTCGTCACCTTCGTCTGCGACAGCGGCAACAAGTACCTGTCGAAGGTGTTCGACGATTTCTGGCTGGCCGAGCAGGGGCTGGCCGAACAGGAACAGCATGGCGATCTGCGCGACCTCGTCATGCGCTCGCACCGCACCGGCGACACCGTTTATGTCGGCCCCGACGAAAGCCTGCTCAACGCCTATGGCCGCATGCGCCGCTCCGATGTCTCGCAGCTGCCGGTGCTGGACAACGGCAAGCTGGTCGGCATTATCGATGAGGGCGATATATTGGCCAAGGTCGACGGCCCCTATGACGGCCGCTGGGACCGCTTCAACGCCCCGGTGCGCACCGCCATGACCTCCAATCTGCACACGCTGCAGGCCAGCCAGACGCTGGATGCGCTGCTGCCGGTGTTCGACCGCAACGAGGTCGCCATCATCTTCGATGGCGACGAGTTCGTCGGCCTGATAACCCGTATCGACCTGATCAACCATTTGAGGCGCGCACGATGACTGCTGAAACACCCCCATCGGGCAAGAACCGCCTGGCTTTTTCCACGCGCACCATCCATGGCGGCCAGAGCCATGACCCGCTGACCGGCGCGGTGATGGTGCCGATCTACGCGACCTCGACCTATGGCCAGCAGTCGCCCGGCGTGCACAAGGGGTTTGAGTACGCCCGCAGCCAGAACCCGACCCGCTTCGCCTTCGAGCGCGCGGTGGCCGATCTCGAAAGCGGCTCGGCCGCCTTTGCCTTTGCTTCCGGCCTGGCGGCGATCTCGACGGTGCTGGAATTGCTCGACAGCGGCGCGCATATCGTCGCCACCGACGACATCTATGGCGGCTCGTTCCGGCTGATGGAGCGGGTGCGCAAGCGCTCGGCCAATCTGCAGGTCTCCTTCGTCGATTTTACCGACCTCGCCGCTGTCGAAGCCGCTATCCGTCCGGAGACGAAACTGCTCTGGGTCGAAACGCCCACCAATCCGCTCCTGCGCATCGTCGACCTCGAAGGCGTTGCGGCACTCGCCAGGCGCAAGGGCGTATTGACGGTCGCCGACAACACGTTCTGCAGCCCCTACATCCAGAGGCCGCTGGAACTCGGCATCGACATCGTCGTCCACTCGACGACGAAATATCTCAACGGCCATTCCGACATGGTCGGCGGCGTCGCCATCATCGGTGACAACAAGGACCTCGCCGCCCAGCTGAAATTCCTGCAGAACGCCATCGGAGCCATCTCCAGTCCCTTCGACAGTTTTCTCGCGCTGCGCGGCATCAAGACACTGGCGCTCAGGATGGAGCGGCATTCCACGAACGGCCTGAAGATTGCGCAGTGGCTGGAGGCGCGAAAAGATGTGCGCCGCGTCGTCTATCCCGGCCTGGCCAGCCATCCGCAGCACGCCATCGCCGTCCAACAGATGCATGCCTTCGGCGGCATGATCTCGGTCGACCTCGACCGCAACCTCGCCGGCACCAAACGCTTCCTCGAACGGACGCAACTGTTCACGCTGGCTGAAAGCCTCGGCGGCGTCGAAAGCCTGATCGAACACCCGGCGCTGATGACGCACGGCTCGATCCCGGCGGAAAAGCGCGCGGAAATCGGCATTTCGGATTCGCTGGTGCGGTTGTCGGCGGGGATAGAGGATGGCGATGATCTGATCGCCGATCTGGAGCAGGCGCTGCGGGGGTAGGCGTACCGGATGCGTACCGATGACAATGAGGGGCGGCGCTGACCGTCGAGATTAAATCCCAATCCGCCGCGCGTTAACACATTCAGCAGCCTTTGCTTAACCCTTCGCCGCTATGTCCCGCCTCGGGGAGGCATGGCGAGAGTGAGTGTGATGGACAACAGCCCGGAAAAGCGCAGCGAATGGCGAGCCATCTTTTATGTACAGGCCCGCGTGGCCATCCTGTTCGTCCCGGTCGTCGCCAGTCTTCTGATCATTGCCGCACTTGCCGGCAACGACCACAGTCCCGACGCCCTCGACCGCACGGTTACTGGCTCGGTGAAATAGCGGCACGGCCGTCGGCTTGCCTGCCCGGGAACGGCCGCCTCAGAAAAACTTCGGGATCGGGCCGTTCTGCGGCGTCACGTCGCCTTCCAGGTCGATGAACGCCTCGTCGACAAAGCACCAGGCCCAGCCTTCCGGCGGGTCGTAGCCTTCGATGACCGGATGCTTGGTGGCGTGGAAATGCTTGGTGGCGTGGCGGTTGGGCGAGTCGTCGCAGCAGCCGACATGGCCGCAGGTGCGGCAGAGCCTGAGATGCACCCACATGGAGCCGCTCTTCAGGCACTCCTCGCAGCCGAGCGCGCTCGGCGTCACCGTCTTGATGTCGCGCGTGTGTTTGCATTCATCCATTATGCTCTCCTGGCCAGTTCGGGCGCTGCTGCGTTGGGTCGCGCGAGATAGGCGTGCAAGGCAGCCACCACCTGGGCGCCTTCGCCGACGGCGGCGGCGACCCGCTTGACCGAGCCTGCGCGCACGTCGCCGATGGCGAACACGCCGCTGCGGCTGGTCTCCATCTGGCCCGCCCCTATGTCGGCGCCGGTGCGCACGAAACCCCTGGCGTCGAGCGCGATATCGCACCCAGCCAGCCAATCGGTGTTGGGGTCGGCGCCGATGAACAGGAAGAGATGCTGGATCGGCCGCATCTCGACGCCGCCGGGGTTGCGCCAACGCAACTGGGTGAGATTGCCGCCTTCGCCTTCCAGCGCCTCGATCTCGGTCTCGCCAAGCACCTCGATGTTGGGTTGCGCCTCGATACGCTCGACCAGATAGCGCGACATGGTTTCCCTGAGGCCGCCGCGGCGCGCCAGCATCGTCACCTTGCGCACCTGGCTGGCGAGATAGACCGCCGCCTGCCCCGCCGAATTGCCGGCGCCGACCAGCGCCACTTCTTGCCCTGTGCATAGCCGCGCTTCGATCGGCGAGGCCCAGTAATGCACCGACGTGCCCTCGAACTCGGCCAGCTTGGCGATGTCGAGGCGGCGGTAGCGGGCGCCGCTGGCGATCACCACCGTGCGTGCGCGCAGGCTTTCACCGTCGCCGACGGTAAGCGTGTAGCCCTCGCCTGCTGCACCGAGCAGCTTGGCCTCGTCGGGGATGACTATTTCGACGCCGAATTTCTGCGCCTGGTTGTAGGCGCGCGCCATCAGCGCCATGCCGGAAATGCCGGTGGGGAAACCCAGATAGTTCTCGATGCGCGCGGAGGCGCCGGCCTGGCCGCCGAAGGCGCGGCAATCGAGCACGATGGTCGACAGCCCTTCGGATGCCGCATAGACCGCGGCCGCCAGCCCCGCCGGCCCGGCGCCGACAATGGCGACGTCATAGACCATGTCGGGATCGATCGGCCGCAGCAGGCCGATGCAGCGGGCAAGTTCGGTTTCGCCGGGATTGTGCATCAGCTTGCCGTTGGGGCAGAGCACGATCGGCAGATGGTGCGGGTCAACATGAAAATGCTCAATCAGCGTCTTGGCGGACGGGTCGCTGTCGGAATCGAGCGCGCGGTGCGGCTGGCCGCTGCGGCGCAGAAATCCCTGCAGCCGCAGCGTGTCGCCATTGCCGGCCGGGCCGATGACGACCGGCCCGCTCGAGCCGCTTTCCAGAAGCCCGACGCGGCGCAGGATCAGCGCCCGCATGATCCGCTCGCCAAGGCTTGCCTCCTGCACCATCAGGTCGCGCAGCCGCTGCGAGGGGATGACGAAGGCCTCGACCGGCTCGGCCGCCTCCGCATTGACCAGCGACGGCCGGCTGGAAAGCTGCGCCAGCTCGCCGATGAAATTGCCTGGGCCATGGGTGACGATGGTCTCGCGCCGGCCGGGCCTGACATCCTGGGTGATATCGGCCGTGCCCGACAGGATGACGATCAGCCCCGGCGCCACAGTGCCGGCGGTGACGATGTGCTCGCCGGCGGCATAGGAACTCGCCTCGCCGAACCGGCGCATGCGCTCGATATCGGCGTCGCCCAGGATGGGAAACATCTGGTCGCGGCGGGTGACGGTGATCGGCTGGGTGGGTGGGGCCATAGGTGCGAACGTAGCGCCGAGACGGCCGGGTTTGAAGTGGTTTGTTGGAGGACTGGCCGGAAGGGGAGGTGGCTCCCGCGCCAGCTGGTTCGGATGCTTCGCATGGCCCCGCGCTGCAAGGCAAACAGCGCGCCGACCAGTGCGACCTTTATAAGGGCGAGCCCGAGCAGTACCGTCGGCAGTCCTCGCTCACCAGTATGCTGCAAGAGCAGCGCGCCGACGGACGGCGCCGCGGCTATCGCGTTACGCCAAGCGCCTGAGGTGCGGTGGTATCCTCGGGCTCCCCGAAGGCAGATCCTGGCGAAATCCCATTCGTCACATCTTTGTAGAGCGCTATCGGATGCGGGCGCCCCACCAGATATCCTTGGATTTCGGGACATCCTTCCTTCATCAGGAAGGCACGCTCGTCCTCTGTTTCGACACCCTCCGCGATGACAGGCAAGGCCAGCGCATTCCCCAGGCTGAGTATCGTGCGCACGATGGCGGCCGATTGGACATTCGAGCCGACACCCGAAACAAAACTGCGATCGATCTTGATCTTGTCGAAGGGAAACGCCTGCAACGAGGACAGCGAGGCATACCCGGTGCCAAAATCATCCATCGAGACCCTGACGCCCAACGCCTTCAACCTCCGCAAAACCGACAAGGCAGTTGCCCGGTCGCGGATGAGAACCCCTTCCGTGATTTCCAGTTCCAGCCGCCCCGGAGCAAGGCCGGTCTCGTAGAGGATAGAATGAACGAGGCCTACCAGGTCCCCGAAACGGAATTGCACGGGAGAGAGGTTGACGGCGATCTGCAGCGGTGAGGGCCAGGAGGCCGCGTCTCTGCACGCCTGCCTGAGCGTCCATTCACCTATCTCAACGATCGTGCCATCCTGTTCGGCAAGCGAGACAAACGCGTTTGGGGAGATGAGCCCATGCTTTGGATGGTGCCATCGGGCGAGTGCCTCGAAACCAAAGATTTCGCCGTCCATCCTGGCTTGCGGCTGATAATGAAGCACAAGTTCGCCATGGCCGACCGCAGAGCGCAAATCTCGCTGCAAGGCGTAGCGCTCTCTTAGCCGCTTATCCATCTCAGGATCGAAGAATTGCACCATTCGGCGACCGTCCGCCTTGGCCCGGTAGAGCGCTGCGTCGGCATTTGCCATCAGCGCCGCGGCATTCTCTCCGTCTTTCGGATAGATCGCCGCGCCGATGCTCACCCCGATCGAAATGTGCTGGCCCCGGATTTCGAATTTGCCTGCCGCCGATTCGAACAGACGGTCCGCAACATCCTTGGCACTCGCGGACCGGTCATCCATGGTCAGGACAACCGTGAACTCGTCGCCGCCCATGCGCGCGATAAACGCCTCAGGCGCCGCGGTTTGGAGACGCCGGGAGATGGTGCAAAGCAGATCGTCGCCGGCGGCGTGCCCGAAAACGTCGTTCGCCTCTTTAAAATGGTCAAGGTCGATGCTGAAGACGGCAAAGCTGGCGTGCGTTGCTTTTGCGCGCTCGAGCGTCGTGGCCAGGTGTGCTGCAAGCGCGGCTCGGTTCGCCAGGCCGGTAAGCGGATCGTGGTGCGCGAGATGCGCGATTTCCTCGTGCCGTGCCATCAGTTCGGTGCGCGCTACGTTCATGTTCTCGCGCGCGTCGTCCAGGCCGTGGGCGGCTTCCCTCACCTTGTCCTGGAGCAGGTTGAAGCTTTCGGCCATCTCTCCAAGTTCGTCACGAGAGTTTACCGTAACCGGCATGATATTCACGGAGGCATGCGCCGCAGCGAGGTCTCCCCGCCCCAGGGCGACCATGGCGAGAGAGAAATCCTTCAGCGTTCCGGATGTCAGACGCTTTGCCGCGTTGCTCACCTCGGTCGCCGAATGGGTGATCATTCCCGGCAAGATCAGGCCAACGCTGATGGTCAGCAGCGCGACAACGACAAAAATGTCCTCCAGCGCGGCGACCAATGAAGTGTCGCCTTGGGGAACGCTGCCGATCGCCAGGAAATAGCCGGCACCGTCAAGCACGAGCACAAAAAGCATGGCTCCGGTAAGCTTCAGGTGAAGCGTATGTGGCAGCAAGGGTAGACCGAGTGCGTATCGATCCTCCATCGTGCGCCAGGCGTAGAGCGCAGCACCCGAATATGCCAAAGCCAGACCGAACAGGACGGTAGGAAGGCCAAATTGCTGAAATCCCAGTATGGCGGTCAACAGCCATATTGCAGCCGCGCCTACGCCAAGGATGATCGTTCCCCTGGGAGCCCGGAAGGGTCGCTCGGCTTCGGGACTATCACGGCGCAAGAGCCAGACTGCGATGTTTGGCATGCAGATGCTGATCAGGTACGTAAAATTGGCCGCGGCGATCATCCAGAGCGGATACCCGCACAGCATGAAGCCGATTGCCGCGGCAGCTGTGAGCAGCGTTGCCGCCCAGGGACAATCTGTTGAGGTGCGCCTGGCCAGGAAGCTCGGCAGCAGGCCGTCTTCGCTCAGCTGCGCAAGGGTCCGCGCGGCGCCTGCCAATGGCTGCAACGTTCCATGGAACATGTTCAGCATGATGAGCCAGATGGCGGCCGCCTTGCCGAAACTCCCCAACAAGGGCGCAAAGGTGGGCCCGAGAGCTATGGCGAGGTCGGTACCGAGCGGCTCCGGCCCGAGCACACCCAGCCAGACAACCGGCAGGACCAGGAAATAGACGCCGGCCATTGCGGCGCTGGCCCACATCGCCAGAGGAATGTTGCGGTTGGGATCGATGGTTTCGCCAACATGGCAGGCTGCAGCCTCAAATGCCGGTGCGGCAAACCCGATCAGGTACAGTCCCGCCATCACCGACGTGATGTCGCCGAACAGGCCGGTAAACGGGCTGGTCAGGGCAAAATCCGTCGCCTGCCGCCAGTCGACCGAGCCACTGATGACCGGGACGAGGGATGAGAGAAACGCAAGCGTCGCGGAGGCAGTGGCGATCGGGATCGCCAGTTGGACCACCCACTTGATTCCACACAGGTTGACCGCCGTAAAGAATGCGATAAGCCCGCAGGCGACCGCCTCCACGGGGAGGCCCGGCAGGTACCATTGCTGGATTGCAGACGCTGAAAGAACCGCTGTCAGTCCGCAGGTCGGCACCCAACCCCACCAATAGCAGGTGCCCGTCAGAGCCGAGAGAACGGGACTGTAAGGTCGGAAGGCTTCGGCGCACGCTGCAGAGATACCGCCGACGCGGTTTGGCCACATGAGAACCAATTCGGTCCACGCAGGCGCGGCGGCCCAGCTTAGAAGCAGACCAACAACCAGCAAAGGAACCGCAGCGCTTCCTTGACCGGGAATATTCCCCTGGCCGACAAAAAGGGCGGCAATCAGAAACAGGCTTTGATTGCTGCCACCCATGGCGAGCGCTGTCGTGCCCATCCATCCCAAGGTTCTCGGGTGCGGTCGTGAAGGCGTGAGGCCCGGCATTCAGAGACATCCATTCGAGTGCGGAGCGCTGTCTGACTGGCGAATGTAACCTGCGGAGATATGTCTGTCGAACTTCGCGCTCCCGAAGTCAAAGTTGGACCTTAGGTGAGACGTATTAAGACTTCGTACCAAACCAGATCCGCCCGATGATCGCTGTCAACTTGCGGTGGCTGCGGTTCAATCATGCTGATGCCGGCCCGAATGGATCGATCTCCTCAAATCTGGGATATCATATCAATTTTATCTAATCGCCCACTATGAGGGATAGTCGCGAATACAGCCTAACATCGATTATTATCGACAAATCTCGTGATTGCGGCGCTATCATCCGAAGGCGGCTGAAGTCGACTGTAGATCGCTAATCACATTGACCGCTTTTGACTTCGTACCTCGCCATCGTGGGGGCAAGCACCGAGACTTCACGCCGTGCCTCAAGCTGGAGCTAACTTGTGCGAGCACGCCGCATAGCCCCGCGTTGCAGGGCAAACAGCGCGCCGACCACGCTGGGCGCGGCGGTCGGCCTCGGCGCGCTGGTGGGTCCTTCCCAGGCCGGCGCCCGTACGGTCGATATGGCGATCGCCCGCTACCATCATCCGATCTGCACCAAACTGGCCTCGGTGACATTTCTGACCATAGGCGTGGCGACGCTCTGGACCGGCCTGCCCGGTTCTGCCGGCCGCGGTGATTTTCTATGGCGCCCGCATCAGCTAGCATGGCCGAGTATCGTCACATGCGGCGACATGGAGTTCTGGACGATGCTTGAGCGCGACGCGACCTCGCCAGCGGGCACGCCTTCGACGCCGGCCCGCAGCAGGAATGTGTTCAGCACCAGAACACTTGGGATCAGCGTTGCGGGAGCCTGCAGACGTGAGTACTTCCCCCTTACAAGCCTTCCGGCTGGTCCTCTAGGACGAACGAAGCTGCAATCAGGTCATCGCCGCTGATGCGGCCACTGCCGCCAACCATGATGGATGCGACTTTCTGAAAGGTCTTCATGTCGGCCTCTGTTATGCGCGCATCGCGCATTCTCGCCCTGAGAGAACCCAGGCGGGTATCGAGGGCTGGCGATGTCTCGACGTCATCGATCATCTTCGATCATCCTGGAGCGCAACGTGAAATCCGCTGCCCGCCGCCATGGCCGGCGGCGGGCGGCAGCTATTCGATCAGTCGTAGACCTTCACAATTTTCCGGGTGCCGGGGTCGACCAGGACGGTGCGGTTGTCGACCACGACGTAGCGGTATTTGACGTTGGGAACTTCGTGCAGCTCGACCGTATCAGGCAAGGCACTGCCGACGTTCAGCTCCACGCCCGGGATCTTCACCGAAGCCAGCGGCTGCTTTTTTACGTATTCGCGGACGACCGTATCCTGCTCCGGTGTGATGACGACATCCTGAGCTGCGGCGGCGCCGACCCCAGCCAAAAGCAACAAGCCTGCAGCGGCACTTGCAAAGTGGATTTTCATGGTTTTCTCCTCGCGTAATCCGGCGACGGCACCACGCCTGTTCGCCGAGGGACCGAACTTGAGATCAGCCAGATTGTTCCTGTGACTTCAGTCCGCGGCGAACCAGACCAAAGTCGGATATCAGCTAAGACCCAAGTCCCGAGGCGGAACGTTCAAGCGGGGCAGGCGTTTCCCAAATGCAACTAAATAAAACAGGAGAGGAACACATGGCCGACGGCCCAACTGTTGTTAATTCTGGTGGTGGGGGCGGCACTGCAATTGCTGTTGTTCTTGCACTTATTGCAGTCGTAGTATTGCTTATTTTTACCGGCGTCATCAATATCCGCGGCGACGGCGGCAAGGATATCGACGTCAAGGTTGAAGCGCCAAAGGTGGAAGCTCCGGCTGCACCTGCAAAGCCTGCGGCACCTGCCCCAGCCCCTGCGAGTGGCGGCTGATCTGCTCGTATCCACGCTTCCGAACTGACCTATGAAAGGAAATTCCCATGACCAGATATTTCGTCAGCGCCGCCGGCGCCCTCGTCCTTATGGCGGGCATCGGCACCTCGTTTGCCGAGGATGTTATTGTTCTCAAGCCCGAACAACAGACGGTCGTTCGCGAATATATCCATAAGCAGAAGCTGGCCTCAGTCAGTTTGCTCGGCGTCGAACTCAACGTCGGCACGGCACTTCCCGACACTGTCGAGCTCCACGCAATCGACGTTCCGGATGTCCGCTACAAGTATACGGTTGTCGGAGATCATGCGGTTCTCGTCGATCCCGACACGCGCAAGGTCGTGCAGATCATCGAGTAACGCGCGAGCCCGCCGCGCCGATCAGGAGCGGCGGGCTGTGGCTGCGCTGTGAAGGCTCTACGGGCAGCCGTTTTCTGAACGGGAGGATGTCTGATGTTTAGCGACAAGGAAACTTGGGTCCTGGAAGCTGCCTTACTCGCGGCAATTCCAATTTGCGTAGCCGTCACCGCACTCGTGGCATTTTTGACCGCGGCCTGGATATGAATCGCTTCCTGTTTGTGATGGGCGACTTTCTATCCCGGCCACCGGGCTTCTACGTCCTTCTTGTAGCCATGCTGCTCTGTACTGCATTGGTGCCATTCGGCCTGACGAATGTGGTCACCTACGCATTGTCGGTAGCGGCCATCGTGATCACCGGCGTTGTGCTGATCCAGGGTTACCGCGACACGGCCGCCATTCACGCCAAGCTTGATGAGATTATCGTTTCGCTGAATGAGACCAGAAACGATGTCGTCGGCCTGGAGC
This sequence comes from Mesorhizobium sp. M0761, assembly GCF_040320205.1. Classification (NCBI taxonomy): domain Bacteria; kingdom Pseudomonadati; phylum Pseudomonadota; class Alphaproteobacteria; order Hyphomicrobiales; family Phyllobacteriaceae; genus Mesorhizobium; species Mesorhizobium sp. M0761. The sequence continues at coordinate 25,719 of NZ_JAMYPF010000002.1, forward strand.
ATGCCGAGCCGGAGGAGATTCGGGAGAAGCTCCAGACACTCGAAGAAGAAGCAATGAAAGCGGTTCGCCCGCCGCATTGACCCTCCGCTGGACTATCTGTCATCCATCAGCAAAAAAGCCCGGGAACCGGGCTTTTTTGCTTCGCGTCTAAATCATTTCGGACTTATCCGAAACGGGAATTTGGTGCCCAGAAGAGGACTCGAACCTCCACTCCTTGCGGAACACGGACCTGAACCGTGCGCGTCTACCAATTCCGCCATCTGGGCTGGTGCGGGCTCATGTAAGCGGGCAAACGATATGTGTCAACGCGCTTTTTCGAGGGCCGCTGCCTGCCGGCTTAGTTTCCCGGGGGTCAGCGCCGCCCCTCACCTGCCTGCCGGCATCCTCTCCCCGTACAGTGACGGGGAGAGGGGCGCTCTCATCGATGATTTTCGCCGGTCACCTGCGTCACAAGAAGAGCGCCGAGGCTGCGGCCAGCCCTTTCTCCCCGTCACTATACCGGGAGAACTGCCCGGCAGGGCAATGAGGGGCAGCGCCGACTTGGCGAATGCGCTGGCCGAAAACCTCACCCCTCCAGCACGTCCTTCGACGCCACAGTGGAATCGGCGTTGAGCTTGTAGATCACCGGCACGCCGGTGCCGAGCTCGAGCTTGACGATCTCCTCGCCGCTCTTGCCGTCCAGCGCCATGATCAGTGCGCGCAGCGAATTGCCATGCGCGGCGACCAGCACGGTGCCGCCTTTCAGCACATGCGACTGCATGTCGTGAAGATAATAGGGCCAGACGCGGGCGCCGGTGTCCTTCAGGCTTTCGCCGCCGGGCGGCGGCACGTCGTAGGAGCGGCGCCAGATGTGCACCTGCTCTTCGCCCCACTTCTGACGCGCGTCATCCTTGTTGAGACCGGAGAGGTCGCCGTAGTCGCGCTCGTTCAGCGCCTGGTCGCGGATCGTCTTCAAATCGCTCTGGCCGACCGCGTCGAGAATGTGCTGGCAGGTTTTCTGCGCCCGGATCAGCGCCGAGGTGAAGGCAATGTCGAATTTCAAGCCGCGTGCCTTGAGCTTCTGGCCGGCTTCCTTGGCCTCCTTGTGGCCCTGCTCGGTAAGGTCGACATCGCGCCAGCCGGTGAACAGGTTCTTCAGGTTCCATTCGCTCTGGCCGTGGCGCACGAGCACGAGAGTTCCCGACATGTTTGCTCCTTCAAAATTATGGATAGTTTAGCTCAAGCCGAGCACGTCCCGCATGGAATAAAGTCCGGGCTTTTTACCGCGCGCCCAGAGCGCGGCCTTGACCGCGCCGCGGGCAAAGATGGCGCGGTCCTCGGCATGGTGCGACAGCATGATGCGCTCGGCGGTTCCGGCCAGGATGACGCTGTGGTCGCCGACCACCGAGCCACCGCGCAAGCTGGCAAAGCCGATCGTTCCTGGCTTGCGCACGCCGGTATGGCCGTCGCGTGACCGCACATCGTTGCCGGCAAGGGAAATGCCGCGTCCCGCCGCCGCCGCTTCGCCGAGCAGCAAGGCGGTGCCCGACGGCGCGTCGACCTTGTGCTTGTGATGCATTTCGAGGATCTCGATGTCGAAATCCTCTGGACCGAGCGCGCGCGCGGCCTGCTCGACCAGCACCGCCAGAAGATTGACGCCGAGGCTCATATTGCCGGATTTGACGATCGTCGCGTGGCGGGCCGCGGCCTCGATCCTGGCGTCGTCTTCCGCCGAGCAGCCGGTGGTGCCGATGACATGGGCAATGCGTGCCTGCGCGGCATAGCCTGCGAATTCGACGGTGGCTGCCGGCATGGTGAAATCGAGCACGCCGTCGGCCTTGGCGAACACCGGCAGCGGATCGTCGCCGATCGTCACATTGATGATGCCGATGCCGGCAAGCTCGCCCGCATCCCTGCCGAGATAGGGCGATCCGGTTCGTTCGACCGCGCCGACGACGCGGGCGCCGGGGATCGAATGGATGGCGCGGATCAGCGTCTGGCCCATGCGGCCGGCCGCCCCCACCACCACCAAGCCCATTTCGCCGGATTCGCTCATGCTGTTCTCCCGATCGCCTTGCTGGCGCGGCTATGCCGGAGTTTGGATTGGCTGGGCGTCGTCGACAAGCCCCAACCCGCTCTTGCCCTGCACGCGGTGGAAGCGGGCATAGACGCTGTGCGGATCGGCCATCAGCCTGGCATGGTTGCCTTCCTCGACCAAGCGGCCCTCTTCAAGTACGATGATGTGGTCGGCGTTGACGACCGTCGACAGGCGGTGCGCGATGACGATGGTGGTGCGCCCTTCCATCACATGGGTCAGCGCTTCCTGGACGCGGGCTTCGGCCTCGTTGTCCAGCGCCGAGGTCGCCTCGTCGAGCAAAAGGATCGGCGCATTGCGCACGATCGCCCGCGCAATCGAGACGCGCTGGCGCTGGCCGCCGGAAAGGGTCGAGCCGCCCTCGCCGACGGGCGTGTCGTAGCCCTGCGGCTGCTGACGGATGAACTCGTCGGCCGCCGCCAGCACCGCCGCCCGCTCGATCTCGGCGTCGGTCGCCGAAAGTCGGCCAAAACGGATGTTGTCGCGTATGCTGCCTTCGAACAGATAGGGCGCCTGCGAGACATAGGCGATCGAGCCGCGCAGCGAGTGCTTGGTGACTTTGGAAATGTCCTGGCCATCGATCTCGATCGAACCCTTGTCGACATCGTAGAAGCGCTGCAGCAGCGCCACGAGCGTCGTCTTGCCGGCACCCGAGGCCCCGACCACCGCCGTAACCTTGCCGGCCGCGGCGGTGAAACTCAGGTTCCTGATCACCGGCATGTCGGCGCTGTAGCCGAACGTCACATTGTCGAAGCGAACCTCGCCGGTGGTGATCCTGGCTTCGACCGCGTCGGGCGCATCGCCCTGTTTAGGCTCCAGGTCGAGCAGCTCGTAAATCATCCGGGCGTTGACCAGGGCACGTTCCATACCGACCTGCGTACGAGCCAGGCGCCGTGCCGGATCGTAGGCCATGATCAGCGCGGTGATGAAGGAAAACACAGCGCCTGGTGGTTGTCCGAGCACCAGCGCCCGGTAGCCGGAATAGGCAAGGACGGAGGTAATGGCGAAACCGCCCAAAATCTCGGAAATCGGCGACAGCCGCTCCGCGACCCGGGCGATCTTGTTGTTACGCTGCTCGGCCGTATCGGCCATGATGCCGATCCGGCGCGCCAGCTCGGCTTCCAGGGTGAAGGCCTTGACGATGGCGATGCCTTGCGTGGCCTCCTGTACGGACCCGTTCAGCCGCGAGTTGATCAGCACCGATTCCCGGTTGATGCGCCGCAATCGGCGGGTGATGTAGACGACGGCCCAGATCAGCGGCGGCCCGATCAGCAGCGAGCTGAGCGACAACACCGGATCCTGGTAGATCATGACGCCAACGAGGGCGATCAGCGAGACCGCGTCGCGGCTGATGGAGGTCAGCGTCAGCGACAGCAGATCGCGAACGCCGCCGACATTCTCGTTGACCTGTGCCGCCAGCCGACCGGAACGCGTATCGTTGAAGAAGTCGACGCCGAGCTTCATCAGATGGTCGAAGCTGCGCTTCTGGTAGCGGGCGACCAGATTGTTGCCGATCTTGGCCAACGCGACCGCCTGGCCGTAACCGGCGAAGCCGCGCAGCACGGAGGCGGCCATGAACCCGGCGCAGATCCAGACGATCATGTCGCCGCGTCGTTCGTAGAAGATCTCGTTGATCATCGGGGCCATGATCCACGCCGTGAAGGCGGTGGTGGCGGAAACAATCAGCAGGCAGCCGACGGCAACGACATAGGTCCAGCGATATTCACTACCGTTTTCGGCCAGGATGCGGCGCAGCACCGCAGTGACCTCAGCTGGCTGGACTTTCAGTTTGAGTGGACTTTGAGCGGTCAAATCGCGGGCGCTTCGTGGTTTGCTAGAGCATGATGCCGAAAAGTGTGAAGCGGTTTTCGGACGACATCATGCTCTATCTCTTTGATTTAGAGCCGGATTCAGATTTCAGGTCGATTCGATCTGAAATCATCCGGCCCTAGGGATGCCAGGCTGGAATTCGGCCCCCTCTTAGCGCCCCGGCTACGGCTTGCCTATGGCGAAACTTCGTCGCGGCCCGAGGTTGGGGTCACGAAAGCGGCAGCCATTTCCAGGAAAATACCCGTTTTCGGGACGAAATGGATCATGCCCGCCAGCGCCGCCCCGCGGTCTGGACGCCGAACAGCGAAGGGTTGCGGGCATAGGCGGCAAGGCCCAGAAGTGCTGCCAGCGGGTGGGTGATGACATAGACCGGCATTGAGGCCATCAGCGCGCTGTGCGGCGCTTTGTCCTCGAAGGCGGCACGGAAATTGCCTTCCTTCAGTGCCGGAACGATCTTTTGCGCGATGCCGCCGGTCAAAAACACGCCGCCGCGGCTCATGAACACCAGCGCGAGGTCGCCGGCGGTGCGGCCGAGGCAGGTGACGAACAGCGCCAGCGCTTCCTCGGCAACCGGGTCGGTCTTGGCCAGCGCCGCCCCGGTGATTTCGGCCGGCGTGGTGAACGGCGCCGGCTTGCCGTCGGCCTTGGCGACCGCCCGGTAGACATTGACCAGACCGCGCCCGCACAGGATCTGCTCGCCCGAAATGCGGCCGTCCAGCTTTTCGATATGCGGGAACACCTCGAAATCGCGCGGCGTCCGCGGACCGATATCCATATGGCCGCCTTCGCCAGGCACCGGGATCCAGTGGTGGAGGGCATGAACCAACCCGGCGACGCCGAGGCCGGTGCCGGGGCCGAGCACGACACGCCCGGCATTCTCCTCCGGCGCGCCGCCGCCGATCTTTTCCATATGCTCTTCGCCGAGCGCCACGACGGCCAGCGCCTGCGCCTCGAAATCGTTGAGCACGACGATGTCGCCCAGGCCCAGATTGGCAAACATCTGCTTCGGCTTCACCACCCAGGGACAGTTGGTAAGCGGGATCTCGTCGCCATCGACTGGTCCGGCGATCGCCAGCACTGCCGAATTCGGCCGGATGGACGACCGGTCGAGCACCGCCGCCTGGATCGCCTCGTCTATGGTGGCGAAATTGGCGGTTTGCACGATATGCGGCTCACCGGCTTCCGAATTTGCGTCGAGCACGATCGAAAAGCGCGCATTGGTGCCGCCGATGTCGCCGATCAGCACTGGAAACCGCAACGCGGTGTCGTCGTCGCCTGACATGCTCTTGCTCGTCCCCTTTGCGGAGCCGTTGCGACCGTTTCAATCGCCCGGTTTTTCAATCGCCCGGTGTTCAATCGCCCGGTGTTCAATCGATTGACTAGCGCATGGCCCCGGAAAGGGAAAGCGTCAGTTCGCCATCACTGTCCGACGTTTGCCGGCGGCCGTCGCCTTGGCAGGGGAATGCCGATCTCCGGCGTGGCGGTGAATGCGTTGGCTGCGTTTGGCAACCCGCCCGCATTGCCCGCAATAGGCGGAGGCGCGTCGGGTTCCGGCGCCCTGGCGGCGATCGGCACGCCGCCGCCGCGATAGGTGACGGCTTCGGCCGAGTCGGCATCGGGCTGGTCGAGCACGAACTGGCATTGTTTCGGCAGGTTCGCCATCGTCATCAGGTCGCGCGCCTTGGGCGCGTCCGGGTTCTTGTTGGGCCGCCACGGCTCCTCGGTAAACCACCAGGCCAGCGGCTTGCCGCAGCCGTCATCGTCGGGCGTCGCTTCCTGTCCCTTGCAGTTGGGCGAACCCGGCTGGCAGCCGATGCGGATGTGGAAATGATAGTCATGGCCCCAGAACGGCCGGATTTTTCTCAGCCAGGTACGGTCGCCGGTGACGGTGTCGCACAGCTTCTTCTTGATGCCTGGATTGACCAGGATGCGCTCGACTTCCGGATAGCTCGCGGCGCGCTTCAACAGCTTGGTATGTATCGGCTTCCACAGCCTGTCCTTCACCAGATGCGTCTTGTCGTCGACCATCAGCGTGGCGCTGATGTTTTCGCGCTCCTGGGTCGTAAGCTTGCGGTCGGGCATCGGCGTCAGCCAGATGTCGGCGTCGAGGCCGATCTGGTGCGAGGCGTGCCCGGTCAGCATCGGGCCGCCGCGCGGCTGCGAAATGTCGCCGATCAGAAGCCCCGGCCAGCCGTCGGCGGCGGCATCGCGCGACAGTTTCTCGATCAGCGCGATCATCGTTGGATGACCCCAGCGCCGGTTGCGCGAGGGACGCATCACCTCCCAGTTCTGGCCGTCCATCGGAATGGCGACGCCGCCGGTGAAGCAGCCCTTTGAATAGAAGCCGAAGGATTGCGCCGCAGCCACCGCCGGCAGCTTCTTGGCGCCGAACAGGTCTTTTGCCCGTGGCTCGGCCGTGATTGCGCCCGCCACCAGCCCGGCCAGCGCCACGACCGCCAGCGCCGCCGTCAGGAACGGCCGTCTGCCGGTCAAGGATCGCATCGAAATCGTCATGAACCCCACTGCAAAAGTCCGCAACACAATCGAATCATATCACCCTCGGGCTCGCGTTTCGATTATCTACCTTCATCGGGCTGCGCGGCTCGCCGTCGCGCCAGCTGCCGTCGGCCCACATCCGATCGAACGCCTGGCGGTAGTCCGGATAGCGGAACCGGTAGCCCGCTGCCTTGATCGCGGCGTTGGCGACGCGCTTGTTCTCGCCATAGAAGGACCGCGCCATGGGCGAAAGTTGGGCGGTCTCGAAAGGAATCTCCGGCGGCGGCTCGACGCCCATCAGCGAAGCGGCATAGGTGACGACATCCTGCGGCGGCGCCGGCTCGTCATCGGTGATGTTGAAAATGCCGCCTCTATTGCCACCGATGAGGTGCCAGAGCGCGCCGGCGATGTCGTCGCAATGGATGCGGTTGAACACCTGGTCGGGCTTGACCAGCCGCCTGGCCGTGCCGTTTTCCAGATTGACCAGCGCGTTGCGACCCGGCCCGTAAATGCCGGAAAGCCGCAGGATGGCCACCGGCTTGCCGGTCTCGAGTCCAAGCTGCAGCCAGCCCCGCTCGGCCGCCACTCGCATCGACGAGCGTTTCGACACCGGCCGGCATTCGGCCGTTTCATCGACCCAGGCACCGTCATAATTGCCATAGACGCCGACGGTCGAGAGATAGCCGATCCAGCGAAGCGCCGGCATCGCCTCGATCGCCTTGCGCGCGGCGAGAAGCACAGGGTCGCCGGCCTCCTCCGGTGCCACCGAGACGACGAGATGGGTGGTCTTTTCCAGCGCATCGCCGATTTCAGTGGTCAGGGCGCCGTCGAACAGCAGCGGCGCGATGCCGACCTGCCGCAGCGCGTCGAATTTTTCCAATGAGCGCGTGGTGCCAAAAATGAGATTCTTGTGAAGAGGGGCGCCCACACTACCCCTCCCCACAAGGGGGAGGGAACGTTGCCGCGCGCTCTTACCGATCCCAGTCGCTGGGTCTGCGAAGGTAGGCGCTTCCGCGAGTTCCCCTCCCCCTTGTGGGGAGGGGTTAGGGGTGGGGGTATTCGTAGTGCGCAAACCGTGCCAGCCCGCATTGGCCCGTGCAAAGGCTTTGCCCGAATAGCCGGCGCCAAAGATAAAAACCTGTTTTTCGCTCATGCGTGCGCCTCAATTGGCAATACGGACAGCCATTCGCCCCGCACTGTCGTGTCGGTTTCAGTGTTCGAGTAGATCGCCGCCTGCCTGTTGAATTCGGCGGCCGGCACCAGCCGCGCCAGCGCCCAGATCGCCGCGCCGCGCACCAGCGGCGAGGCGTCGCCAAGGAGGGCGCGCACCGGGCCGGCCAGCGAAACATCGCCGGAATTGCCGGCGGCGGTCAGCACGTTGCGGACAAAGCGGTCGCGGCCGATGCGTTTGATCGGCGAGCCCGAGAAGAAAGACCGGAACGCCGTGTCGTCCAGCTGCAACAGCTCGCCCAGCGGCGGCTCGCGCAGTTCGTCGCGGGCAGCAAGCTTGGCTTCCGAAGCGGCGCGGGCAAACTTGTTCCACGGGCAGGCGGCGAGACAATCGTCGCAGCCATAGATGCGGTTGCCGATCTTTTCGCGGAATTCTTGCGGGATCGGCCCCTTGTTCTCGATGGTCAGGTAGGAGATGCAGCGCCTGGCATCGAGCCGATAGGGCGCCGGAAAGGCATCGGTCGGGCAGGCGTCGAGACAGGCGCGGCAGGAACCGCAATGGTCTACCTCGGTCGCATCGGGCGTGAGCTCAGCCGTGGTGAAGATGGTGCCGAGAAACAGCCAGGAGCCGTGCTCGCGGCTGACCAGATTGGTATGCTTGCCTTGCCAGCCGAGCCCGGCGGCCTCAGCCAGCGGCTTTTCCATCACGGGCGCCGTATCGACGAAAACCTTCACGTCGCCGCCGGCCCGCGCGACGATCTTGCCGGCGATCTCCTTCAGCCGGCCCTTCATCACCTCGTGATAGTCGCGGTTTTGCGCATAGACCGAGATCGCGCCGCGATCGCGCCTTGCCTGCAGCGCACGCGGATCGTGGTCGGGGCCGTAATTCATTGCCAGCACGATGATCGAGCGCACCTCGGGCCACAGCGTCGAAGGCTCGCTACGGCGTTGAAGCGTCTCCGCAATCCACGCCATCGAACCGTGAAAACCATCGGCGACGAATTCGGCCAATCTGGCTGGCGCCAGCGGGATCGCATCGGGCGTGGTGACGGCAACCGCATCGAAGCCGGCGCGCCGCGCCTCGGCGTCGACTAGCGCGCGCAGGGTTTGGCTTCTAGAAGTCGAGGTCCGCATAATGCGACACCGGCGACAGGCCGCGCACCCGGTCGGAGAGCAGCGGCCGGAACGACGGCCGCGATTTCACCCGCGTGTACCATTCGCGCGCCGCGGCATGCTCGCGCCAATCGATCTCGCCGAGATAATCCAGCACCGACAGCGTCGCCGCTGCCGCCAGGTCGGCATAGGTGACCTTGCTGCCGGCCAGCCAATGACGGGTGCCGGCCAGCCAGTTGGTGTACTTCATGTGCTGGCGAATGTTGGCGCGCGCTGCGCGGATCGCCGCCGAATCGGGGGAACCGCCGCCCGCCGTTTCCGGCATCACCGGCTTCAGCACGCGCTCGCGCACCAGATGCCGGGTCACTTCGCTCTCGGCCTTGTTGAGATACCAGTCGGTCAGGCGGCGGATTTCGGCGCGCTGCATCGGGTCTTCCGCAAACAGGCGCTTGTCGCGCTTCAGGACACCACGTGTTTCGTCGAGATATTCAGCGATCACCATGGCGCCGACGATCGGCAGGTCGCCTTCGGCCAGCAGGATAGGCAAGGTGCCGGCCGGGTTCAGCGCCAAAAACTCCTTGCGCCGCGTCCACGGTTTTTCCTCGATCAGCGCCAGCTCCTCGCCATATTCGCCGAAGGCGAGGCGCACGAAGCGGCAGGTGGCGAACATCGGGTGATGGAAAAGCGTCAGCATGATTCCGCGATATTAAGGCGCACTGGCGAATCGCCGTCCGCACCGGTAAGTGTTGGCGGCCCGTCATGCGGCCGTCACGGTGCTGCGACCTATAGGGGGACTTCCGCGCCGTGACAAGCAAGCCCTTTTGCCAGCCGTTTCCTTCCGTCCCTTGAATGCCGAGGTTGCCATGGATAGCCACACCATCGTCGAAGCCCTGCTGCTCGGCCTGCTGGAGGGGCTGACCGAGTTCATCCCGGTCTCCTCGACCGGCCATATCCTGCTCGCCGGCCATTTCCTCGGCTTCCATTCCACCGGCAAGGCCTTCGAGATCCTGATACAGCTCGGCGCCATCCTGGCGATCCTCAGCGTCTATTTCCGCCGCCTGTGGCAGATGCTGCTCGACCTGCCGCATGACCGGCTGACGCGGCATTTCGTCATCGGCATCCTGATCGCCTTCCTGCCGGCGGCCATCATCGGCGCGCTGGCGCATGATTTCATCAAGACGGTGCTGTTCGAATCGCCAAGGCTGATCTGCATCATGCTGATCGTCGGCGGCGTCGTGCTGTTGGTCGTCGACCGCATGAAGCTGCAGCCGGTCTATCGCGATGTCGAGCGCTTCCCGACAAGGCTTTATTTGCAGATCGGCCTGTTCCAGTGCCTGTCGCTGATCCCCGGCACGTCGCGCTCCGGTTCGACCATCGTCGGCGCGCTGCTGCTGGGCGTCGACAAGCGCGCGGCGGCGGAATTCTCCTTCTTCCTCGCCATCCCGACCATGGTCGGCGCCTTCGCCTTCGATCTGTTCAAGAACCGCAACGTGCTGAGCAGCGCCGACCTGCCGATCATCGCCATCGGCTTCGTCGCCGCCTTCGTTACCGCGCTGATCGTCGTGCGCTTCCTGCTCGATTACGTCTCGCGCAACGGCTATTCGCTGTTCGGCTGGTGGCGGCTGGTGGTGGGAGCGGTTGGGTTGGTGGCGCTTTTCATTTGGGGGTGAGCTTTACCCTCCCCCTTGTGGTGGGGAGGGTCGATCCGCAAAGCGGATCGGGGTGGGGGCGCCACACCCCCGCCCCGTTTCGCCATCGACGAGTCGCGTTGCTTGCTCACCGACCCTCCCCACAAGGGGGAGGGTAAAGGCCGCTAACTCCTCCCATAAAACGCGTTCTCGACATGCACCGGCCAGCGCCAGGGCAGCACCGCGATCATGTCGAAGCGCATTGACAATCTGCCGTAGTCCGGCTGCCGCGACAGCCAGATGTCGGCGGCGCCTTCGATGCGGCGCTCCGATTGGTGGCCGATCGCCTCCATCGCTTCCATCAGCGTGCGCCGCGCCTTGACCTCGACGAACAGCACTAGGTCGCCGCGCCTGGCGATCAGGTCGATCTCGCCGAAGCGGGTGCGATGCCGGCGGGCGAGGATGCGATAACCTTTCAGCATCAGCGCCGCCGCCGCCAGCCACTCGCCGCGATGGCCGCGCCGATAGGCTTTTTGGCGGCTGGCGGCCGGGCGCTCAGCCACCTTCGCCTTCTCCAACCGCATCCCTGAGTTCCAGCAGCCGGCGGTAGAGCGACTGCTTCTGCCCGCCTGTCATCTTCGCCGCTTCCGCCGCCGCCTTGGACGCCGGCATTTCGGCGGCCAGCGACAGCAGCAGCCTGTCGATGTCGGCGGGTTGGTCGGCCTTGATCTCGGCGGGCCCGACGCAGATGACGATCTCGCCCTTCGGCGTGTCAGCCGCCGCATAGTGGTCGGCCAGCGCCTGCAGCGTTCCCGTCCGCATCTCTTCAAAAGTCTTGGTCAGCTCGCGGCCGATGGCGGCCTTGCGCGCGCCGCCCAACGCCTCGACCATGGCGACCAGCGTTTCGGCCAGCCGGCGTGGCGACTCGAAGAAGATCAGCGTTGCCGGCACCGCCCTGAACGTTTCCAGCTTTGTCATCCGCTGCCCTGATTTCACCGGCAGAAACCCGGCAAACAGGAAGGCGTCGGACGGCAGGCCCGACGCCGTCAGCGCCGCCAGCGGCGCCGATGGGCCGGGGATCGGCACCACGCGCAGGCCGCGCTCCAGCGCTTCGCCGACCAGCCGGTAGCCTGGGTCGGAGATCAGCGGCGTGCCGGCATCCGAAATCAGCGCCACGCTCTGCCCGGCCTCGAGTGCCGCGATCAGCTTCGGCCCGGCCTCGCCGGCGTTGTGCTCGTGATAAGCGGTGGTGCGCCGCCGGATGCCGTAGCGATCGAGCAACACGCGCGAGACGCGAGTGTCCTCGCAGGCGACGATGTCGGCGGCGGCCAGCGTCTCCAGCGCGCGCAGCGTGATGTCGGAGAGGTTGCCGATCGGCGTCGCCACCAGATACAGCGCCGGCGCCAGCGGCCGGACTGCGGTCTCGGTCTGCCCGATCACATAGCTGCGTTTCTCGCCGGTCACCGGGTCTCTCCATTTCGCCCTGTTTGGCATGGCGCGCGCCGGGTTGCAAAACTCCCGAACGTCGGGCCAAACCTGACGCCGATGTAACCCGGCGGCCATGTCTTTGCCACAGTGGGGAACGAAAGCGTGGCTGGCGGATTGAATACCTGAATCTCTTGAGGAGGAGGACAGGATGGACAGCCTGGAATTGCAGGATGTTTTCGAGCCCTACTATGCCGGGCGCAACCGCGTGCCCGCGCCAAAGGGCAAGCGTGCGCTCGCCGAGAGCGACACCGGCCTGACCAGTCGGGCGGCCACCGCCTTGCCGACGAATGTCAGGCTTTCGGACAACAAACCGGACAGCACGACGGAGCACTGACCGTACGATGCCCAATCGTTTCGATATCTTCATCACCCGTCTTGAAACGAAGAGCGCCCGCGAAGGCGCGCCGCCGCATCCGATGAACGACCAGAACAGCGTCCGCCGGGACAAGAGCGACGCCAAGCCGGCCCGGACCGGAGAGGCGCATGCCGAGAAACACCGCGGCAAGCGCCGCTTCAAGCACGACGCTTGACGAAGAGCACGTTTTTCAAAGGCGTTATCGCGCCAAATCCGCCACCACGGCATCGAGCACGATCATGCCGGCTGGCGTGGCGCGTAGCCTGGCATTGCCGATCGGCGCCACCAGCCCCTCATCCTGCAGCACGGTCAGCCGGGCGCTCGACAGGCCGCGCCCGGAAAACGCCTCGTAGCGGGAAAGGTCGATGCCTTCGGCCAACCTCAGCCCCATCAGCAGGAACTCGTCGGCCTCTTCGGAGCGCGTCAGGATCTCGCCGCCGGTGACGCCATGGCCCCTGGCCTCCACCAGATTGGCCCAGGTCTCCGGCATCCGCTCGGCGATCGTCACAACACGGTGGCCGTTCTCGATAAAGCGGCCATGCGCGCCCGGTCCGACGCCGACATATTCGCCATACCGCCAATAGGTCAGATTGTGCCGGCTCTCGGCGCCCGGCCTGGCGTGGTTGGAAATCTCATAGGCCGGCAGGCCATGCGCCGCGGTGACCTCCTGAGTCAGCGCATAGAGATCGGCGGCCCGATCATTGTCGGGAACGGTAAACTTGTGCGCCGCATGCAGCGCATGGAACGGCGTGCCTTCCTCGATGGTCAGCTGGTAGAGCGACAGATGGTCGGCGGCATGGCCGATCGCCTGTTCGAGCTCCGCCTGCCAGTCGTCCAGCGTCTGGCCGGGGCGGGCGTAGATCAGGTCGAAGGAGAGTCTTGGGAATATGTCCCGTGCCAGGCCAATTGCATGCAGCGCCTCGTCGACATTGTGCAGCCGGCCGAGGAAGCGCAGATCCTTGTCGTTCAGCGCCTGCACGCCGAGCGACACGCGGTTGACGCCGGCCGCGCGGTAGCCGCGAAAGCGCTCGGCCTCTACCGAAGATGGATTGGCTTCCAGCGTCACCTCGATGCCGTCGGGCACCGTCCAGTTCTTCGCCACGGCGTCCAGCACCGCCGCCACCGTTTGCGGCTGCATCAGCGACGGTGTGCCGCCGCCGAGAAAGATGCTGGTCACTTCGCGCGCCCCGGTCCGCTCGCGCATCGTCTTCAGCTCGGTCTCGAAGGCGCGGGCAAAGCGCTCCTGGTCGACCGGCTGGTGGCGGACATGGCTGTTGAAGTCGCAATACGGGCATTTGGCCGCGCAGAACGGCCAGTGGATATAGACGCCGAACCCCGGGCTGCGGTCCAGCGACATCAGGCTGAGCCTAACCTGGCGCGGGCGAATTTCTGGAAGGCGCGGGCGCGGTGCGAAAGCGCCGTTGCCTGGCCGGGCTTCCAGCCATGCTTTTCCTCAGCGCTCATCTCGCCGAACGTCTTGTCGAAACCGTCGGGCAAAAACACCGGGTCGTAGCCAAAGCCCAGTTCGCCGCGCGGCGGCCACACCAGCGTTCCCTCAGCCTCGCCGCGATAATATTCAGCCTCGCCATCGGGGAAGGCCAAGCAGATGACGGCGACGAACCGCCCCTTGCGCTGCGCTGGCTCGGCGGCGCCGACCTCCTGCAAGGCCACTTCGGTGCGCTGCATGGCCATGCCGAAGTCGCGGCTGCCGTCGGGAGCTTCGGCCCAATTGGCGGTGTAGACGCCGGGAGCGCCGTCGAGCGCGTCGACGCACAGGCCCGAATCGTCCGACAGCGCCGGCAGGCCGGTCGCCTTAGCCGCGGCGAAGGCCTTGATGTAGGCGTTTTCCTCGAAGGTGGTGCCGGTCTCCTCCGGTTCCGGCAGGCCGTAGTCCTTGGCCGACTTCGCCTCGAAGCCGAACGGACCCATCAAATCGGCGAATTCGCGCAGCTTGCCTTCATTGTGGCTGGCAACGACGATCTTCTTTCCATCGAGAGAATGCATCAAAGGCCCCAGATCCTTGGCTCGGCGAATTCGATCGAATTGCCCGAGGGGTCGCGTATGTAGATCGAACGCCCGCCCTGCGGCCATTCGAATTCGCTTTCGATAGCGATGTTTTTCGCCTCAAGCTGCGCCTTCCAGCGCGCGAGTTCATCCGCACTTGCGGCAAAGCAGAGATGGCCCTGCCCGACCGTGCCATGCGGCGGCACTTTCAGCCGCGCATCCGGCGCCGGCGGGATTTTGGTGGCTTCGGCGTTGAAGATGAGCAGTACGCCCGGGCCGCAGCGGAAGAAGAGATGGCGGCCGTCGACCTTGCCGAGGAGAGGGAGGCCGAGGACATTGGAGTAGAAGGCTTCGGCAGCGGCGAGATCCGTGACGTAAAGCGCTGACTCAAGAATAGCGGAGGGCGTCACGAGGCGCCCCCCTCTGCCCTGCCGGGCATCTCCCCCGCAAGGGGGGAGATTGGCAGTTCCGCTGGCGGCGTCTCAACGTTGATGGTTGGCGAAAACGGTAGCGACCTCTGATCTCCCCCCTTGCGGGGGAGATGGCCGGCAGGCCAGAGGGGGGTGTGAAGGATCGCCCACGTCATCGCAGTAAAGTCAGGCCACAGCCATCTGCTGCAAGCTCACCAGCCGCTGAATGCCCTTCTTGGCAAGGCCCATCAGCTCCGCGAACTGCCCTTCCGAGAAAGGCTCGCCCTCGGCGGTGCCCTGGATCTCGACGATGCCGCCCTTGCCGGTCATGACGAAATTGGCGTCGGTGCCGGCAGATGAATCCTCGATATAGTCGAGGTCGATGACCGGCTGGCCGTCATGGATGCCGCAGGAAATTGCCGCGACATGGTCCTTCAGCACCTTGGCAACACTGGCCATCTGCCGCGCTTCCATCCAGCGCAGGCAATCGTAGAGCGCCACCCAGCCGCCGGTGATCGAGGCCGTGCGGGTGCCGCCATCGGCCTGGATGACGTCGCAGTCGACGGTGATCTGCTGTTCGCCCAGCGCCTGCAGGTCGACAACGGCGCGCAAGGAGCGGCCGATCAGCCGCTGGATTTCCAGCGTGCGGCCGCCTTGCTTGCCGGCCGAGGCTTCACGGCGCATGCGCTCGCCGGTCGAACGCGGCAGCATGCCGTATTCCCCCGTCACCCAGCCCTTGCCGGAATTGCGCATCCAGCCTGGCACCTTTTCCTCCAGGCTTGCCGTGCACAACACATGCGTGTCGCCGAATTTCACCAGGCACGAGCCTTCGGCGTGTTTGGACACGCCGCGCTCGAAGGAGATGGCGCGCATTTCGTCGGCTTGGCGTTTGGAAGGGCGCATCGAGGCCTCTTTCTGTTCTTTTTAGGGTTGCGTCGGCGGCTTGTAGACGCATGCAGCCCATGGCGCAAAGGAAAAGGCCGGGCGATCTGGCACAGACGCCGGGTTGCGCGGGGGCGATGGAAGTCTATATCCTTGAGCCGGAGGTTTTTGGCTCGAATGACCAAGGCAGTCACCGAACCCAGTCTGCTGGCGCCCGCGCTGCAATCGCTCGACATGCGTTCGCGCGACATTTTTAGGCGCATCGTCGAATCCTATTTGAAGGACGGTGAGCCTGTGGGATCGCGCAGCCTGTCGCGCATCCTGCCGTCGTCGCTGTCGCCGGCCACCATCCGCAATGTGATGAGCGACCTCGAACATCTCGGCCTGATCTATGCCCCGCACATCTCGGCCGGGCGCCTGCCGACCCAGACCGGCCTGCGCTTCTTCGTCGATGCCTTCATGGAGCTTGGCGATCTCTCCGACGAGGAACGCCGGGTCATCGAGGCGCAGGTGCGCGCCTCCGGCTCGGGCGCGACGCTGGAACACATGCTGACCGAGGCCAGCCAGATGCTGTCGGGCATGTCGCGCGGCGCCGGCCTGGTGCTCGCCACCAAGAACGAGGTGGCGCTGAAGCACATCGAGTTCATCCAGCTCGAGCCGACCAAGGCGCTGGCGGTGATGGTGTCGCAGAATGGCGATGTCGAGAACCGCGTCGTCGACCTGCCGGCCGGCATCACCGTCTCGCAGCTGCACGAGGCCTCCAACTTCCTCAACGCCCATATCAGGGGCCGCACGCTCGCCGAGGCGCGCATCGAGATCGCCCGCATCAAGGACGAGACCCGGGCAGCGCTGGACACGCTGTCGCAGGACCTGGTCGAGAAAGGCCTGGCGGTGTGGGCCGGCGCCGATAGCGGCCTGCCGGCGCGCCTTATCGTGCGCGGCCGCGCCAATTTGCTCGAAAACGTCACCGCCCAGGCCGATATCGAATTGCTGCGCCACCTGTTCGAGGATCTGGAGACGCAGGACGGGCTGATCCAGCTGCTCGACCTCGCCGAGGACGGCCCCGGCGTGCGGATCTTCATCGGCTCTGAAAACAAGCTGTTTTCGCTGTCCGGCTCGTCGCTGGTCGTGGCGCCCTACCGCGACAAGGACGCCCGCGTCGTCGGCGCGCTCGGTGTCATCGGCCCGACCAGGCTGAATTATGCCCGCATCGTGCCGATGGTCGACTACACGGCCCAATTGATTACCCGGATGTTAAGATAATTCCGAAGCCGGGATCACCGTAAAGGAGGGCGCAGAATGGCGCTTGAATCGTTCAAGGCCCAGATCAGCATGCTGCTCGAAGAAATGGTCAACCAGCCGGAGGACGAGCACGAAATCCAGGAGCAGCTGCGCGAAAAACTGCGCGAAATGCGCGCCATGGGCTTGCCGCTGCCGGAAGATCTCGTCGCATTGGAAAAGCGTCTCGACGACGATCTCGACGTCGAAGAGGAAAGTTGAGCGGTTCTCTCGTCGAATCTGCGCGCGCGCACGCTTCTCTTTTGCGGCGGCCGCACAATATCTCCCTTGTGCATGACGCGCCGACCGGCGCGAGTTCGAGGAGAACAGCATGATCCGGATTGCCGGCTTGGCAGGGCTTGCCCTGCTTCTGGCCACCAGCGCCTTCGCCCAGGAGGCCGATCAACCGCTGCTGACCGGCAAAGACGCTTTCGGCGACTGGACGGCCGACAAGCCAGGTGTGCGCCGGCTGATCAAGCCGGATGATCTGCAAAAGCCCAACATCACCGGATCCGCCTCCAACAGCGCCGGCCTTGGCGATCGACCCGAGGGCGCGAAGCCCGTCCTGCTGCCTGGGTTTTCGGCCGAACTGGTTGCTTCCGGCATTTCCAATCCGCGGGTCGTGCGCGTGGCGCCGAACGGCGACCTGTTCGTCGCCGACAGTGACGCCAACCAGATCCGCGTCTATCGGCTGGCCAAGGGTAGCGCGAAGCCGGCCGAAGAGGGCATTTTTGCCGACAATCTCAACCAGCCCTATGGCATCGCCTTCTACCCGCCTGGCGACAAGCCGCAATGGGTCTATGTCGCGAACAACGACAGCGTGGTCCGCTACGCCTATCGCGACGGCGACCTTAAAGCCTCCGGCGAACCGGAGACGATTGTCTCCGACATCCCTACCGGCGGCCACTGGACCCGCGATATCGCCTTCTCGCCGGACGGGAAGACGCTGTATCTCTCGGTCGGCTCCGGATCGAACGTCGCGGAGGGCATGCAGAAGGCACCGAAGGGCGGCCTTGACGCCTGGGCAAAATCACAGCCACTCGGCGCCACCTGGGGTTCCGAGGATGGCCGTGCCGACGTGCTGGCCTTCGGCCCCGACGGCAAGAATGGCCGCATCCTCGCTACCGGCCTGCGCAATTGCTCGGGCATGACCGTGCAGCCGGCCACCGGCGCGCTGTGGTGTGTCGTCAACGAGCGCGACGGTCTCGGCGACGATGTGCCGTTCGAATATGCCACCTCAGTCAAGGACGGCGCCTTCTATGGCTGGCCCTGGTATTATATCGGCGCCAACGAGGACCCGCGTCACGAGGGCGCGCGCCCAGACCTCGCCGGCTCGGTCACCGTGCCCGACGTGCTGATGCAGGCGCATTCGGCGCCGCTCAACATCGCCTTCTATGACGGCGGCAATTTCCCGGCAGAGTACAAGGGTGACGCCTTCGTCGCCCTGCACGGCTCCTGGAACCGTGGTATGAGGACCGGCTACAAGGTGGTGCGGCTGAGATTCAGCGACGGCAAGCCGACCGGCGAGTACCAGGATTTCATCACCGGCTTCGTCCTCTCCGACGACGCCGTCTGGGGCCGGCCGGTCGGCGTCGCGGTGGCCAGGGACGGCGCGCTTATCGTCACCGAGGATGGCAACGGCACCATCTGGCGCATCACCCATGTCGATGGCCCATCCTGAGCCGGCGAACAGCGCAATCCGGCCCTAATGCACGTCCCGATGGATCACCTTGGGATAGGTATGGATCACCTCGGCCGATGAGACGCGGTCATCGAAACCGGTATCCCTGAGATTGAAGAGCCCGACCGAGCCGAAGGACTTCTTCGCCCCTTGCGCGAAGCGGCTGTCGCTGAAATCGTGCTCGTAAAGCGTCACCGTGACGTGGCCGGCATTGAGCTTCGGCACGTAAACACTGCTGATGGTGTCGTTGGCGACGCCCAGTTGGTTGATGTGGAAGCGATAGAGGTCCTGCACCATGCGCCGGGCCGCATTGCCATTGATCATCCAGTATTCGCGGCGCGATGCGCGGTTCGGGTCGATGAGTTTGAGCGGCGCCTTGCGGCCAAGCCCGAGCCAGTGCTCGAACACCATCACATTGGCGCCCCAGGGATAGGGATAATTGGACTTGTCGATGATGCGTGGCGGGCCATCCTCGGCAATCTCGGCGGTATCGACATAATCCAACCATTGCAGCTGGAACGACGCTTCCAAGTTGAGGTCGGTATTGCGCGGATCGGCAGCAATGATGCGCCAGTCCGAGACCGGCGGATATTTGGTGTCGAGGTCGATGTAGAATTCGCCTTTGGCGGTGTCGTCGGGGTCTATCTTTTGCGGTCCGTCACGCTCGATCGCCACCAGCCGCACCTTGAAGCGGTTGTTGACGACCAGCGGATAGATCATCGGACGAACGGGGTAGGCGCCAGGGTTCCGGCTGTCGGTAAAATATCCAGTCTGCGGAACGACATCGCTATCGCCCTTGTCGAACAGGCTGAAAGCCTGACGCCCCTCGAACCACAGATACCATTCCAGCTCGTGGACGTGACCGCGTGCTTCGGAATAGTTGTTGGGCATCCACTTCATGAGCTGGATGTGAAGTCTTTTGGCTAACATGGGTGCTCCTGCCGTTCGGACCATGCGAGATAGCCGACCGCCTTCGGGGCGTAAGTGAACCATCTCTCGCTTTCAGGCGAGGATGACCGGCTTTCATGTCCTGCTTGGCGCAATCGAATCCGTTTTGCCGTTGCAGGCTTTCATGGCATCAGAGTCGTTTCACGAGGTGCGACCGTCATGACCCTCACCGGCTTCCTTGCCTATAGTGCTGCGCTGGGCATCGCCGCCGCCATTCCCGGGCCCGGCGTCACCGCGCTTGTGGCGCGGGCGCTCGGATCCGGCTTCCGCTCATCGCTGGCGATGTCGTTCGGCCTGATGCTCGGCGACCTCATTTATCTCACCGCGGTGGTGCTCGGCCTTGCCTTTGTCGCGCAAAGCTTCGGCATGGTGTTTCTCGCCATCAAATGGCTGGGCGTCTCCTATCTCGCCTTCCTCGGCTGGCGTTTCTGGACGGCCGGGATCACGCCCGAGACTGTCGAGGCCAGGAAAGGCAAGGGCGGCCTGGTATCGAGCTTCCTTGCCGGCCTCACCGTCACGCTGGGCAACCCGAAAACGATGATCTTCTACCTCGCCATCACCGACCATCGTCGACCTGAAGACCATCACGCTCGCCGACTACGGCATCCTGGTCGCGCTCACCGTCATTGTGCTCTTCGTGGTGCTGGTGCCATATCTTGCGCTGGCCGCCAAGGCGCGCTGGTTCCTGAAATCGCCACGCGCGATGAGGGCGCTGAACCGCACCGCCGCCGGCTTCATGGTGGGCGCGGCCGCTGCCATTGCCGCACGTCAGTAGATCGGTTCAGGCCCATCCATTCCGCCGATCGGTCCATCCGGAAAATGCGGCTTGAGGGGACAAGCGTTTTCAGCAAGCGGCCCACTCGATATTTTCGGCCGGCAGCCTATCTTGCGCGGGCGAAAGCCCTATTCTGTCCGCCGACGCCAATTGCCTGATCTGATTTGGGAGCGAAACCAATGAACAAGCCTTCCGCGCGCGTGCCCGGCCGCGGCCGTGTCTACAACTCGATCACCGAGACGATCGGCGACACGCCGCTGGTGCGGCTCGACAAGTTCGCCAAGGAGAAGGGCGTCGTTGCCAACCTTCTTGCCAAGCTCGAATTCTTCAATCCGATCGCCTCGGTCAAGGACCGCATCGGCGTTTCGATGATCGAGGCGCTGGAAGCGTCGGGCCGGATCAAACCCGGCAAGACGACGCTGATCGAGCCGACCTCGGGCAATACCGGCATCGCGCTCGCCTTCGCCGCCGCCGCCAAGGGCTACAAGCTGATCCTGACCATGCCCGAAACCATGTCGGTGGAGCGCCGCAAGATGCTGGCGCTGCTCGGCGCCGAACTGGTGCTGACCGAAGGACCGAAAGGCATGAAGGGCGCCATCGCCAAGGCGGACGAGCTGGCCGCCACCCTGCCCGACGCCGTCATCCCGCAGCAGTTCGAAAACCCGGCTAATCCGGAGATCCACCGCCGCACCACCGCCGAGGAGATCTGGAACGACACCGATGGCGGGGTCGACATCTTCGTCGCCGGCATCGGTACCGGCGGCACCATCACCGGCGTCGGCCAGGTGCTGAAGCAACGCAAGCCCTCGGTGCATGTCGTCGCCGTCGAGCCGGAGGCCTCGCCGGTGCTGTCGGGCGGCCAGCCCGGCCCGCACAAGATCCAGGGCATCGGCGCCGGCTTTGCGCCAAAGATCCTCGACACTTCGATCTATGACGAGATCGTCAAGGTCTCCAACGAGGATTCGGTCGCCAACGCCCGCCTCGTCGCCCGCCTTGAAGGCGTGCCGGTCGGCATCTCGTCGGGCGCCGCCCTGCAAGCGGCGATCGTCGTCGGCTCGCGGCCGGAGAACAAGGGCAAGAACCTTGTGGTGATCATCCCGTCCTTCGCCGAGCGCTATCTGTCGACGATCCTGTTCGACGGGCTGGGCGCTTAACGTCTCAACGGGATAGCGGGGATCCTTCGCACCCCCCTCCGCCCTGCCGGGCATCGGGGGGTGCTGTCCCTCCGACATCGGAAGTCTCATGGCTGGACCGCAGAAAACCCGGCTGTGGCGTCCGCCACCGGCTTGAGCGGGAGGCGGCTTCAGGGTCAAATCGCCCCGGCCTGCTTCGTGTGGGCAGGGGGAGAATCACATGTACAAGCTTTACACGCGCCCAGGCAGTGGCGGTTTCGTCGTCGAGGCCGCATTGGCGCTGGCAAACGCGCAATTCGACCAGATCGATGTGCCCAAGAAGGATCCGCCGGACCCGGCTTTCCTCGACATCAGCCCGTTGAACCAGGTTCCGGTGCTGACCTTGCCCAACGGTCAATCGATAACCGAATCGGCGGCGATTTGCATCCTGCTTGCCGAGCGCCATCCGGAGGCGGGTCTGGCGCCGGCTGCCGGATCGCCGGATCGCGCCGGTTTCCTGCGCTGGATGGCGTTCATGTCATCGGTGCTCTACCCCGCCATCCTGCGCCTCTACTATGCCCATCGCTACACCACCGATGCCGACGGCAAGAAAGCCGTCAAGCAGGCAGCCATTGCCGAGATGGACCGCGGCTTCGCCATTGTCGATGCAGCCCTCGAGGGGCGCGGCTGGCTGGTCGGCGACGCGATGTCGCTGGCCGACATCTACCTCGTCATGCTGGTGGCCTGGCACCCCGATATGGACAAGGCGCGGGCCGACTGGCCGAACATCGAACGCTTATGGTCGGCGCTGCGCGCGCATCCGCTGATAAAACGGCTCAACACCGCGCATGAGATGTGGCCGGCCTGAACGGACGCTTCAATTTCGCAGGATCGCCCGTTTCGCCTGCAGGAAGCGGCGCACGGCGGGGTCGCGTTCAAGGCCGATCGCCCGGTCATAGGCTTCGACCGCTTGCGCCGCATTGCCGAGCCTGGCCAGCAGGCCGGCGCGAGCGGCCCAATAGGGCTGATAGTCGTTGAGCCGCTTGTCGTCGCCCAGCACGTAGAGCGCCGCCAGTCCTGCCGCCGCCCCTTCGGCCTCGGCAATCGCCACGGCGCGGTTGATCGAAATCACCGGCGAGCCTGATATCGCCGACAGCGCATCGTAGAAGTTACGGATCGCCGCCCAATCGGTTTGGCCGGTCCGTCGCCGCGTCGCATGCACCGATTGTACCGCCGCTTCGAGCTGGTAGCGGCCGATGACGCCAATGGTGGCGGCGTGGCCCAGCAGCGACTCGGCTTCGTCGATCAGCGCGTGATCCCAAAGACGGCAATCCTGGTCGGCGAGCGGCACATAATCTCCAGCCGCATCGCGCCGCGCCGGGCGCCGCGCCTCGGCAAACAGCATCAGCGCCAGCAGGCCGAGCGCTTCCGGTTCGTCCGGCATCAGCGATGCCACCAGCCGCCCGAGCCAGATGCCTTCGGTCGCCAGATTGCGCGCTCTCGTCTCGGTCCCTGCCGGGTCGGTCCAGCCTTCGGCGAAAGCCGCGTAGATCGCTTCCAGCACCGTTTCCAGCCGCTCGCCGAGTTCGGCGCGATCCGGCACGCGGAACGGAATGCCGATCTCGCGGATGCGGCTCTTGGCGCGCACCAGACGCTGGCCCATCGTCGCCGGCGAAATCAGGAAGGCCGAGGCGATCGTCGCCGCGTCGAAACCCAGAATGGTCTGCAGGATCAGCGGCGCCCGCACGCTGGCTTCGATCGCCGGATGCGCGCAGGCAAACATCAGCCTGAGACGCTCGTCGGGCAAGTCGTCGTCTTCCATGCTCGCCTCCATCTCCTCGGCCATCAGCTTGAGATGGTCGCGGCTCGCCTCGCTGGTCAGCCGACGGCGCACCGCATCGACACCACGGCGGCGCGCGACGGTCAGCAGCCATGCTTCCGGCTTGTCGGGCACGCCGGTCTGCGGCCAGCGCTCAAGCGCCGCGGCAAAGGCATCGGCCAGCGCGTCCTCGGCGCCGGCCACGTCGCGTGTGCGCGCAGCAAGGTAGGCGACCAGCTTGCCGTAACTCTGCCGGGCGGCCGCTTCGGCCGCCGCCCGCGCGATCTCCGGGCGATTGTCCATCACGGTTTCATTTCTTGGGCATGTAGTCGGCCATTTCCCAGATCGGCCGCAACTCGACCGTGCCGGCGCTCGCCGCCGGACAGCGCGCCGCCCAGTCGATGGCGGTATCGATATCGGCCGCCTCGATCATGTAGAAGCCGGCAAGCTGCTCCTTGGTGTCGGCATAGGGGCCGTCGATCACGTTGGTCTTGCCGTCTGTGATCCGCACCGAGGTGGTCGCCTGGGTCGGGCGCAACCGTTCGCCGGCGAGCCATGCGCCGGATTTCTTCAACGCTTCGGTATAGGCGGCATATGCTGCGCTCATCTGCTGAGCCTTCTCGATTGGCGTGTTCGCCTGCGCGGCTTCGTCGCTGTTGATCAAAAGCATGTATCGCATGGGTCTTCTCCCGTGGTTTCGAAGGCCGCGTCCTAGCGGGGCCAGACGTATGTCGCGCGGCGGCGGCCGATTTCGACAGGCTTCAGAAAAAACTTTCGCCTCCGCCAGGAGATTTCGCAAGGACCAGATGTTCCTTCGTCTGCTGGCGGATGACCGGCAGCGGACTGGCCGTGGCTCCGCACAGCACTATCCTCTGTCGTTGGCGGGCACGTCACACGAGGCGTGGGAGAAGAGAATGGAACTCGTGACCCACAAGAAATTCAAGAACGGCCGGTTGATGCCATGGGGCAAAGGCACGGTCGTCAGCGGTGCGAAAGGCACCGTCTATCTCTGCGGCAACACCGCGACATCGGCTGACTACGATCCGGCCGGCAAGAAGGGTGGCGGCTTCGCCGGCGATGCCGCGGCGCAGTGGCGGGAAGTTCTCGGCAACATCAAATCGG
The DNA here is from genome assembly GCF_040320205.1 of Mesorhizobium sp. M0761. Lineage (NCBI taxonomy): Bacteria > Pseudomonadati > Pseudomonadota > Alphaproteobacteria > Hyphomicrobiales > Phyllobacteriaceae > Mesorhizobium > Mesorhizobium sp. M0761. Next base: position 49,904 of record NZ_JAMYPF010000002.1, read on the forward strand.
ATCTGGAAGAACTTGGCAGCGGGCTCGACCATCTCATCAGGCTGACCTTTTTCGTCAAAGGGCCATTTCCCGACGGCGGCGTCCTCAGCTCGCCTAATTTTCGTCTCGACGTGCTGGACGCGTTTTTCGCCGAGCATTGTCCGAAGCATTGCAGCGACAACAATCCGCCGCCTTCGGAGGTAATCGGCGTCGCAGCGCTTGCCCAGGCAGACATCGTCATCGAGATCGTCGCCGTCGCGGCGCTGCCGGACTCAGGCGCGAACGAACAGGCCGGCCTTGCGCGAGGTCGCCGTTGCGATCGAAGCGCGCCGGCACGAGCTGCGCCGCCGCGCCGGTGCGGGCGTTGCACAAGGCCTCGGCTCTGGCCAGTGAGCGCCCGGCGACGAGCAGGATCAGGCGTGGCTCGCTCTCCAGCAATTGCACGATGCGGCCGCCGAAAATGCCATAGCCGCCAACGACCAGAAGCCTCATCGCGCCGCTCTTTTTGCGTATGTCGTTCCCGGAACCGAGGTCACTTTTGGGTGACATGTGATTAGCCGATCACGCGCGCACGTATCGCGGCGGACAGGATCTCGCAACTGTCCTTGCGGCCGAACATGGCGTAGCGGTTTTGGCGATGCGTTCGTAGAGCCAGTCACGCAAGGGGCGCGGGATGAGCAGCAGGGCCTTCGCCGCCCGCCACGGCCAGCCGAGTTCGGCCATCACCGCGATGAAACTGTCCAGCCGGATGAAGGGAGCGCCGCCGACAAGGACCAGATTGGTCTCGTAGCTGTCGGTGCGCAGCCCGTATCTCTGGAACAGCGCCTCGCCGAAGGGCGACTGCGCCGTGGCGAAGCGGAAGCGGTTTTTGCGGTCGAGCCCGACCACCGTGCGTACGAAGCCCGAGCACAGCACGCAGACGCCGTCGAAAACGATCAATGGCTGGCTGGCATCGAAGGGTTCAGGAGAAGAAGTCACGGGACGTCCGGCAGCTTGTGTCTTCAGACACTAAGCCCGCCGGCAGCGGGATCAAAGTCGCGGCGTTGTCGCACGGCTTCTCGCGGCCAGCGCGGGGCGCTCGGCGCGATAGGTGGTTGCGCGGGGATCGGCCTCCGGTCTGCAGATCCGGCTGTCGTGACGCGTTTCGAATGTCATGATCAATGCGCGCCGAGCGAGCTGCCGCGACGGGCGCAGGCCGGACCCGGGCCGCGCATGTAGTAGCGCTCCGGTCGATAGGTCGGCGCGATGAACTCGCGGATGGCGGCGGCATAGCCGGCGATGTGGCCCCAGAATTTCATTTTACTCAAGTCCCTGTCCCGATTTTCGGATGTCCCGTCCGATTGCGGGGATCATAGCGTCGAGGCGTGAATAGTCGGTGAACACGATGTTAATCTTTGGTCGAAAACCCCATGCTTCGTGGCCGGAATGCGGCTGTTTGGGGGTCTTTCGGTGTGGTTCGTCGCCATTTCCGGCATTGTGACTTTTGCATCACATATGTTTCGTCTGGATGTCGCTTGAGCGCGGTTCTGTTTCAGATTTGGCGAGCCTCTCGAAATTTCCATGCTCGCTGCCGAAATGCCCCTGGTTGCGCGCCCGGAACCGGAACGGGCCTTGCCCGTTCTCGCTTGAACCGCATCGCGCAGGAGTTCGCCATGGCACCTCGCCCCGCCTGGAAGGGCTATCTGAAACTGTCGCTGGTCACCTGCGCTGTCGAACTGACCAACGTCGTCACCCACGCCGAAAAAGTTTCGTTCCGGGTGCTCAACCGCAAGACCGGCAACACGGTCAAGCGCATCTATGTCGATTCTGAAACCGGCAAGCCGCTGGGCGATGGCGACGAGATCAGGGGCTATGAGGTGAGCCCCGGTGAGTTCGTCCATATCGAGGACGAAGAGATCGAAGCGGTGCAGATCGAGTCCTCGCACACGATGGCGCTGGATGGCTTCGTCGACAAAGCCTCGATAGAGCAGATCTATCTCGACACGCCCTATTATGTCACGCCCGCCGACAAGGTGTCGGAGGAGGCCTTTGCCGTCATCCGCGATGCCATGGCGGACAAGAAGATGGCCGGGCTGGCGCGCGTCGTGCTCTATAGCCGCGAGCGGCCCGTGGTGATCGAGCCGCGCGGCAAAGGCATGGTGCTGACCACCTTGCGGTACGGCAACACGGTGCGGGAGCCGGAGAGCATCTTCGGCGACATCAAGGCGGTGAAGACCGACCAGGAGATGACCGATATGGCCGAACGCATCATCGACAAGAAGAAGGGGAAGTTCGATCCGTCGACATTCGAGGACAAGTATGAGGACGCGCTGCTCGAACTGATCCGCGCCAAGAAGGCCGGCAAGAAGGCTCCGAAAGCGCAGGCCGCGCCCAAGCCGTCCAATGTCGTCAATCTGTTCGACGCGCTGAAGAAGAGCCTGTCCGATGGCGGCCAGGCGGAAGGCCCGGCGAAGAAGGCCAAGCCGGCGGCAAAAAGCGGCAAGGCGAAAGCTTCTGCGCCCAAGCGCAAGTCGGCTTGAGGGTCGGCGCCGTGGCCAGCCTCGAACAATATCAGTCCAAGCGCGATTTCAAGAAGACGGCCGAGCCGGCGGGCAAGGTCGCGCGCGGCAAGCAGCCCGGCGGCATCTTCGTCGTCCAGAAGCACGACGCGACCAGGCTGCACTATGATTTCCGCCTCGAGCATGAGGGCGTGTTGTGGAGCTGGGCGGTGACGCGAGGCCCGAGCCTCGACCCGCACGAAAAGCGGCTGGCCGTGCATGTCGAGGACCACCCGATCGACTATGCCGGCTTCGAGGGCACCATTCCCAAGGGCGAATATGGCGGCGGCACCGTCATCGTCTGGGACGAAGGCACATGGACGCCAGAGATCGACCCGGCCAAGGCGATGAAGAAGGGCCATATCGACTTCGAACTCAACGGCCAGAAGCTGAATGGGCGGTGGCATCTGGTCAGATTAAGGCCCCGCCCGGGCGAAAAGCGCGACAACTGGCTGCTGATCAAATCCGACGATGCCGCCGCCCGCCCCGGCGAGGATATCCTGAAGGACGCACCGAAATCGGTGAAGTCCGGCCTGACCATCGAAGAGGTCGCGGAAGGCAAGACCGCCGACGGCAAGAAGCCGAAGGTCTGGCACTCCAACAAGCCCGCGGCATCCAGCAAGGCGAAAGCCGGCAAGCGCCTCGACTTCGTCGAGCCGCAACTGGCGACGCTGGAGCGCGAGGCGCCGCCCGGCGAGGACTGGCTGCATGAGGTCAAGTTCGACGGTTACCGCATGCAGGCGCAGATCGCCGGCACGGAGGTGCGGCTGCTGACCCGCACCGGCCTCGACTGGACGGAGAAATTCGGCCTCGAGATCGTCGCGGAACTCGCCCAGCTGAAATGCAGCGACGCCATCATCGATGGCGAAATCGTCGTGCTCGCCGACAGCGGCGTTTCGTCTTTCTCGCTGCTGCAGCAGGATCTCTCCGCCAATCGAACCGACCGCTTCACCTACTATGTGTTCGACCAGATGCGGCTTGACGGCAAGGATTTGCGCCGCGAGCCGCTGGTCGAGCGCAAGCAGGCGCTGCAGGAGCTGCTCGGCGAGACGGCCGAAAATGCCGCTGTTCGCTTCAGCGACCATTTCGCGGAACCGGGCAAGATCATGCTGCAGCACGCCTGCCGCATGGGCCTTGAAGGCATCGTCTCCAAGCGCGCCGATGCGCCCTACCGCAGCGGCCGTGGCCCAAGCTGGGTGAAGTCGAAATGCACGGCCCGCCAGGAATTCGTCATCGGCGGGTATCTGCCCTCGGACAAGACCGGCCGCGGCCTGCGTTCGCTGCTGGTCGGCTACCACGAGGGCGGCAAGCTCCACTATGCCGGCCGCGTCGGCACGGGCTTCACAGCCAGGAGCGCCACCGATTTGAAGAAAAAACTCGATGCGCTGAAGGCAGACGCCTCGCCGTTTGCCGCCGCGGTGCCAAAGGGCAAGGGTTTGGTCTGGGTCAGGCCCGAACTTGTCGGCGAAGTGGAGTTCCGCAGCTGGACCTCGGACCGTATAATACGCCACGCGTCGTTCCAGGGACTGCGCGAGGACAAGCCGGCGGAGGAAGTCGTGCAGGAAAAGCCATCGAAGGCGGCGAACAAGGCAAAGCCGGCGGCAGGCGGCGCCGGCAAGGCCGCCGGGGCTAAGGCGCCCGCGACGATCACGACCAGCGTAAAACTATCCCATCCCGACAAGCTGCTGTGGCCCGAGGAAAAAATATCCAAGCAGGACTTGCTCGAACACTACGCGCTGGTCTGGCCGCGCATGGAGCAGTTCATCGTCAACCGGCCGCTCAGCCTGGTCAGGGCGCCGGATGGCATCGGCGGTCCGCGCTTCTTCCAGAAACATGCTTCGGCCGGCATGAGCGACAAGATTGCCCGCATGAAGGACCCGACCGATGGCGAGGAAATCCTGTTCATCCGCGATTTCGACGGCCTTGCCGCTCTGGTCCAGTACGGCGTGGTCGAGGTCCACATCTGGGGCTGCAAGATCGATGAGCTGGAAAAGCCGGATCAGATCATCTTCGATCTCGATCCCGACGAAGGCGTCGACGTCAAGGCGGTGCGCGAGGCCGCGCTCGACATCAGAGGCAAGCTCGACGATCTGTCGCTGCCGAATTTCGTCAAGCCGTCAGGCGGCAAGGGCTATCACGTGCTGGTGCCGCTGAAGCCGTCGGCGGATTGGGAGGCGGTCAAAACCTTCTCGCATGATTTCGCCAAGGCGCTGGAGCAGGCCGCGCCCGACCGCTACACGGCGACGCTGTCGAAAAAGGCGCGCACCGGAAAAATCTTCGTCGACTATCTGCGCAATGGCAGGGGCTCGACCACCGTCGCGCCTTACTCTTCCCGCGCCAAGAAGGGCGCGACGGTCTCGGTACCGGTGACGTGGGCGGAGGTTGAGAAGGGGCTAGCGCCGAATTCCTTCCCGATCGGCGACAAGACGACGCTGAAGGAATTGGAGAAGGCCGATCCGTGGGCGGATTTCTTCGAGCAGGCGAAGGTGCTGAAGCGGGGGTGAGCGTCGCGCGCCTCACCTGCTACGCAAGCGTTCCGTCACACCCCCCTCTGTCCTCAAGGGGGGAGATTAGCAGTTTCGCCGTTCCTGCCTTACAGCGTTGATGGTTGGCGAAAGCGACCAGGCGCACAATCTCCCCCCTTGAGGGGGAGATGGGCGGCAGGCCAGAGGGGGGTGCTGTCCCGCCAGCGTCGCCCAATTAGCGCCGCCGAACCTCTACGCTAAAAACACCCGCTCGAACGCCTGCTTCCCCGGCGGTGAAAACACCACCGCACGGCTATCCTTCTCCCGCCGCGCCCATTTTTCCGACAGGATCTTGTCGAGGATCGCCGCGCCCAGCGTTCCCGCGAGGTGCGAGCGGCGCACGCTCCAGTCGAGGCAGGCGCGGCAGACCGGCCGGCGCGGCTTGGCGCCGACGTCGATGCCGATGGCCGAAAAATGCGAGGCTGCTGCTGGCCCCAGCCTCATCTCATTGTCGTCGCGCAACAGGATGCCGCGCGCGACGAGGCGGTCGAGCATCGCCACCGCATGTTCGCCGGCGAGGTGGTCGTAGCAGACACGGGCGACGCGCATGGCGCCGTCGCGCGGGCCGGGCCGCACGCGCTTGGGACCAACCGCTTCGGCCACCCCGGTGATGGCCTCGATCATGCCGGCAACCTGCGGCCCTGCGAGGCCGTAATAGCGATGCCGTCCCTGGCTGGTCAAAGTTAAAAGCCCGCCCTCCATCAGTTTCGACAGATGCGAGGACGCCGTCGGCAGCGAGACGCCGGCCTCCAGCGCCAGTTCGCTGGCCGTCAAAGCCGTGCCGCCCATCAGCGCATTCAGCATGTTTGCCCGCGCCGGATCGCCGACCAGGCTGCCGATGCGGGCAATGTCGGGTCCTTCACGCATAGTTAGGTCTCCATCGAAGCATTCTCGTCAGATAAGCATTATTGTCGGGCGGGATCAAGGAGAACGCCGATGCCAACCGCTTCTGTCCCACTCGCCAGCCGCCGGCCGTTCCCGTTCGTCACCTGGCTGCAACGGCGGCTGCTCGCCCGCTGGTACGACCGCCATCTGCAGCGGCTCGACCTCGCGGAGGTCGACGATCATCTGCTGCGCGATCTCGGCCTGACCCGTGAGGATGTGCGCCGCGAATGCGCAAAATCCTTCTGGCAGGCCTGACAGCCAGCGCTTTTGCTTAGCAGACCCTGCGGCACAACGTTTCGACGCCGCTCGAACTATCCACGCGAAACCCAAGGAGTTCACGATGACCATCACCTGCTTCATCCGCTATGAGATCGACCCGTTCGGCAAGCCGGCCTTCGAGCAATATGCCAAGGCCTGGGGCCAGGCGATCCCGCGCTGCGGCGCCGATCTGATCGGCTACTACGCCCCGCATGAGGGCTCGGCCACCACCGCCTACGCCGCCTACAACATCGACAGCCTCGCTGCCTATGAGGCCTACCGCGCCCGCCTCGCCGCCGATCCCGCCGGCAAGGCCAATTACGAATTCGCCCGCCGGGAAAAGTTCATCTTGAAAGAGGACCGCATCTTCCTGAAGCTGGTGTCGGGGCCGCATGGACCGCGGCAGCTGTTCCAGACCGCGGTCAAGGAGGAAGCATGATCGCTGTCATCTTCGAGGTGCAACCGGCTGAGGGAAAGCGCGATGCCTATCTCGGCATCGCTGCCGAGTTGCGGCCGCTGCTCGACGGCATCGATGGTTTCATCTCGATCGAGCGCTTCCAGAGCTTGGCCGACCCGAACCGCGTCCTGTCGCTGTCCTTCTGGCGCGACGAGGAAGCGGTCGAGGCGTGGCGCAACACGGAAGAGCACCGGCAGGCGCAAAAGGCCGGCCGGGGCGGAATCTTTGCCGGCTACCGGCTGCGCATTGCGCATGTGCTGCGGGACTATGGGCTGACGGAGAGGGACGAGGCGCCAGAGGATAGCAGGGCGGTGAATGGGTGACTAGGTATCGGCGTCGCGCCAGGCCCCCTCATCCGGCCGCTTCGCGGCCACCTTCTCCCCGCTGGGGAGAAGAGACTGGCGCAGGCTTCGAAAATCTCCTCTCCCCTCGGGGAGAGGTCAGCCGAGCGAAGCGGAGGCTGGGTGAGGGGGCGCTTGGCGCTCACGCATTCCCGATCAGCACCCCGGCCGCAAACACCAGCGCCCCACCCAGCACCACCTGAAACGCCGCGCGCAGAAACGGGGTTTGCATGTAGCGGTTCTGCACGAAGGCGATCGCCCACAATTCGAAGAACACCACGACGGCCGCCACCGCCGTCGCCGTCCAGAAATGCGGGATGATGTAAGGCAGCGCGTGGCCCAGCCCACCCAGCGTCGTCATGATGCCGACGGTCAGTCCGCGCTTGATCGGCGAGCCACGCCCCGACAGCTTGCCATCGTCGGAAGCGACCTCCGTAAAGCCCATCGAGATGCCGGCGCCGATCGAGGCGGCGAGGCCAACCAGCAGCGTCTGCCAGGTGTCGTGCGTGGCAAACGCTGCGGCAAAGATCGGCGCCAGTGTCGACACCGAGCCATCCATCAGCCCGGCAAGCCCGGGCTGGACATAGGTCAGGATGAACTGGCGCTGCTCGGCGCTGGCTTCCTCGTCCTTGACCTCGCCCGGCACAAGTTTCTGCTCCAGCCAGTGCGCCGAATTCTCATGGCTTTGCTCGGCCGCGGCCAGGTCGCCGAGTAGTTTCCGCGTCGAGGCATCGCCGGTGCGCTTGGCCGCCTCGACATAGAAGCGATAGGCCTGCCGCTCCATCTCTTCGGCTTGGCGCCGCACATGCTCGATGCCGAGCGGCCGCACCAGCCAGTCGGGCTTGCGCTCGTAATAGCCTTTCACGTGCTCGCGGCGCAGCAACGGAATGCGCTCGCCGAAACGTTTGCGGTAAAGCTCGATCAGCGAATCGCGATGGCCGTCTTCCTCCGCCGCCATCGCCTCGAACACTTTCGCCGATTGCGGAAAACTGTCCGCCAGCCCGTCGGCATAGGCGCGGTAGATGCGCCCGTCATCCTCTTCGGATGAAATTGCCAGGGCCAGGATCTCCTGTTCCGACAGCGTTTCGAAAGGACGGCGGCCGAAACCGAAGACACGGGAAAGCATGAGAAATTCACCCCAGTTTAGAACAATTCTAAACTAGGCGCTGCAGTCTCCGCGGTCAATCACCAGTCAAGAAATGTTGAAGCGCCGGATTGCAACGCGCCCTTCATTATCGGCAAATGTTCGCCTATATCGGTCGCGATACGCAAGCGAAAGGCATGAGCAAGATGACGGCAAAGCCGCACGACCACTTCGATCCGAAACCCGTCCTCGATCTGATCGCCAGCATCGAGGCCGATTTGCAACGGCTGAAAGGCCTGGTCGAACAGCAGGTCGAAAAATTCGACCCCGCCAATCCGCACAACAAGGCGCCCGACGGCAAGCTGACCGAGGAGGGCGTCGAATGCTGCTACCGCCTGTTCGACGAAGGCAAGTCGCGCTACTCGGTCGCCCAGCAGATGAAGATCTCGTTTGCCGCCGCGACGCACCGGTTCAATTCCTGGCGCAAGGCGGGCGGCCCGAAGCGTCAAAGGGCGTTGCTGGGATAATTGGCGAAAGCCAAGGCGGAACCCGATCTCCCCCCTCGTGGGGGAGATGGCCGGCAGGCCAGAGGGGGCGCTGTCCCGCCGACCTTTCCCTGCCTAAAGCCCAGCACCGGCACGGTTCAGGATGCGCCTCCAAGCCCAGCCGCAATCACAATATGCTGGCAGACATTGTCGACGTCGCGGATGACGTCGTCATTCCAGAACCGCAGGACGGTCCAGCCATCTTGTTCGAGGTGCGATGTCCGCGTTTCATCACCGGCAGCCGCGCCGGCGTCCGCATGCTGGGAGCCATCGACTTCGATGACCAGCTTCTTCTCCAGGCAAGCGAAATCGACGATGTAGGCGGCAATCGGAAATTGTCGCCGGAAGCCAAGCCCCATAGCCGGTGGGCACGAAGTTCGTTCCAGAGCTTGAGTTCGGCTGGCGTCAGGACTTTGCGCATCGATCTGGCGTTTGCGCGATGTCGAGGCGTGTGCGGCATTACGATGCTCGGTGGTTGCCGAGGCTTGCGCTCTATGGCGCCCCCTCTGTCCTGCCGGACAGCTCCCCCACTTGGGGGGAGTTTGGCTGTACTTCCTACGGCGTCAGTTCAATTTCCTCCGTCTCGCCGCCATTGCAGGTGTAGCAACAATCCTCGCATTTTTCCTTGTTGTTGGGGCCGACGCCCCAATAGGTTCCCTCGTCGCCGTCCACCCAGGCGCCGTAGCAGATGGACTCGCCTTCGTCGCACGACACCGGGATCTGCTTGGTCTCGCCATCGTCGAGATAGAAATCCTTGTCGTTGCCCGGCCAGACATAGTCGCGGTCCTGGCTGTAGAGCTCGAGGCGCATGGCGTTGGGATGGCTGTTCTTGACGGCGAAGGTGATGTCGGCGGCGTGCGCGGCCGGCGCAAACATCGCGGCAAGCGAGAGCGCGACGAAGATGCGGCGCGTGATGGTGAAAGACATTGAAACCCCCGAGGCAAATCGGCCCCCCGGCCGAGGGAATCAGCATCGCATGATGGCGGCTGACATTGAAGGGGAGCGGCTGACTGATTTTGGGGTGATTGGTGGAGGGCGGAACGGCTGATCTCTCCCCTCGTGGGGGAGATGCCTGGCAAGGCAGAGGGGGGCGCTGTCCCGCCGACCTCTCATTCCTGCAGCCACGTCATTCAATTTTAGGCTTGCTGATCCATACGCTGGCGATCCTTCGCGCCCCCCTCTGTCCTGCCGGACATCTCCCCCACGAGGGGGGAGATCAGCAGCTTCGGCGCCCCGCCCCTCACTCCACCAGATCGATCGTCTCGGTCGTTTTCTCCACGCAGATGAAACAGCACGTATCGCACGGCTGGTCATTATCCGGCCCGACGCCGGCCGAAATCGCATCATTGCCATTCACCCAGGCGCCGTAGCAGATGTTCTCACCTTGATTGCACGAGATCGGCACTGATTTCTGCGAGTTAGGCTCGATCAGAAACACCTGGTCGCCGCCCGGCCACGACATCTTGCGGTCACGGCTGAACAGCTCCACCGCCACCGCCTGGCTACGCAGGTTCTTGACGAAGAACGCCATGTCGGCGGCATGCGCCGGGGTGGCGATGAGGAGGGCGGCAAGGGTGAGGCGGAGCATGATGGGGTATCCGAATCGGAGGGGGCACGCTCGCACGGTCAGGGGAGAAGCGCCACATGCGGGGCCATCGCCAGAACGAACCCCTTGCCGCCGCCCGGCTCGCCGACAAACGGACCGATCGAGGGAACAGCCTGCCGAAGGTGACGGATACGAGGGTGGAGCGACGCGGAAGCGAGGAAGCGTCTAGGTCGAGCTTCCAAATGCTATTATTGACTAGCTGCCGCCTAGGACGTGCTGAAACCTGGAGGATACACCGCCACTAGCACCTCCGACGACTGACCCGACCTTAATGCTCTACCTCTGTCCTCAATTGGTACTCTAATATTCCGATTGGAAACAAGCCGCTGGCATGCCGGGATATCTCCGAAGCGCGCGCAGCTTCCACTTCAATTCTGTCAAAAATCGCTTCAACAGCCGCTTTGCGCTCTGACGGATCTGCAGGTTGGGGCATTCCGGGCCTTTGATAGCCTTCAAATAAAGGCCGCAGTTGCGAGTTGTCGACAACGATGTCGGCTGCCTCACCTTTGATGCCAACAAGAAGATCAATTCCTCGGGGCTCACCTTGTTCATTTTGATAATGGATTAGCATCGCTGCGATGAGCTGCCCGGAGGATTCTCCCGCGATGACCCCGTATCCGCCGCCGAACTCCGGGCGCGTCACTGTGTCGACCAGAAAGCGTACGAAGGGCGATGAGAAGTCTAGCAAAAGCCGGTTTGAGATGCGCGTGCCGTCGGCCCGTGCCGTTCTCACTTCAATGAACGTCCGGTTGCCAAACTCCGGAAACTTTCCTTTCAGAGACTCCGGCAGCCTGATGTCAAACCTCTCTGGATTGCCGAAGTCGGTAACTTCGATCTCGCATAGAGCGGATGCGCGTTTTACAAAATTTGCCAAATCCAAGGTCGAAAAAGAGCCGAGCTGTCGCCAGCTATCGCCAGCCATTGTGGAGATATTCGCAAGAATGTCGTCCTGTAATGATTTGGACTCGCGAGCACGCTCGATGGCACTGTCCACACGCTCAGCCGTACGCTCAACACCGCCGGTTCGGGCCTCATCGAGTAGCTCATTTATATCAAGTCGTTCTAGGAGGTCTCCAAGAACTTCAGATTGATGCCGCTCATCATACTCAGAACTTACCGGACCCATCTGTCGGATAACAGCCTCCAAACGCTCTAGGACGGTAGTTAGCACCAAATTGTCGATCGTATCGCGCGCAGCCAGATTTATGACAATAACTTTCTCCGTTTGCCCATAGCGATAAAGTCTTCCTATTCTCTGCTGTAATCTGGCGGGATTCCACGGTAGATCGTAGTTTACCATCACGTGGCAATTGCGCTGCAAGTTTAACCCTTCACCGCCAGCTTCCGTAGAGATAAGGATTTCTACATTCTCTTCGAAGGCCGCGATTGCGGCTTGCTTCTCGTCGACTGACATTCCGCCATGGATCTGCGCCGGCAACGTACCAATTGCAGTCTTAATCCGAGTTAGCAGATAGTTTTGAGTTGCTCGATATTCAGTGAATATTAGCAGCTTCTTTTTTTGAACCTTAACCAGGTCAAAAATCAGCTTCTCAAGCTCAAAAAATTTCCGATCGACGGAAAAGCATAATTTCGCTTGCGAGAGAACGCTTTCGATGTCCTGCATCTCGTCGGCAAAAAAAACCCCGCCCGAGCCACCCAGGTCAAGTTCTGCGAGGTTATCTTCATCCTCGCCAACCTCTGTCTGGGTCTCTTCATCAAGGTCAAACTGCGCTGGTCCAATGGGAGCCTCTCCGAGAATTCTCTGTCTGCGCTTGGTAAGGGCTACATAGAGTGCCCAAACTGATGATGAAGCGAGCTTGCGGTAGATGGTCATAACAAAGCCGATCGCTCTGCCGGAGGTTCCTCCCACAATATCTCCGGCTCGGTAGCCACGACGTAGATACTGGCTGAGCCGGCGTTCCAACTCTAATGTTTCAGGGCCACTTGGAATCTCTGACCTGCGAACCAGAACTCCATGGAAAATGAAGTGTCCGTCAGCGTCTACCACGTCGATTTTACGATTTCGTAGGACAATATCTGAAACGATCGTTGGATCTTCGTCCAATCTGTCAATTGACTCGGCCATGGCCGGTCGCACTAGCTTAAGTAAGTTTTGAAATTTGCCAACATCGCCTTGGTGCGGTGTCCCGGTTAACAACAAGACGGAATCACAACGCTCTCGAAGGGCACGAGCAAGTTTGAAACGTAGTGTCGTTCGTCCGGACTCATCTCGAGACAATCTATGGGCTTCATCAAATATCACAATGTCCCATTTTCCGGCGCTCAGTATAGAACCAAACCTTGTTGAGAAATCTCCGCCGACGTCATCGGCATTTTTTGGCTTAGCTAGATCCAAAGAAACAATTACTCTTTCGTACAGACCCCACTCTGCCGGGGTCTCAACCTCAAAATCTCTGCCATAGATGCGGAACTGTCGATCGAATTTCGTAAGCATTTCGTCTTTCCATTGCCGCGTTAGACCGGATGGTACGACGATTAGAATGCGCCGGAGGTTCTGCCTCCTCTCAAGCGCGCCAAGAAGAAGCCCAACTTCTATAGTTTTACCTAAGCCAACGTCGTCAGCAATTAACCAATTCGTATCGCCAGAACTAAGTATCCTGTGAACAAGGGTTATCTGGTGCGGCAATGGATCAACGTCGAGCCTATCGAGAGCCCCTGTCGCCTGGTTCCACGTTCGAAGGGCGTATGCCATCAGATTCAAAGACGTGCGCTCCGCACTATCGAGGAACCTCTGCTCACCGCGCATAAATTGCAATTTTGGATCCATTATCCGAGCTAGACGCTCGAATGGGATCCATCTCATTTCTCCAGAGGCGTGGAACTGCACGGAAACCTGCTCCATTCCTACAATGGTACGGACGGCCACAACGGTTCCGACACCAAGCGTCTGTCGCGATGCCGAAAGCGGTGCATCTTGGACTATAAAGCCAGGCATTATGCCGCACGACCAGTTTTCAGGCTCAATCACGGTTGTCGGGTTGTTCGGACCGAACTCCACCCGAATATGCCCATTCGATAGCTGTTCTACGACTCTGCCAAGTTTCCCGTTGTCAGTTCTCTTTATCCAGCAGTTCACGACCGGAACGAGGGTTTCCAAGCGTCCTCCATTTCAGAACATTAGGGGTTCTTTTTTCTGGGTGCAGAACTCCGACATGGTCCGCACGTATATCAACTAACTCCCATGTCCGCGAACGAGAACCAAGTCGACCTAGTCCCCAACCTCTGAGCACATCGTCTCTTTCCCGTTTTAGGTGATCGCCATAGTACGGATGCATGTATCCTAAGCTGGCAGAGCGTAGTCGCCATTCGATGTAGTCAAGGTATACCCAAAATAATTCGTTATCTATCGGAAGATTTAGCCATTCTAAATACCAATCTTGGTCAATATAGTCATCCGGATTGCCTCCTCCGCAAAGCTGTGAAATGCGGATTGCACGTCGCCAAGACAGAGACATTTGATGGTCGGCTGGGATCTGCGGGCTCAAAGCGCGAGCCGAGCGCCTCGATGCCATTATCGGTGTGATGAGAAATGAGAGCTTAAAAGCACATCCGTTGAGCATAGGTTCTGCGGGAACGCCTTCCAGAGCAAGCGCCGACAGCAACCGAAAGTTAGCTTGAGCCGGGAACTGATCGAAGACTTCCCCGAAGAATGTCGCATATTTGATGCGGCGTCGCTGTTCTGGGATGTCCAACAGCTGCGACAGCCATCTACCGCGCTTCTCTGCGATCAGCCGCTCCGAAGGCGGCTCAATAGATACTTGGTAAGGATTGTATCCAAGCTCGCTGTCGAACCAAGGGAGCCTGTGTGTTTGCGCCCAGTCGTCTAGTTGCTCGTCCGGAGCCTTTTGCTCCTGATCGAGCGCCCAAAAATCACACAGCTCTGTTTGTAGAGGTTCTGACGCACTCGGCTTACACTCGCTCCATTCTGATTTATCTACAAAAAGGCTGGCGGGCAGCCAAAAATCAGCAATGGATCCTTGCTCGTCGGTATGTTCAGCGGGCTGAGAAACCGGGCTCCAGAAATCTAAACCGGAGGTGATGTTATCGCCCGGCAAAAATCACCACTTGAACTATTGGTCTCCGCGACCTTGTCCATTGTTCATACGCCCCCTTTTGGAAGGTTGCGCACTTTTCTTCCACTGTCTAGCCGCTTTTTGACTTAACTGATGACATTGACTATGACGCAGAATGGGCGACTCTTTCACCAGTTTACAACTTCTTTAATCCCCCATCTTCAGCGCCTGGATAAACGCCTCCTGCGGGATATCCACCTTGCCGAACTGGCGCATCCGCTTCTTGCCCTCTTTCTGCTTGTCGAGCAGCTTGCGCTTGCGGGACACGTCGCCGCCGTAGCATTTGGCGGTGACGTCCTTGCGTAGCGCCGAGATGGTTTCGCGGGCGATGACCTTGCCGCCGATGGCGGCCTGGATAGGGATCTTGAACAGATGGTTCGGGATCAGCTCCTTCAGCTTCTCGCACATCTGCCGGCCGCGCTTTTCCGCCGCCGTGCGGTGAACCAGCATGGACAGCGCGTCGACCGGCTCTTCATTGACCAGGATCGACATCTTCACCAGATCGCCTTCCTTGTAGTCGGTCAGGTGATAGTCGAACGAGGCGTAGCCCTTGGAGATCGATTTTAGGCGATCATAGAAGTCGAAGACGACTTCGTTGAGCGGTAGATCGTAGATCAGCATGGCGCGCTTGCCGACATAGGACAGGTCGGCCTGGATGCCGCGCCGGTCCTGGCAGAGCTTCAATATGCCGCCGAGATAGTCGTCCGGCGTCAGGATCGTGGCGCGAATCCACGGCTCCTCGATCGCTGAGATTTTCACCACGTCGGGCATGTCGGCCGGGTTGTGCAGCTCCTTCGTCGAGCCGTCGGTAAGCAGCAGCCGGTAGACGACGCTCGGCGCCGTGGCGATCAGGTCGAGGTTGAACTCGCGCTCCAACCGCTCCTGGATGATTTCGAGATGCAAAAGGCCGAGGAAGCCGCAGCGATAGCCGAAGCCGAGCGCAGCACTGGTTTCCATTTCATAGGAGAAGCTGGCGTCGTTGAGGCGCAATTTGCCGACGGCGGCGCGCAGATCCTCGAAATCGGCGGCGTCGACCGGGAACAGGCCGCAGAACACCACCGGCTGCGCCGGCTTGAAGCCGGGCAGCGCATGCGCTGTCTGGCGCTTGTCTTCGGTGATGGTGTCGCCGACGCGGGTGTCGGCCACTTCCTTGATCGAGCCGGTGAAGAAGCCGAACTCGCCGGGGCCGAGCTCGTCGACATTGATGCGGGCCGGCGTGAACACGCCGGTGCGCTCGACCAGATGCTTTGCGCCGGTGCCCATCATGCGGATGGTCGCACCCTTTTTCAGCACGCCGTCGATGATGCGCACCAGCACGATGACGCCGAGATAGGCGTCGTACCAGCTGTCGACCAGCATGGCTTTCAGCGGTGCCGAGGCATCGCCCTCGCGCGGCGGCGGCAATTGGTGGACGATGGCCTCCAGCACATCCGGAATGCCCAGGCCGGTCTTGGCCGAGATCAGCACGGCGTTGGAGGCGTCGATGCCGATGACTTCCTCGACCTGCTCGCGGATGCGTTCGGGCTCGGCGGCCGGCAGGTCGACCTTGTTCAGCACCACGACGATCTCGTGATCGTTGTCGATCGCCTGGTAGACATTGGCGAGCGTCTGCGCCTCGACGCCCTGGGAAGCATCGACGACCAGCAGCGAGCCTTCGCAGGCGGCGAGCGAGCGCGACACTTCATAGGCGAAGTCGACATGGCCGGGCGTGTCGATCAGGTTGAGGATATAGTCCTCGCCATTGTTGGCGCGGTATTTCAGCCGCACCGTCTGCGCCTTGATGGTGATGCCGCGCTCGCGCTCGATGTCCATCGAGTCCAGCACCTGCTCCTTCATGTCGCGCAGCTCCAGCCCGCCGGTGGACTGGATCAGCCGGTCGGCAAGCGTGGATTTGCCATGGTCGATATGGGCGACGATGGAGAAATTGCGGATGTGGTCGAGAGGCGTGCTCATGATGGGGCGGCTTTAGCAGGGGCGGGTTGCAGGGGCAAGCGGGGTGGCGGTGCCCTTGCCTTCTCCCCTTGTGGGAGAAGGTGGATCGGCGCGCAGCGCCGAGACGGATGAGGGGTGTTCCAGCTTGACGCCGGCGTTCTTTCACCGCCATGGCTGCAAACTGACATCCCTTACATAAGCGATTATCGTGGTGCAGACGCTGTCCATGTCTTTCAGGACATCGTCGTTCCAAAAGCGCAACACACGAAAGCCTCTCGCCTCCAGTTCCGTTCTACGGGCCTGGTCTGACTCTGAGTCCGCATGCTGACTCCCATCGATCTCGATGATGAGGAGTGATTCAAGACAAGCGAAATCGGCGACGTATTTTCCAACAGGAACTTGGCGCCGAAATTTGATCCGATCGAGCCTGCGGTCACGTAGTTCGTGCCACAGTTTGTCTTCCGCCTCCGTCATTTCACGTCGGAGCGAACGGGCAAAGTTTCGTTTGGCAGGAGCGACGGGCTGATGTGGCATGACGTTAGATTAACCAACGTCTCACTCCGCTGGAACACCCCTCATCCGTCTCGGCGCTTCGCGCCGATCCACCTTCTCCCACAAGGGGAGAAGGCAACGACGCCTTCCGCCCCCAATCACGAAGCGGTGAACCATGTAACGAAGCCTCGGGCAGCGGCGAAGTGTGGCATGAACCCGCCGCAACGGAGACCCCCGATGACTGGACTTAACCCAAAACGCGCCGGCATGCTGGCTGCCGCAGGTGCGGCGCTGATGATGCTTGGCGGCACCGCCTTCGCCCAGCCGCTCACCGTGGTCGAATTGTTCACCAGCCAGGGCTGTTCGTCCTGCCCGCCGGCCAATGCCAATCTGATCAAGGTCAAGGACGAGCCGGGCGTTCTGGCGCTGTCGTTCAACGTTACCTACTGGGACTATCTCGGCTGGAAGGACATTTTCGGCCGCGAGGAGTTCACCCAGCGCCAGGTGCGCTATGAGCCGTCGCTCGGCCGCTCCGGCCCGTTCACGCCGCAGGTCGTGGTCAATGGCGGTGCCGATGCGGTGGGTGCAGCGCCCGGCGAGATCGAGCAGCTGATTTCCGCGAGCGGTCATACGAACGGGCCGACGCTGTCGCTCGACGGCGGCAAGATCAGCATCGGCGCCGGTTCCGCGCCGGCCGGCCGCGCCGATGTCTGGCTGGTCCGCTACAACAAGGGCGTCGTCGAAGTGCCGGTGGCGCGCGGCGAGAACACCGGCCGCACGCTGCCGCATGCCAATGTCGTGCACTCGCTGGAGAAACTCGGCAGCTGGAGCGGCGACGCCACCACACTGCCGCTGCCGGCGGCAAGCGGCGGGCTGAGCACCGCGGTGCTGGTGCAGTCGCCGGGTGGTGGGCCGATCCTGGCTGCAGCCGCCGACTGATTCTTTTTCTACGCAACGCCGCTAGCGCGGCATAACCGGGCTCGCATCCGCGCGCCCTCTTCAAGGAGGAAATACCATCATGACCAAGACCCTGACCGCGCTCGCCCTTGCGCTTTCGATGACCGGCTTCGCCGCCGGCGCCCGTGCCGACGAAGCGACCAACGCCATGAAGCCGGCGATGGCCACCGATGCGATGAAGCCCGAGACCGATGCCATGGCGCCGGCGACCGGTGCCATGAAGCCCGCCGACCCAATGGCGACGAATGCAATGAAACCCGCCACCGACGCCATGAAGCCGGTTGATGCGATGAAGCCCGCAACGGATGCGATGAAGCCGGCGGACGCCATGGCGCCCGCGCAATAAGGCTTGGTCCCATGGCCCGGCCGCACAATGGCCGGGCCGGCGCACGGCAATTTGAGAAACCAGGCGGGACGTTCTGTCGTATAGTCTTCGCCACCATCAAGGAGATCAGACATGACCGGCATTGCAAGGACGAGAACGCCGATCTTCAAGAGCGCGCTTGCCGCGCTCATCGTCGCCGCCGCGGCGGCTGCCTTCTGGCAGAGCCCGGCGCGTTCGGCCGAGGACGCGGTGGTGATCCCGCCGCCGGCAGTGGACGAGAAGGCCGCCAGCGGCAGCGAGAAGGCTATCTTCGCCGGCGGCTGCTTCTGGGGCGTGCAGGGCGTGTTCCAGCACGTCAAGGGCGTGACCAAGGCCGTCTCCGGCTACACCGGCGGCGCCAAGGATGACGCCGTCTACGAAACGGTGGGCAGCGGCCGCACCGGCCACGCCGAATCGGTCGAGATCACCTACGATCCGTCCAAGGTGACCTACGGCCAGCTGCTGCAGGTCTATTTCTCGGTCGCCCACAACCCGACGCAGTTGAACTTCCAGGGCCCCGACTCGGGCACCCAGTACCGCTCGACCATCTTTGCCGAGAACGATGCGCAGCAGAAGATCGCCCAGAGCTACATCGCCCAGCTCGACCAGGCGAAGGTGTTTGCCAAGCCCATCGTCACCACGCTGGAGACGGGCAAAACCTTCTATCCGGCCGAGGAATATCACCAGGACTTTTTGACGCTGAACCCGACCTACCCCTACATCGTCTACAACGACCTGCCCAAGGTGGCGAATTTGAAGTCGCTGTTCCCGGGGTTGTACAGCGAGAAACCGGTGCTGGTGCTGGCGGGGAAGAGCTGAGGGGCGATAGGACTTGGCCGGACGCAGAGAGCGGCGACGCCCTACCTGAGACGCCAGCGGGACAGCACCCCCCTCTGCCCTTCCGGGCATCTCCCCCTCATGCGGGGAGATTGGCAGCGTCGCTGACGGTGCTCATCTTGCAAGGTTGGCGAAGGCCGCAGTGAGGAGCTGATCTCCCCCCTTGAGGGGGAGATGGCCGGCAGGCCAGAGGGGGGTGCCTCGCGCAAACCGCGATTAGAGAGCCCTTCAATCATACGTCAGATCCGTCGCCTTGCCCCCAAACACCCGATACGCATAGAACGAATAGAAGATGATCACCGGCAGCACGACCACCGTGCCGGCGAGGATGATGGCCAGGCTTTCCGTCGCCGACGCCGCCTGCCAGATGGTCAGCCTCTCGGGCACCACGAAGGGGTAGAACGACCAGGCAAGCCCGGCAAAGCCGAGCGCGAAGATGGCGGCGAGCGTCAGGAACGGCCGCAGCGCGTGGCGATCGTCGGGCTTGGGCAGGTGGAAGGTCTGCCGCCACAGCCACAGGAACAGCAGCGCCGACAGGATCGGCAGCGGCGACAGATAGAGCATTTCGGGCCAGACGAACCATTTGGCGAAGATGCGCGGACTGGCAAATGGGGTCGCCAGCGACACCGCCGCCATGCCGAGCGCGGTCAGCACCAGGGCCGTGCGCAGCCAGGCCACCGCCTTCCTCTGCAATTCGCCCTCGGTCTTGTAGATGACCCAGGCCGCGCCCATCGCTGCATAGGCCGCCGACAGGCAGAGCGCCACCAGCGCCCCGAAAGCGATGCCGCCAAAGCCGACATCGAGGCCAAGCACATAGACGCCGAGCATATAGCCTTGCGCCAGCGAGGCGATGACGGAACCGAGGAAGAAAATGCGGTTCCAGCGGTGCTTCTTGCCGGCGGGCACCTTGGCGCGGAAATCGAAGGCGACGCCGCGCAGGATGAGGCCAACCAAAAGCACGAAGACCGGAATGTAGAGCGCGGTGAGGATGACGCCATGCGCCAGCGGAAAGGCGACCAGGAGCAGGCCGACGGCCAGCACCAGCCAGGTCTCGTTGGCATCCCAGAACGGGCCTATTGCCGCGATCATGGTGTCCTGCTCGGCATCTTCGGCGACCGAGAACAGGATGCCGATGCCGAGATCGAAACCGTCGAGAATGACGTAGATCAGGATGGCGAGGCCCATCAGGCCGGCGAAGATCAGGGGCAGCGCGGTTGGCCAGTCGAAGCTCATCGGTCTGTCATCCCTCTCATCAACGGTTCTGCCCTTCGCTATTGCTCCGGGCGTTCGTCATTCGAAAAGCCAAATCGTTGGCTTTTCGTCCGCTACGCGGACCATTCCTCACTCCGCTGCGGCCGGTTGCGACATCGCCGTCTTCATGACGCCCGGCAGCGGCGAGGTATCGCCGTGCTTGGCGGCCTTCAGCGCCAGGTGCACCAGCACGCCAAGATAGGCGATCAGCAGCAGCACATAGAGGAGGAGATAGATGGCGAGCGTCAGCGCGACATGGCTGCCGGCGACCGGGCCGATAGCGTCGGCGGTTTTCAGCACGCCGGTGACCAGCCAGGGCTGGCGGCCGATTTCGGTGGTGTACCAGCCGGCCAGCGTCGCCAGCCAGCCCGACAGCGCCATCGGCACCATCAGCATGGCCAGCGGCCTCGGCAGGCTGTGGCGGCGCTTGAGGAAGAAGGTCGCCGACCACGAGACGATGAGCATCAAAATGCCGGCGCCGACCATGATGCGGAAGCCCCAGAACACCGGGAACACCGGCGGGTGCAGGCCGGGATAGTCGTTGAGCCCCGGCACGATACCGCTGGTGGCGTGGCGCAGCACCAGGCTGGCGCCGTCGGGAATGGCGATCTCGAATTTGTTTTCCTTCGCCGCCTCGTCGGGCAGCGCAAACAGCACCAGCGGCACGTTGGGGCCGGTGTTCCAGTTCGCCTCCATGGCGGCGATCTTCTGCGGCTGGTGCTCCAGCGTATTCAGCCCGTGCTGGTCGCCGGCGAAGATCTGGATCGGGATCAGGATGGCGGCGGTGAAGACGCCGGTGCGCAGCGCCTTCCACATCGATTCCGACCGGTCGCCGGTGAGGTAGCGCAGCGCCGACAGGCCGGCGATCAGGAACGACACCGTCAGGCCGGAGGCAAGCAGCATATGCGTCAGACGGTAGGGCATGGACGGGTTGAAGACGATCGCCCACCAGTCGACGGGATGCGCCTTGCCGTCGATCATCTCGAAGCCGGCCGGCGTCTGCATCCAGGAGTTCAGCGCAATGATCCAAAAGGCTGACAGCGTGGTGCCGCCGGCGACCAATACCGTCGCCAGCGTGTGGACGCGGTTGGAGACGCGGCGGAACCCGAACAGCATGATGCCGAGGAAGGCCGCTTCGAGGAAGAAGGCGGTGAGGATCTCGTAGGCAAGCAGCGGCCCGGCGATGTTGCCGACCTTTTCCATATAGCCCGGCCAGTTGGTGCCGAACTGGAAGCTCATGGTGACGCCCGAGACCACGCCCATGGCGAAGGACAGCGCGAACACCTTTACCCAGGTGAAATAGGCGCGCATCCAGGCGGAATCGCCGGTGGCGTTGTAGCGGAGCTTGAAGAACAGCAGCACCCAGCCAAGCGCAATCGTGATGGTCGGAAACAGGATGTGGAACGAGATATTCGCCCCGAACTGCATTCGCGACAGGATGAGCGGGTCCATGCGGGCTCCGGCTGCTGTTTGTTGGCGCAGAATAGGCGGCGGATGCGGTCCGGTCAAAGCGGCTTGGCGTCACGCGGGGCGCGTTGTCGCAGCAGATCGTATCAAACCGTCAGCGCCCCGACACCCCCATGACGAAACGGCAAAAGGGGAACGTTTGTCCACAATTGTCAGCAGCGGCATTGACTTCCGAGCCTGCACACCGACATTCAGCGCAATAATAATCCCCGCCTCTTTCAAACAGTCGTTTTCGGCCTCATGTCTTCCACGAATTTGCCTTCCATCATTTCGATTGCCGGGGTCACCAAGACCTACGCCACCGGCTTCAAGGCGCTGAAGGAAATCAACCTTGACATCGAACGCGGCGAGATTTTCGCGCTGCTGGGGCCGAACGGCGCCGGCAAGACGACGCTGATCTCGATCGTCTGCGGCATCGTCAACCGTTCGTCGGGAACGGTGACCGTCGACGGCCACGACATCAACCGAGACTACCGCGCCGCGCGCAGCCTGATCGGGCTGGTGCCGCAGGAGCTGACCATCGACGCGTTCGAGAGCGTCTGGGCAACCGTCACCTACAGCCGCGGCCTGTTTGGCAAGCCGCCCAATCCGGGCTTCGTCGAAAAGGTGCTGCGCGACCTGTCGTTGTGGGACAAGAAGGACGCCAAGGCGATCACGCTGTCGGGCGGCATGAAGCGGCGGCTGATGATTGCAAAGGCGCTGTCACATGAGCCGCGCATCCTGTTCCTCGACGAACCCACGGCCGGCGTCGACGTCGAACTGCGCCAGGACATGTGGGCGATGGTGCGGCGGCTGCGCGACGATGGCGTCACCATCATCCTCACCACGCACTATATCGAAGAGGCCGAGGCGATGGCCGACCGTGTCGGTGTCATCAACCGCGGCGAGATCATCCTGGTCGAGGGCAAGGCCGAACTGATGCGCAAGCTGGGCCGCAAGCGCCTGATCGTCGAATTGCGCAACCCGCTCACCGCCATTCCCGATGCATTCTCGCACTACGCCTTGGAGCTGTCGGGCGATGGCACACAGCTGACCTACACCTATGACAACCAGAGCGAACGCCCCGGCGTCGCATCGCTGCTGCGCGAACTCGAGACGGCCGGCATCCAGTTTCGCGACATGGACACGCAAAACAGCTCGCTCGAGGAGATCTTCGTCAATCTGTTGAGGCAAGAGCCATGAATTGGCGAGCAGTATGGGCGATCTACCGGGTCGAGATGGCGCGTGCGTTCCGCACCGTGCTGCAGAGCATCGTCTCGCCGGTGATCTCGACATCGCTTTATTTCGTCGTCTTCGGCTCGGCCATCGGCTCGCGCATCACCGAGATAGACGGCATCAGCTACGGCGCCTTCATCGTGCCCGGCCTGATCATGCTGTCGCTGTTGACGCAGTCGATCTCCAACGCCTCCTTTGCCATCTATTTCCCGAAATTCGTCGGCTCCATCTACGAGCTCTTGTCGGCGCCGGTGTCGTATCTGGAGATCGTCATCGCCTATGTCGGCGGCGCCGCGACCAAGTCGATCATCCTCGGCTTGATCATCCTGGCGACGGCCTCGCTGTTCGTGCCGCTCACCATCCTGCATCCGTTCTGGATGCTGGCCTTCCTTGTCTTGACGGCGGTGACCTTCAGCCTGTTCGGCTTCATCATCGGCATCTGGGCGAAAAGCTTCGAGCAATTGCAGCTGGTGCCGCTGTTGATCATCACGCCGCTGACCTTCCTCGGCGGCAGCTTCTATTCGATCAACATGCTGCCCGAGGCCTGGCGCACGGTGACGCTGTTCAACCCGGTCGTCTACCTGATCAGCGGTTTCCGCTGGAGCTTTTACGGCAAGTCCGATGTCTCGGTCGCCGTCAGCCTGGGCATGACGATGGTGTTCCTCGCCATCTGCATCGCCATCGTCGCCTGGATCTTCCGCACCGGCTACCGGCTGCGCAACTGACCCTGCCGCTCTAAAGCGCGTCGCGTTTGAACGGACCAGGCGACGCGCATTAGGTCTTTGTTCTTATGCATGTCGTTTGCTCAAAACCGGGACCCCTTTTGAGCGACATGCAAATAGGCGATCGCCCGTGCGCCGGTCAGAACGGTTTTGCTGAGGGCAAATTGGCCACGTTGGCCGCCACGGTTCTTGCTAGATCGCCTTGATGAGGCGCAGCAACCCCAGCATCTCGATCAGCCTGCCTTGGCGGAAGGCGATGTAGGTCGGTTCCTCGATGCCGTGGAAGCGGCGCTTGAACGCCGCCTGGCCCTTGAGGTTGAACTTGCTGCGGTTGACCCAGGGCGACTCATAGGCCCGCTCGAAGGCGTTGCGCCAGAAGCTCGATTCGGCAAAGCCGTTGGCTCCGACATCGAGCATCGGCGACAGGCCGAGCGTGACGACCGAAATGCCCTCATTGCGAAACCGGTCGACGGCGAATTTGGTCAGCCCGATTTCGGCATGCGGCGAGGCATCGATGTGCTTGCGCTTGAACGAGGTGGTGTAGCCGATCACCTTGCCGCCACTGAACATCGGATCGAAATCGAGCAGGGCGACGAGCTCGCCTTCCGGGCTGTAGAGCACGAAACGGCGCATATCGATGCCGAGATGATCGGCAAAGGGCCGGTTGAGGAACGCCATCTCCCAGCGCTTGACGATGCGGTCGGCCCGCCAGTTCTGTGACAGGCGCTGGACCTCGTCGAGATAGACCGCTCCTTCGCCAAAGGAAAACCCCTTCTTCAAGAGCCAGCGTTCGGAATAGCGCACGGTTTCGTTGCGCTTGCCGGAAAAATCGTGAGCCGGCAGCTCCAGCCGCGTGTCGACGCCGAGGCGGTTGACCTGGTAGCCGAGCCCTGCCAGAACGCGCGCCGTCGGTTCGCCGATCTGCACGAACCACGGGCTGTCGGCGGCCTCGACAAAGCGCCTGATATAGTCGGGCCGATCGGCCGGATGGGCGACCGGGTCACCGAGCGCGAAATGGTGCTTCATCTTGGTGCCGAAGGCGATGTAGCCGTCGGCGTCGCCGAAATAGGACAGTTTTTGCTGCACGGCGGTCGAATAGGCCAGCGAGAAGTCGCCGTGCCGGCGGACAAGCGCCAGCCGCTCGACATGCGAAAAATCCTGGCGCGGCACCTTGGCTGCGGCGCCCTCCAGCAGTCTGTCGAGAAAGATGCGCAAGGAGGGCATGGTCGAGCTTCCGCGTGCCGATGATAAACAGAGGCTTGCCCCCAAGGCCTCGAATCAGTCGCATTGACGCGACCTCATTATCGATCATATCGCCCCTGTGCCATATGGGACGTGCCATATAGGACGGGTCCCCATGGCGCACCTGAAAGGAAATCTCGACCGAATGGCGGCTACGACAAGCGAAACGATGCCTATCGTCCTGGGGCCGAAAGGACTCGACGATACGGTTATCGTCATCGGCGCCGGATCGGCGGGGCTGGCGGCCGCCGACGCGCTTGGCCGGCGCGGCGTGCGAGTCGTCGTGCTTGAAAAGGAGCCGCGGATCGCCGAACCGTGGCGACGGCGGCACGAGAAGCTGTCCCTCAACACGCATCGCGCGCTATCGGCCCTGCCCGGCCTTGCCTATCCGCCACGCACCGCCTTCCGAACAAGGATGCCATCGTCGGCTCGAGGATTTTGCCCGCGCGCGCGGCATAAGGGTCGAATTCGGCACCGCCGTCGAGCGGATCGAACGCAGAGGCAATGGCTGGCTCGTCCATACGGGCCGGGAAACGCTGAGCGCCCGCAATGTCATCGTCGCCACCGGCCGCGACCGCTTGCCATGGACGCCGGACTGGCAAGGCAAGGCGACTTTCACCGGCAAACTTGTCCACGCCGCCAATTTCGGCACAGCGCAGGACTATGTGGGCAAAAGCGTGCTGGTGGTCGGGGCCGGAAATTTCGGCTTCGACGTGCTCAACCACCTCGCCCGTGCCGACACAAAGGCCATCTGCTTGTCAGCCAGGCAGGGTCCGTCGCTGATGCCGAAACGGATCGGCAAGGTCGCCGTGGCGCGCTTCGGCGGTTTCATGGCGATGCTGCCGACGTGGATTGCCGATGCCGCGATTGCCGCGACGCAGCGGCTGGTGTTCGGCGACCTCACCCGCTTCGGCCTGCCGCCGGCGCCGAAGGGCGGCGCCAGCCGGCTCGGCGTCGAGCAGATCGCTATTGCCGTTGACGACGGCGCCGTCGCAGCGCTGAAGGCCGGACGGATTTCGGTGGTGGCGCCGGTGGCGGCTTTCGAAGGCGCCGGCGTGCGGCTGAACGACGGCACGGTGCTCGAGCCGGATGTGGTGATCGCGGCAACCGGCTATCGCACCGGCCTGGAGGCCATGCTGGGCGATCTCGGCGTGCTCGACGCCAAGGGCGTGCCGAAGGCCAATGGCGGCACCCCGAGCGGCCAGCCCGGCCTGTGGTTCATCGGCATGCGGCCAAGCCTGACCAGCTATTTTCACAGCGCCGGCCTGCAGGCCGAAGCGATTGCCCGTCAGATCGCCAAGCGGTTGTAAACGAGCGCTTCTGGACGGAGAACCACCGCGCACTTCGGGCTGCTGCTGTGGCGCGGACTGGTGGTTCAACGCATCTGCAAGACGGGATCGAACATCCTGGCGATTGGCTGAAACGGCCATCCCGTCGTCATCCACGGGCGAAGCAAGGAGCGTAGCGACGCGGCGCAGACCGAGGATCCATACCGTGACTTCTGAGCTACGCTGCGTTGCAGGTTCTGCTCCGCTGCTTCCATGGCCAAGGTCCCGGCATGGATCCCTGGGTCTCCGCGACGGAGCTTCGCTCCTGCTTCGCCCAAGGATGACGAAGTCGAGATGCGTGCGGCCAACCTCCAAAGCAGGCGCTTGAATTTGTTCCTTGCATCGTTATATAACATGTTATGGTTATCCAGCAGGCGGACCACCCATGGAAGACATCATTCGATCCCTTGGCTACCTCACCCTCGGCAGCAGGCTGAAGCGTATCGGCGAGCAGTTGCAGGCCGATACGCAGCGCATGCTCGATGGGCTGGAGGTGCCGGTGCAGTCCAGCCAGTATCCTCTGCTGGCCGCGCTCGACCGGCTCGGGCCGCTGCCTGTCGGCGAGCTGGCGCAGTCACTGGGGATCACCCAGCCGGGGGTGACGCGCAGCGTGGCGCTGCTGGCCGAGTTGGGGCTGGTCGAGGCCGCGCCATCGAACGACGACCAGCGCCGCAGGATGATCTCGCTGACCGCGAACGGCCAGCGCCTGGTCGACAGGGCGAAGCGGGACGTTTGGCCGCGCATCGAGAACGCCGTTGCCGACTTGTGCAAAGGCCTTGCAGGGCCGCTTCTCGAACAACTCTCGGCAATAGAGGACGGCCTGGCGGCGGCCCCGCTCGACCGTCGTGTGAAACAGGATGTCGCGCCATGAGCCATGTCCTCGATCGTCCGGTCTGGAGCGCGCTCGACACGCGGCATCGGATCTTTGCGTATGGCGACAGGCTCGCCAGGCGCTATCCCTCCTCGATCGTCCCCTTCGCGGCTTCCGGGGCAGACGACGCTGAGAGCCTGCAGGCGCTCGCAAGCCTCATTCCTGCAGGTGAGAGCGTGTTCATGCTCCAGGCGGACCCCATTGCCTTGCCGCCGGAACTGACCGCGACCGTGACCGCCTTCGGCGTTCAGATGGTTGCCGAGGCGCCATTGCCTTCCGTGTCGGACGAGCGTGTACAGCAGCTGACGCAGGACGACGCGGCCGAGATGCTTGCTTTGGCGTCACTGACCAAGCCCGGCCCGTTCACGCTCAAGGCGCTGAGCCTCGGCGAGTTCTGGGGCGTGAAGATCGACGGCCGGCTGGCGGCGATGGCCGGCGAGCGCATGAAGCAGCCCGGCTACAGCGAACTCAGCGGCGTCTGCTCGCATCCCGAATTTCGCGGCAGCGGCCTCGGCCGGCTGCTGTCGGTGTTCGTGGCCAACCGAATTTTTGCGCGCGGCGAAGTTCCCTACCTGCATGCCTATGCCAGCAATGCCGGCGCGGTTGGGTTGTACGAATCCATCGGCTTCAGGCTGCGGGCAGAGATGAATGTGGCCGTCGTGCAGCGCGCCGGCTAGATGTTTAGTCCCAAGGTTTGATGGGTTGGATCGAGCCTGAATCGTTCGGGCTCTTTTGTCCAGATTTTGCAGATGTATTCAAAGGGCGTGAGGCCCTTGAGGGTCTTCAGTCGACGGCCGAAATTATAGGCTAAGACGAAATCGGCGAGATGCTGGCGCAGTTGGTCATGGCTCTCGTAGTAGAAGCGTTTGACGGTCGCATCCTTGATCGTGCGGTTCATGCGTTCGACCTGGCCGTTGGTCCATGGGTGCCTTGGCTTTGTCGTTCGGTGGTCGATATCGGCCTTGGCGCAAGTATGTTCGAAGGCGTGCGCCCATATGATTTCTCCCGCCGCCATGGCTTCCTTGATCAGCGGAACGGCCGAGCCGCCGGCACCTGGGGTCGTGAACTGAATGCCGTTGTCGGTAAGCACTGTGTGGATCTTGTAAGGGACAGCATCAAGAAGATGGCGCAGGAAATCGGCGGAGACCGCTGTCGTTGCCTTCTCGTGCAGCTCGATGAAAGCGAACTTCGAGGTCCGATCTATGGCCACGAACATATGCAGCTTGCCCTGCTCGGTTCGGACCTCGGCGACGTCGATATGGAAGTAGCCGATTGGATAGGCCTTGAACTTCTTCCTTGCCGGCTTGTCGCCCTCGACATCCGGCAACCTGCCTATCCCGTGACGCTGCAGGCAGCGATGCAAGGATGACCGCGACAGATGCGGGATCGTCGGTTGGAGAGCATAGAGGCAATCGTCCAGTGGCAGCAGCGTATAACGCCGAAAGGCGACGATGACCGCCTCTTCCTCAGTCGATAGCACTGTCGACTTCGGATCTCTGGGGCCAGTCGGAAGATCGGCGGCCGACGTCCGGTTCCTCCACTTCCTAACCGTCTTCTGATTGATGCCGTAGCGCTTCGCCAGCGCCCTCAGGCTCTCTTGACTATGCTGTATCGCTCGACGGATCGCCTCTGTCGTCGTGGCGCTCCCATGAAGAACCTGGCCCATAGCGCATCCTTTGATTCGGACGAAAAGTATGCGCCATCAAAGCCTGGGATCAAACACTCCAGGCCGCCTTGCGGGCCTCAGGCTGATTTCGGCTCCAACCTGCGGAAACCCACGGTTTCCATAAGCATATCTTCCTCGACCATGCCGGCATTGTGCAGCGCAAGCAGGTTCAGCGCGATCTCCCGCGCCTCCGCCGAATCGGGATGCACGTCGCGCCTGCGGCAGGCTTCGTCGAACACGCGTTGCAGCCTGGCGATGTCGTCGGGTTTCAGCAGGCCACGGTCATAGACGGACTTTGGCATGGCACTCTCCTCCAGAAGAGGTAGGGCGCCATGTTTAAATGTCCATTCTTTTCCGGGGCTTGGGTGGGCAGCTGCCTGGGTTTGCGTTAATCCGGCCCGAGCGTTGCAATCAGACCGCGATCGTGCTGCCATTCATTCAGCCACCTCTCGTCATCGTCGGGCCTGTCTCGCCGCAGTCTGCTTGACGTGTCGGCGCGCTTGCGAAACAAGGGCTGCCACAAACGACAGCGAGGCACAAAAGTGAGTTTCTGGGGACTGGCGCAGCTCGTCGTTTCGACGGTGATCTTCTTGCTGGCGGCAATCGCGGCCAAGCAATGGGGGCTGGCGCCAAGCCTTGGCAAGATCGTGCTGACACTGGCGCTGTATACGGCGGGCAATCTGATGATGCTGCGGCTGGTTCGTGAGTTCGGCATGTCGGTGTCGTTCAGCCTGTCGGCGGTGATCCAGCTGGTGGCGGTCAATGTGGTGGCGCTGGTGTTCTTCGGCGAACGCGTCAACGCCTTGCAGGCGACCGGCATCGTGCTGGCCATCGCGGCGGTGGTGCTGATCTCGCTCGGGCCTTACCTGCAGGGGCGATTGTAGTCCGATGAAGACCCCGCGTGCGTTCACCAACTGGCTTGAATTTCCGGTGCTGCTGGCCGGGCTGGTGATAGCCGCCGGGCTGTGGGGCTTCGAGGAACTGATGGAGGTGGCGCGGGCCACCACGCCGCACGCTTTCGATACTGAGATCCTGCTCGCTTTCCGAAAAGTGGGTCAGCCGGATGTTCCCGTCGGCCCGGCATGGCTGGAAGGCGCAATGCGCGACATCACCAGCCTCGGCAGCTCCAGCGTGCTGGTGCTGATCGTAACGGCGGTGATCGTCTACCTCCTTCTGATCCGCAGGCCGAGGACGGCGCTGCTGATCTTTGTCGCGGTGGCCGGCGGGCAGCTGCTGTCGACCTTGCTCAAGGCCGGCATCGACCGGCCGCGCCCCGATCTTGTCTCGCACCTGGCCAACGAGACGTCGCTGTCGTTTCCCAGCGGCCACGCCATGCTGTCGGCGGTGACCTATCTCACGCTGGGCTCGCTGGCAGCGCGCTTCCTGCCGGGACGAACGACGAAAATCTATGTCCTCAGCCTGGCGGTGCTGGTAACGCTGCTGGTCGGCGTCAGCCGCGTCTATCTCGGCGTCCACTGGCCTTCCGACGTGCTGGCGGGATGGTGCGCCGGCTTCACCTGGGCGACGCTGTGCTGGCTGGCGGCGCGAATGCTGCAGCGGAACAAGGCGGTGGCCGATGGCAACGAGCCCGAAGACTGACGATCCGGAGCGACATTCAAATCAGCCGGTTGATCAGCCCGTGTCCGCAGCCTGCCAGCAGAAAAACCGCCGACAGCAAGGCTGCCGACGTCGTCAAGGTCCTGAAAATATTCAACTGATATTTCCCCGCCAGTAAGAGCCAAGGCGGTAGCGTAGCATGCTCATCCCGTATCCCGCCATCCGGCTTTGTGGAGAGATCATGTTTCATGCATGCTTTATGATGGTTGAAACATCACTATGATTGTATTACACGTCGTCTCCGCAGACTCAGACGGGGGTTCCGACCGATGATCACTGCCGCCCAGATGCGCGCCGCGAGGGCGCTGGCCGGCATCGATCAGAAGACGCTCGCCGAGCGTGCCGGCGTTTCGCTTCCGACAATCCAGCGCATGGAAGCGAGTGACGGCGTGGTCAGGGGTGTGGTCGATACGCTGATGAAGGTTATCCAGGCTCTCGACGAGGCCGGGGTGGAGCTCATCGGCGAGAACCAGACCAGCGAGCGCGGCGGCCGGGGCGTGCGCCTCAAGCCGGTCGCGCCGCCGAACCCGCAAGGCTGAGCCGGCATATAGTCGCGACGGCGACCGCCGACAGTCCTGCCGACGATCCCGCCGCCTTCACGCAAGCGGAAGGCAGTCCATGGATCAGATCCGGCGGGCAGTGCATCAACCGGCCCAGAAGTCGGCAAAGCCGACATTTTCAGAGCTGTTCACGCCCAAGCTGGTGACGGTCTGGCGCGAAGGTTACCGCCTGCCGCAGTTCAAGGCCGACTTCATGGCCGGGCTGACCGTCGCTATTGTCGCGTTGCCGCTGTCGATGGCGATTGCGATTGCTTCGGGCGTGACGCCGGAGCGCGGCCTGTTCACGGCCATTGTCGGCGGCTTCATCGTCTCGGCGCTCGGCGGCAGCCGCTTCCAGATCGGCGGCCCGGCCGGCGCCTTCATCGTGCTGGTGGCGGCGACGGTGCAGCGCGAAGGCGTCGACGGACTGCTGCTGGCGACGATGATGGCCGGCATTTTCCTGCTCGCCATCGGCTATCTCCGGCTCGGAACCTATATCAAATTCATCCCTTACCCGGTGACGGTCGGCTTCACCGCCGGCATCGCAGTCATCATCTTCTCCGGCCAGATCGTCGAACTGTTCGGGCTGAGGCTTGCCGGGCCGGAGCCCGGGCCGCTGCTGCCGAAGCTGATGGCGATCGGCCACGCGGCCGGCACGCTCAATATCTCGGCAACGCTGATGGCGGCGCTGACCATCGCCACCATCGTCGGGGTGAAGCGCTGGCGGCCCGGCTGGCCGGGCATGCTGATCGCCGTCGGACTGGCCTCCCTTGTCGTGGCGCTGCTTTCGCTGCCGGCGGAAACGATCGGCACCCGCTATGGCGGCATTCCGCGCAGCCTGCCGTTGCCGGCACTGCCGGCACTCAACCTCGACAAGGCGCTTGCGGTGCTGCCGGATGCGGTGGCTTTTGCGCTGCTCGGCGCCATCGAATCGCTGCTCTCGGCCGTGGTCGCCGATGGCATGACCGGGCGGCGTCACCGTTCCAATTGCGAACTGGTGGCGCAAGGCTTTGCCAACATCGCGTCTGCCCTGTTCGGCGGCATCTGCACCACCGGCACCATCGCCCGCACCGCCACCAATGTGCGGGCCGGCGCGCATGGGCCGGTTTCCGGCATGCTGCATTCGCTTTTTCTGCTGGTCTTCATGCTGGTGGCCGCACCAATGGCGAGCTACATCCCGCTTGCCGCCCTTGCCGGGGTGCTGGCGGTTGTCTGCTGGAACATGTTCGAGAAGCAGGCCTTCGCCACGTTGCTGCGCGCTTCGCGCGGCGACGCCCTGGTGCTGATGGCAACCTTCCTGATCGTCGTCTTCCGCGATCTCACCGAAGGCATCGTCGTCGGCTTCGCGCTAGGCTCGATCCTGTTCATCGACCGCATGGCCAAGTCGATCGCCGTGGAGGCGGATTTGCCGCTGGTGCAGGACGATGTCGCCGACAGCAGCGGCCGCGCCTACGATGCAAGCGAGGCAAGCGACGCCGACACCGTCGTCTATCGCATCTCCGGCGCGTTCTTCTTCGGCGCCGCCTCGACTGTCGGCACGGTGCTCGACCGCATCGCCGACCAGCGCAAGAACTTCATCCTCGATTGCTCGGCGGTGCCGTTCTTCGATTCCACCGCGGCCAATGTCATCGAGGGCGCGGCGCACAAGGCGAAGCGCGCAGGGGTGCGTTTCATCATCGCCGGTGCCTCGCCGCAGACACGGCGCATGCTGATCAACCACGGCGTCAAGCGGCCGCTGGTGACCTTTGCCGCCTCGATCAAGGATTCGCGGGCGCAACTCAAAGCCGCGCCCGCTGGCTGAGCCGGCAAGTGTGCGCCGTCAGTCCAGGCTCAGCACCGCGATCTCGCCCTCGTTCATCAGCGGCACGAAGATCCGCGTGCCGTCTGTGCCGATATCGGCGCTGCCCGGCTTGAACTGCTCTACAGCCTTCGGCGCCTCGCCGACTTTGTACCGATAGAGCGTGCCGGTCATGAAGGCGGTGGCGTAGATGCTGTCGCCGATGGCGACGACGCCGTCGAGGTCGGCGAAGTTTTGTGCGCCAGGCAGCGGCGTCACGGCTTTCGTCGCGAGATCGACCGACAGCAGGCCCCCGGGCGCGGCAGTGCTGAAGTCCGGCTTGATGCCCTTGCCCCAGGACGCCACGATCAGCCGATCGCGATCGGCAAAGATGCCGTTGGGTGCGGCGAGCTTCGCATCCTTCACGAACAGTTCCGGCTTGTCGCCGTCAATGCGGTAGATCGCATCGGCCAGCATGTCGGTGACATAAACCTTGCCCGAACTGTCCGATGTCACGTCATTGAGGAAAACGGCGCCGGGCACATCGATCGTCGAGATGAGCTTGCCGCTGGCGAGATCGACGATGCGCACCTTGGTGATGTCGGCGACGTAGAGCTTGCCGCCAGAGATCGCCGAGCCCTTCGGTGCATCCATGCCGGCGGTCCAGTGCCGGCTAACGACCTTGCCGTCCAGCGACAGCACCGAGAGATAGCCGTTGCCGTCGGCCTCCCCGGGATTGCCGACGATGTTGGAGACGATAATGCGATTGTTGGCGGCATCGAACAGCGCCGATTCGGGTTGCTCGAAGCCCGAGGCGCGCCAGAGTTCGGCGGCCTCGGCCGCAGGCACGAGCGCGATACCGAAGGCGGCGAGACAAATAGAGGGGATGAGGGTTTTCACGGCCAGGTCTCCTGTGGTGGATGGCGGAGAGCTAGAGATGTCGATACTTTTCCGGAAGGGCGATTGCCGCTAGTATCGAAACGCGATACCAAACCGCGAGAAAAGAGGTGCATTCCATGAACGGCCTGATCTTCGAGGCGCTGAAGCGGACGCTGAAGGCCAAGGGCGTCACCTATCGTGAGCTAGCCGGGCGTATGGGCATTTCCGAGCCGACGGTGAAGCGCATCTTCCACGAGCGCAACTGCAAGCTCGACCGTCTCATCGGGATCTGCGCTGCCGCCGGCGTCGAGCTGGAAAACGTGCTGGGGTCGATGAACCGGGGGCCGGGACCGGTCAATCGCATCGCGCCGGAGATCGAGCGCAAGCTCGCGGGACGGCCGGCGCTGCTGTTCATCTTCGTCATGCTGTCGGAGAAGTTCACGCCCGAAGGCGTCATGCGCTCGCAAGGCTTGAGCGAAGCCTCGATGTTCCTTTATCTGCGCGATCTCGAAGCGATCGGCCTGATCGCATTGGGCAGCGGGCTGTCGGCACGGCTGCTGGTCGACACACCGATCCAGTGGAATTTCGAAGGGCCGCTCAGGCCGCTATTCGAGATGACAAACAAGAATTTCATCGGCTGGGCGATCACCCATCTGGAGCGGGAAGCGACCTTCGTCTCTTTCTCCAGGCGGATGCGGCCGGAGACGGCGGAGATGGTGAAGCGCGAGGCGGAGGAACTGGCCGAGCGCGCCAAACTGCTCGCCCATCACGACCAGCACACGACGCCGGAAGACGGGCTGACCGGCTACAAATGGACGTTTGCTTTTGGCGCAACCCCGTTTCCGGCGATCATGCCGATCGGCCCGCACCCCAGGGATGCCGGTGCGTCCGACCGGCCCACCGCTCCGGCAAAGGGACGCCGCCCGTTGCCGGCCTGACTGGGCCATCATCCGAGCAGGATTGCATCTGGCGGCTGAGCTTGTCGCGCTCCAGTCCGGAGGTGCTTCAAAAATGAAGCCACATTCATGATAGAGTTCGCGCGCTGATTTGCCAGACTGTACGGGGCGGGTTTGCCGAATGCGTGACCGTCCCCGCAAAATCGAAGTGATCCTATGCCGACCGCGCCAACACTTGAACTTCGCCGCTATTCGCGCCTGAAAAATTTGCGGGAGCGCGCAGAACGCCAGGGTGCTGCATTGCAGTTCTGGGCGCGCACGGCATCGCTCGCCGTGATCTCCTGCTTCTTTTCCTTGATCAGCCGCTGGGATGCCTCGCTGCTCTTCGTGCTGGCGGGCCTCGCGCTGTTCCAACTCGTCGGCCTGATCCAGTTTCGCTTTGCGCGCCGTCGCAACGCGCCATGGTGGATCGGTTACCTCGTCGGTACGCTGGACATCATTCTGTTGACCGTTCTGCTGGTAACGCCCAACCCGTTTTCCCTCGAGGTCGCGCCGGCCGCGATGCAACTGCGCGAGGGCAGCTTCAAATTCCTGCTGATTTTCGTATGCCTTGGCGCGCTGACCCTTTCGACACGATTGGCGCTCTATCTCGGCGCGCTCGCGGCCTTGACGTGGACGATCGGGGTGGGATGGGTGGTTTTTCATGCGGGAACCGTCATTCCGGCAACGAACCTCTATTCGCTGCCGATGACAGAGCGACTGAATCTCTATCTCAACCCCAATTTCGTCGATACGTTCGCGCAGGCGACCAATGTGTTGGTTGTGCTGATTATCGGCGCGATCATGGCGCTGGTCGTCTCTCGTTCCCGACATCTGTCGGAAGACTATGTCAAGGCGGAGCGCGCCCGCGCCAATCTCGCCCGGCATTTTTCGCCCAATGTCGTCGACCAGCTCGCCACGGATGACGAGCCCTTCGGCCCGGTCCGCCGGCAGGATATCGCGGTGCTGTTCGCCGACATCGTCGGCTTCACACACTATTCCGAGGATCATCCGGCCGAAGCAGTGTTCGAACTACTGCGTCAGTTCCACCGTCGCATGGAGCAGGTCGTTTTCGACCACCATGGCACCGTCGACAACTATATCGGCGATTGCATCATGGCGACCTTCGGGGTTCCGCAAGCCAGCCATGACGACGCAACCCGGGCCATCCGGTGCGCTGAAGCGATGATCGCCGCTATCGAAGACTGGAATGTCCAGCGTGTGTCCAGAGGATATCCGCCGCTGGACGTTCGGATCGGTGCACAATATGGCGCCGTCGTCCTCGGCGCGGTCGGCAGCGAGCGCAACCTGTCCTTCGCGGTGGTGGGCGACACCGTCAACGTCGCCAGCCGTTTGCAGGCGCTCTGCCGGGAGCTTCAGGCGAATATTTGCTTTGGGTCACGACTGATTGAGGCCGCGAAGGCGGAATCGCTCGGGACACAGCTGAATGCGCGCGATCATGGACCGGTTAGCATCCGCGGCCGGGACGAACCGGTCCATGTCTGGGTCGAACACAGAGCCGAAAACCAGGGCGCTATTGCGGTTTCGGCGTGATGCAGGCCGCCATGTGAGACGCCTGCACCTCGGCAGGATGGACGCCAGAAACCTCGACAGGATCGCGCCCGCCAGCGTGCGCAAAGCTGGCCCGTTCGAGAGCGACTTTCGCTGCCGCATCGATGCGGTTTGGTCGAAATGGTTAGCCGTGCGTTTTCAAATGCAGCATCGGATGGTGTTCGTAGTGCCCGGCGCCATTCTTCACGATCGGGTCCTCCGAGGTGATCGCCTCTATGTCCAGATCATCGGCAATCCGATAGAGCGACACCCCATAACCGCCAGCCGGGCCCATCACGGGGCCGTGCGCGACGATAAGCCTCTTTTCAAGCAGGTCATCCAGGAATGCTCCGTGCTGCTTCATCCACTCTTCCTCATCGGTGGTCATCGTTGCCAGAAAGTCGGAACGCGGCGGAATATATTTGCACAAATAGGACTTCATTCGTCGCTCCTCGGCGAAAGGAGGCTCGCCTGCCGGACTGGCCTGGCGATGCCGTGATTTTAGATCAATCGGCCACGCCCATCTGCTTGCGGAAGCTCTTGTCGAACATGTTTTCGGGCACGAAGCGCCGCATGAAGCGAAGACGGCCTGCCGTTTTGCCAGGCGTATAGCGCATGCTCGGCGTCTTTTCGGTGGCTGCCTGTACCACTTTGTCGGCCACGGCTTCCACCGGATCGCCGCTCGCGATTCTGTTGCGCCAGGTCGAATTCATGGCTGAGCGCCCCTGTTCGTAGACGCCGGAAATCCGGTCAGGCTGTTCGGCGTTCTCTTCCAGTCCGGTGCGGGTGAAGGCGGGCTCGACAAGGGAAACCCTGATGCCGAACGTTCGAAGTTCGTGATCGAGCGACTCGGAATATCCTTCGACTGCGTGTTTGGTGGCGGTGTAGAGGGCGGTGAATGGCCCCGGCAGGAAACCGGACACCGAACTGATGTTGATGATCCGGCCCTCGCCCTGTCTGCGCATGATGGGCAGCACTTCATTGGTCATGCGAACGATGCCGAAGACATTTATGTCGAACAGGCTTTGGGCTTGAGCGACCGATGATTCCTCGGCGCCGCCGATCAGGCTGCGGCCCGCATT
The DNA here is from genome assembly GCF_040320205.1 of Mesorhizobium sp. M0761. Classification (NCBI taxonomy): domain Bacteria; kingdom Pseudomonadati; phylum Pseudomonadota; class Alphaproteobacteria; order Hyphomicrobiales; family Phyllobacteriaceae; genus Mesorhizobium; species Mesorhizobium sp. M0761. The sequence goes on from NZ_JAMYPF010000002.1 coordinate 86,939, forward strand.
GTTTACCAGTACGTCGATCCGGCCGGCGAGGGCGACAACTTGCTTGATGGCGTCTCTGACGGACCCATCATCGGTGACGTCGCAAGGGACCATGTGAATGCCCTGACGCACTTCGTTGGGCGCAGCTCGGCGGCTGGTGCCGAACACGCGATACCCCGCCCGGATGAGCGCAAGTCCGGCCGCATGCCCGATGCCACCCGAAGCGCCGGTGATCAGCGCGATCTTCTCGGCGCGCGACTGAACTTGTGTCATCTCAACTTTCCTGCCTAATGATTATGATCGTAATCATTAGGTGATAATGACCGCCATAATCATTGTCAAGCGCCTCCGCCACGTCTTATATGTCGATCATCATCAATAGGAGAGGATGCGGTCGTGAAGGTGAGCAAGGAGATGGTCGAGTTAAATCGAGAGCGGGTCATCGATACCGCCGCAAAGCTCTTCCGCGAACAAGGGATCGACGGGATCGGCATTGCCGATCTGATGAGCGCGGCCGGGCTTACCCACGGAGGCTTCTACCGACAATTCAAGTCGAAGGACGACCTCATCGTTCAGGCCATGCAGCGGGCCTTCAGTGACATGAGCGCCGATCTATCCGCCCGGCTCGCTTCGACCGATACTCCGTTTGAGACGCTCGTGCGCCACTACATCTCGGACCATCATCGCGACAATCCGGGGCACGGATGCAGCCTCACCGCACTGGCGGCCGATGCCGCCCGGCACGACGATCCAGCGCTTCGATCGTTCTTCGGAAGCATCGTCAGCAATTATGTCGCGTTGATCATTTCACTCCTGCCGGGAAGCGACCCGGCCGCGAAGCGGAGTGCCGCGATCGCATTCCTAGCGGAAATGGTCGGATCGGTGATCCTCTCCCGCGTCGTGCCCGATCCGACGCTTTCCGCTGAGATCATCGACACTGTCTCGAATGATCTCATAGGGCGCCACTCGCCACCGGCGCCGGTTTGAATGGTTGCTATTCGGCGGCCTTCGCCTCAGCGGCCCTATCTTCCCAGGTCACCGCCCGGTAGTCGAAACCAAATTCCAGCGTCGGTTTCACGATGCGGAAGAAGGGCGACAGGTCGAAGTCGCGCGGCGTGTAAAGCGAGTGGTGGCGGATGTGCAGGATTTCGCGGCGCGAATAGTTCGACTGCGCCGAGGCGCGCCCGGGCGCGCGGGTGATCTCGGGCAGGATCGGATAGCGGATCTCGCCATAGGCTTCGGCGATCAGGGTCGAGCAGATGGCGCGCGTCGGGTCGCCGGAGCCGAAAGCCAGCATGCGGCGGCGCCAGCGCACCGGCACCGGCGGCGTCGGCAGGAAAAAGCGCAGCATGTCGAAAATGTTCTTGAGATCGTATTTCAGGCCGAGCTTGCCGATCATGAAGGCGACGACATGGTCGCGGTCTTCCGGGGTCAGCCCGCTCGCCCGGCAGATACGGGTGTTGTAGGTGCGGTAGCGCGACAGCGGCACGGCGACACAGCCTTCGCCGAGCGTGACTTCGATCAGCCGACGCCGTTCCGATCCGTCCTCCGGCTCGGACAAGGCATCGCCGATATAGAAGGCCGCATGCGACCAGGTCGACTGGGTCAGGTATTTGATCGCCGCCGAGATCTTCTGGTTGCCTTCGATGAGCAGGATGTCGCCGGGCTCGAGCGTGCGCCGCAACGTCTCGGCGTCGGACGGCGTGTAGGGCTCATAGCCGGAGGATTCGTCCTGCAGCCGGCCGGCAAGCCAGCGGCCAAGTCGGTCGAGAAGCGTGTCGCGCGGCGCGGTCATGGCAAAGTGTGACTAGCACGAGGTGACGTCCTCGGCCATGATCAACCGACCGGGACCTCTTTCGACAATGCCGGGCCGGCGAGGTCGTCGCGCGCATTGCGCGCGAGTTTCTTCGTCAAGCGCTTGGGGCTGTCGCCGAACAGCTCGGCCGCTCCGGCGAGGCAGCTCTTCTTCAGGCTTTTTTCCGAGCGCTTCAAAAGCTTGCCCAGGAGCTTGGTGTCCTGCGCATCGCCGAGCGGCTCGCCGTCGGCTTCGAGCAGGGCGCGCATGACGAAGACATCGTGCAGTTCGCCGAGCTTTTCACCCAGTTCGTCGACCGCCTTGCGCCGCACCTTGATCGGCGTCGGCCATAGCCGGCCGAGCAGCGACAGATGCATCGAGTGGGTCTTGGCAGCCTTGCGCAGATCGTGGAAATCCTCGGCTCCTCCGTGGGATCCGGCCTTGTCCAGCGCCTTCCTGGCCCGGCGCAAGGTCTTGCAAGCGCCTTCCGCAAGCACATCGGCTGCATGCTCAGGCAGATCGGGGAGCAGCAGCCGCTCTATCCTGATGAGGCCTTCCTCGCAGGCGGCGGTGGCCGCGCCTATGGCGGCGTCGAGGCCGGCGCCGGCATGCATTTCATGCTGGCGGGCAATCAGCCGGTCGCGCACGCTGTCGAGGCCGCCGCCGGCAACCTGCTCGGGAAAGGCGGCTGCCAGCCGGTCGACGGTCTCGACCAGCGCGGTCGCCTCGCGCGGCCCGGCAAGCAGCGCCGCCACCTGACGGTAGCATTGGTTCTCAGTCCGACAGAATGTTTCATTTCCGGAACGGACCAGCCGCAGCAAGGCGCGCGCGCTCTTCAGCCGCTTGCGGCATTTGTGCAATGCCTGCTCCGGCTGGTCGCGCGCGACGGCCAGATGGGCAAGCGCCTTGCCGATCTCCTCGCCAAGGATACGCCTGACCTCGCCGGTCAGCGGCAGGCGCGGATCGATGCGAAAGCTCATGCGGCGATCTCCGGAATCCCCCTAGAGCATGATGCCGAAAAGTGTGAAGCGGTTTTCGGACGACATCATGCTCCATCTCTTTTGATTTAGAGCCGGATTCCGATTTTAGGTCGACCCGACCTAAAATCATCCGGCTCTAGGGCGAGCGACGCGTTGTAAAATCTCTGCTCGCCGGTCACTTCGCGGCCGAGCCAATCGGGCAGCATTTCGTCAGGTACATCCTCCGGCGTCTCCAGTTCGGCCACCACAAGGCCGGCTAGGATCCCGCCGAAAACATCGACTTCGTAGAGATAGCCGCGATGCCTAACATGGTGGCGTGTCTTCTCGATGACATGTCCGATGGCGAAGGCCAGCATCTCCTCGGCATCAGTCAGAGGAATTTCATATTCGTATTCGTCGCGCTCGCGGATCTTGCTGCCGAATTTAAGCGTCAGCTTCGCCGAACTGCCGTCGCTGATGCGCACGCGCACGGTGCGGCCAGGTGCTGCGGCAAGATAGAACTGGCGAATGCGTATATTCGCCTCGGCCATTTCCAGCCATTCGGCGCTGGAGACCAGGAACTTGCGTTCGACTTCCTTGCCCATGGCCGCGCACTAAAGCGTCTGCGGCCCGACATGGCAAGCCGCCGCGGATAATCAATTTGACTTTAATCAATCGATTGATTAAAGTGCCCAGCATGATCAAAACCGTAGCCGATAAAACGCCCCGCCAGGAGACATCCCCCGCAGAGCAGACGCGCGCCGCACTCGTGCTTTCGGCGCTCAAGCTGTTCGGACGGCAAGGGTTCGACGGCACGTCGACGCGTGAGATCGCCGCCGAGGCCAAGGCCAACATCGGCTCGATCGCCTATCATTTCGGCGGCAAGGAAGGGTTGCGCGGGGCCGCCGCCGACCACATCGTCGAAACCATCCAGTCGGTTGCCGGCCAGGCGCTCGGCGGCACGCAATTGCCGGGTCAAGCCGGCCCGGAGGCGGCGAGGGCACAATTGTTCGCCGCGCTGGAAGCGATGGTGGCGTTTATCGTAGCCAGACCGGAAGCTGGCGATATCGTACAATTTGTACTTAGGGAATTGACGCATCCGACGGCCGCCCTCGACCGCATCTATGACGGGGTGTTCGAACCGACGCACCGCCGCCTCTGCCAGATCTGGGAACAGGCGACGGGCGAGCCGGCCGAAAGCGAGGCCACCAAGCTCGTGGTCTTCACGCTGATCGGCCAGGTCATCTATTTCCGCATCGGCCGCGAAGCAGTGATGCGTCGTATGGGCTGGCGCGAGATCGGCAACACCGAAGCCGCCAAGGTGGTGGCGGCGGTCACAAGCAATCTTGGCGCCATACTGGCGGCCCGAAATCCGGTCGCCCGCAAGGAGGGCAAGCGATGAGTTTTCTCTGTTCCCTGCCGCTCGCAGCCCAGCTGTTCGGCGCCTGCGCGCCGGCAGCGCCGCTTGCCGTCGGCTATGTCGAGGGCGACTATGTCTTGCTGGCGCCGATCGAAGTGGCGCAGATCGAGACCGTCGCGGTCAAGCGCGGCGACCGTGTTGTATCAGGCACGCCGGTGGTGACTCTCGAAAGCGCCGACGCAAAAATCGCCGTCGCCCAGGCAAAGGCCGCGCTCGCCCAGGCGCAGGCGCAGCTTGCCGACCTGCAGATCGGCAAGCGGCCGGAGGAGATCGCGGTGCTGAAGGCCGAGGTCGACATGGCCAAGGCCCAGGCCACGGATGCCAAGCGCAAATACGACCGCGCCGCCGACCTGTTCAAGCGCGGTGCCGGCACGCAGGCCGACTACGACACCGCCGCCGCGACGCTGGAGACCGCCAATGCGCAGGTCGGCCAGGCGCAGGCCAACCTCGCGGTCGGCGGTCTGCCTGCGCGTCCCGAAACGATCAAGGCGGCAGACAATCAGGTCAAACAGGCACAGTCGGCGTTGGAACAGGCTGAGTGGCGGCTATCGAAGCGCGTGCTGGCGGCACCCTCGCCCGGCCGCATCAATGACGTCATCCGCAATCCCGGCGACACCGCTGGTCCGACCGCGCCTGTCATTTCGATGTTGCCGGACGGTGCGGTGAAGCTCAGCGTCTATGTCCCGGAAAGTGCGTTCTCGTCGATCAAGGTCGGCACGCTGCTTGTCGTCCATTGCGACGGCTGCGGGCCGGAGGTGAAGGCGCGCGTCAGCTATGTCTCGCCCGACCCGGAATTCACCCCGCCGGTGATCTACTCGCTCGAGAACCGGCAGAAGCTGGTCTACCTCGTCGAGGCGCGGCCTGAGGGCAAGGCGCAAGCGCTGCAGCCGGGACAGATCGTCGATGTCGAGCTGGCGGCCTCAAAATGAACGCCATCGACGTTCATGGCCTGGTCAAGCGTTTCGGCGACAAGACCGTCGTCGACCATGTGACGATGACGGTGGCCGAGGGCGAGATCGTCGGCTTTCTCGGGCCCAACGGGTCCGGCAAGACGACGACCATCCGCATCATGTGCGGCCTGCTGACGCCCGACGAGGGCGAAGGTACGGTGCTGGGTTTCAACATCCGCACCGAGTCGCTCCGCATCAAGCGCGAAGTCGGCTACATGACGCAGAAATTCTCGTTCTACGAGGATTTGACGATCGGCGAGAATCTCGAATTCGTGGCGCGGCTCTACCGGCTGAAGCCGGTCGAGGAGCATGTGTCGAAAACGCTGGAAGAGCTTGGTCTGACGAGCCGCCGCAACCAGCTCGCCGGCACGCTGTCGGGCGGCTGGAAGCAGCGGCTGGCACTGGCCGCCTGCATCATGCACAAGCCGAAGCTGCTGCTGCTCGACGAGCCGACCGCCGGCGTCGATCCGAAGGCGCGGCGCGAATTCTGGGACGAGATCCACCGGCTGGCGAGCGGCGGTCTGACCGTGCTGGTGTCCACCCACTACATGGACGAGGCCGAGCGCTGCCACCGCATCAGCTACATCTCCTACGGCAAGATGCTGGCCACCGGCACGGTGGACGAGGTGGTGACGAATGCCGGTCTGACCACCTTCGTGCTGCAGGGACCGCGCCTCGACCAGGTCGCCGATGCACTCAGGGACCGGCCCGGCGTCGACCAGGTGGCGCCGTTCGGCGCGACGCTGCATGTCGTCGGCTCCGACAAGGCAAAGCTCGAAAAGGCGCTCGCCGATGTCGAGAAGGAGCACAAGGGCGTCAGCGTAAAACCCGGCGAGACCAGCCTCGAGGACGTCTTCATCCAGTTCATGTCCGGCTCGAAGGACAATATGGCATGAACAGCGTCTTCTCCTTCGCCAGGCTCGGTGCGCTGCTGATCAAGGAATTCATCCAGATGCGGCGCGACCGCATCACCTTCGCCATGATGCTAGGCGTGCCGCTTTTGCAGCTGGTGCTGTTCGGCTACGCCATCAACAACGATCCCAAAAGCCTGCCTGCCGCACTGGTGGCGACCAGCAACGACCCCTACACCCGCGCCATTGTCGCGGCTCTGCAGACCACCGGCTACTACCGCTTCGACCATGTCGCGCAAAGTGCCGAGGCTGCCGAATTCCTGATGGCGCGCGGCGATGTCGCCTTCGTCGTCACCATCCCGGCCGATTTCGGCCGCCGGGTGGAGCGCGGCGACAATCCGCAGATACTCATCGAGGCCGACGCCACCGACCCGGCCGCCGCCAGCGGCGCCATCTCGACGCTAAGCAAAGTGGCCAGCCAGGCGCTGCTTCGGGCGCAAGGCATGCAGGAGGCGGCGAGTGAGGCCGCCAGGGGCCAGCTCGATGTGGTGGTGCACCAGCGCTACAATCCGGAAGGCATCTCGCAATACAACATCGTGCCCGGCCTGCTCGGCGTCATCCTGCAGATGACCCTGGTGATGATGACCTCGATCGCGCTGACCCGCGAGACCGAGCGCGGCACGATGGAAAACCTGCTCGCCATGCCGTCCAGCCCGTTCGAGATCATGCTGGGCAAGGTGCTGCCCTATCTTGTGGTCGGTGGCGTCCAGGTGGTGGTGGTGCTGGCGGCGTCGAAGCTTCTGTTCGCCATTCCTTTCACCGGCTCGATGTCGCTGCTGCTTACCGCCGTGCTGGTGTTCGTGCTGGCGCTGGTGCTGCTTGGCTACACCATCTCGACCATCGCCCGCACGCAGATGCAGGCGCTGCAGCTGACCTTCTTCTTCTTCCTGCCGTCGATCCTGCTGTCCGGCTTCATGTTCCCCTATCGCGGCATGCCGGGCTGGGCGCAGACCTTCGGCGAGATTTTCCCGCTGACGCATTTTCTGCGCATCACCCGCGCGGTGATGCTGAAGGGCGCCGAACTGCCGGCGGTTGCGGGCGAGATCGCCTGGCTGGTCGGGTTCGTGGCCTTGTTTGCCGGCGTCGCATTGGTGCGGTTCAGGCGCACGCTCGACTGAGCGTTCAGAAATTGAGCGATCGCGGACCGCTGACGAACGGGCTGCCCCTGACATAGAACCGCAGCGGGCGGTCCGCATCCTTCGTGATGCCGATGCGGATGCCTTGGCCGATGTCGCTGGCCTGATGCTCGTCGGCTGCCAGCCATAGCGGGCCTTGGCGGCACAGATCGAGGCCGTCCAGCGAACGGTCGATCCGCAATGCCTGGGCGAGCCGCCCCGGCCCGCGCGCCAGGTCGCGCAGGCGCTCCACGCCCCGGTTCAGCCGCATGATGGCGATGCCTTCGAGCGGCTCCAGCGCCCGGATCAGCACGCCGGTGCCGGTGCCCGGCCCCTCGCCCGAGACATTGAGCATCCAGGAGACCCCATAGGCGAGGTAGACGTAGGCGTGTCCGGGCCCGAGGAACAGCGAACGGTTGCGCGGCGTCATGCCGCGATAGCCGTGCCCGGCGGCGTCGCCGGTGACATAAGCCTCGGTCTCGACGATACGGCCGCTGACGATGCCTTCCGGCAGCTCCCGCACCACGAGCTTGCCGATGAGATAGCGGGCGAGATCGGCCGTATCATCAGGCAGTTCGGCACGATCGAGCGGATGGTGGCCGGTCATGCTACCGCCGCCGTGTTTCAAGGTATCCGTTCGACCCATTGCGCGCGCGACTGCCCCGGCTCGAACGGATCGCCGAAATACTGGGTCTCGCGAACCACCTTGCCATCGACGAACTCCATGATGCTCACCGTATAGGACGGAATCCCGTCATAGGTCAGGACATATTCGGTGATCCAGAGGTCGCCTGACCCGGTGATCCGCCGCACGGCAAAGCGCTTCCGGTTGGGCTGCGTGGCGCGCGACGACTGGATGTTGTGCCGTCCGCTGATGCGCTCGCCTGATTGCGGATAATCGAGCACCGCGTCCTCGCGATAGATCTGATGCTCCGTCTCGAGATCATTGGCATCGGAGGCAGCCCAATGGCGATCGAGAGCCGCCCTTATCTCAGCGTCTGCCATACCGGTTCTCAGGCCGCGGCCATGATCTCGGCATAGGTGGTGAAATCGACATTGCCGCCTGACAGCACGACGGCGACGCATTTGCCCGACAGTTCGATCTCGCCTGACGAGAGCGCCGCCAGCGCCACGCAGCCGCCGGGTTCGACCACCAGCTTGAGATGGGCCATGGCGTCGCGCACCGCCTGTGCGGCCGCCTTGTCGGAGACGGCGATGGCGCCGGCGAGGTTCTTGCGGTTGATCTCGAAGGTGATGGCACCGGGCTCTGCGGTGAGGATGGCATCGCAGATCGAACTGTGGCCGGGCTCGTTGGAAACCCTTTTTCCTTCGATCAGCGAGCGGCGGGTGTCGTCGAAATGCTCGGGCTCAACGGCCCAGACTGCTGTGGCCGGCGAGGCATCCTTGACGGCGATCGAAATGCCGCTCGTCAGGCCGCCGCCGCCACAGGGAATGACGACCGCATCGAGGCTGACGCCGAGCGCTTTTGCCTGGCGCGTCAGTTCGAGACCGATCGTGCCCTGGCCGGCGATGATGGCCGGATCGTCGAAAGGAGGCACCAGCACCATGCCCTTGTCCATGTAGGGTCGCACCACCGTCATGCGGTCGTCGCGAAAGCGGTCGAACGGCACCACTTCGGCGCCCATCTTGCGGACATTGGCGATCTTCATCGCCGGCGCGTCGGCCGGCATGGCAATGACCGCCTTGACGCCGAACATGGCAGCCGCCGCGGCGACGCCCTGAGCATGGTTGCCTGAGGAGAAGGCGACGACGCCGCGGCTGCGCTCTTCTTCGCTCAGCGAAGACAGTTTGTTGTAGGCGCCGCGGAACTTGAACGAGCCGGTGCGCTGCAGCGTCTCCGGCTTGAACAGGATGCGGCCGCCGAAGCGTTTGTTGAGTTCCAGCGATTCGATCAAGGTCGTTTCGGCGATCAGGCCGGAGAGGCGCGCGGCGGCGGCATGGATGTCGGCGATGCCGGGGAGCGTGGTCATGGCGAAGTCCTGAAAGGGATGAGATCGGCGCATGGTGCACGCAAAGGCAGGCCACGCACCAATGAAAAAATGTGACCGTTACAAAGTTTGGCGGGCATGAGCGGCGACGAGGGTCAAACTGGCCCACCTCTCCCGCCTTTATCAGCCGGGCCGTATCGGCTAAGGGCGGGGGAGCAGAATCCCGGACCGCCAGACATGACCGCCAAGCCAAAACCCCTGTTTCTCGGTATCGACACCGGTGGCACCTATACCGATGCCGTGCTGTGGTCGGAACAAGGCGGGCCAAAAGGCAAGGTGCTGGCCAAGGCCAAGGCGCTGACCACGCGGCACGATCTTGCCGTCGGCATTTCCGGCGCGGTCGATGCGGTGCTGGGAAAATCGGCCACCGATCCGGCCGCGATCAAACTCGTGTCGATGTCGACGACGCTCGCCACCAATGCGCTGGTCGAGGGCCAGGGTGGGCGTGTGGCGCTCATCATGATCGGCTTTACCGGGGCCGACCTTGCGCGCGACGGGCTGAAGACGGCGCTCGGCACCGATCCGGTGGTGTTTTGTCCGGGCGGCCATGACGTGCACGGCAATGCGGCCAAGCTCGATCTGTCGGGGCTGGAAGCAGCACTCCCTGAACTCGGCGCCTCGGTGTCGGGCTTTGCCGTGTGCGCCTATTTCGCCACCCGCAACCCGGCGCATGAACTCGCCGCGCGCGACCTCATCCGCGAAAAGACCGGCCTGCCGGTGACCGCCAGCCATGAATTGTCGGCCAAGCTCGGCGGTCCGCGTCGCGCGCTCACCACCTTGCTCAACGCCAGGCTGATCTCGATGATCGACCGGCTGGTGGCGGCAACCGAAGGATTTTTGGAGGCCCGCAACATCGTAGCCCCCCTGATGGTGGTGCGCGGCGATGGCGCGCTGGTTTCGGCGGCGTTTGCCCGCCAGCGGCCGATCGAGACCATCCTGTCCGGCCCGGCCGCCAGCCTGGTCGGCGCCCGCCACATGACGGGCCTGGACAACGCCATGGTGTCCGACATTGGCGGCACCACCACCGATGTCGCCGTGCTCGACGGCGGCCGTCCTCGGCTCGATCCCGAAGGCGCCACTGTCGGCGGCTTCCGCACCATGGTCGAGGCGGTCGCCATGCGCACTTTCGGCCTCGGCGGCGATTCCGAGGTGGCACTGGAAGATGGCGCGCTCAACCCGAAAATCCTGCTCGGGCCGCGCCGCCTGGTGCCGCTGGCGCTGGCCGGCATGATGCATGGTGTTTCCGTGACATCGGAGCTCGAGCGCCAGCTCAGGGCGCCCAACCCCGGCCGCATGGACGGCCGCTTTGCGTTGCGCACCGGCGTGCCGGACAGGCTCGCCGCCGGCCTGACCGCGCCCGAGGCGAAACTGTATGAACTGATTGGTGCGGTGCCGCTCGCCATCGACAGGCTGCTCACCTCGAACGCCCAGAACGCCACGCTGAACCGGCTGGTCTCGCGCGGTCTTGTGCATATCTCGGGCTTCACCCCCTCGGACGCCGCCCATGTGCTCGGCAAGCAGGCCAACTGGGACCCGCTTGCGGCCCGGCTCGGCGCCGAACTGTTTGCCCGCAAGCGTGATGGGCGAGGCCAGTACATCGCGCCGTCTCCGGAGGTGATTTCCGAACGGGTGCTGCTGACGCTGACGCGCTGGTCGGCCGAATACATTCTGGAGACCGCCTTTGCCGAAGACGGGCTGGATGGCGCCGCCACCGTCGCGCATGCGCTGGTGCAGCGCGCCGTCGATTCCCATCCCGGCATCGCAAGGCTCAGCGTCGCGCTCGATCGTCCGGTCATTGGCCTCGGCGCCTCGGCGCCGCTGCACTATGCCGGCTTGGCCGAGCTGGTCGGTAATGAGTGCGTGGTGCCGGAGGATACCGACGTCGCCAACGCGCTCGGCGCCGTCGTCGGCCAGGTCCGCGTCTCGGCCGAAGCCCGCGTCAGCCAGCCCAAGGAAGGTTTGTTCCGGGTCGCGTCGGGGCAAACGGTGCGCGACTTCACGGACGAGGCCAAGGCGATCGCGGCAGCGGAGGCTGATGTGCGGGCGATCGTAGCCGAGCGGGCGAAGGATGCCGGCACGGATAATGCCGAGATCGACGTTTCGACCGAGTTCAAGGTGTCTACCGTTGAGGCCCAACGGATGTTTATCGAAGCGCATGTGGTGGCGGTTGCATCGGGTCGGCCGAGGATTGCGGTTTAGGTAATCTCCCCCCTTGGGGTCCCCTTGGGGGGAGATCAGCAGCTTCAAAATCCCCGCCTTCACCCTAAGCTGAATTGACCCTTCACCCCTGACATGCCAAAGGCCGCAAAGCCTTTCATCTGGAGAAGCCCTGATGACCGATCGCGTCGAGATCGCCGGATTGCGGATTGCCCGCGAACTGCATGACTTTGTCGGCGAAGCGCTGCCGGGTACCGGTATTGCCGCCGACGCCTTCTGGAACGGCTTTTCGTCCATCGTCCATGATCTCGCGCCGAAGAACCGGGCGCTGTTGGCCAAACGCGACGCCATGCAGGAACAGATCGACGCCTGGCACCGCGCCAATGGCGCGCCCATCGATATGGAGACCTACAAAAGCTTCTTGCGTGAGATCGGCTATCTCGTGCCCGAAGGGCCGGCCTTTTCCGTGTCGACCGACAATGTCGACCCCGAGATCGCCACCGTTGCCGGGCCGCAGCTGGTGGTGCCGGTGATGAATGCGCGTTATGCGATCAACGCCGCCAATGCCCGCTGGGGCTCGCTCTACGATGCGCTCTACGGCACCGACGCCATTGCCGAGACCGGTGGCGCCGAGAAGGGAAAAAGCTTCAACCCCGTGCGCGGCGCCAAGGTGGTTGCCTGGGCGAAGAGTTTTCTGGACGAGTCCGTGCCGCTCACCTCGGGCAAATGGGCCGGCGTGAACGGGCTGACGGTTTCGGGTGGCACCTTGCGGCTCGGCGCCGGCGCCGGCGGCACCACACTGGCCAACCCGAAACAATTTGCCGGCTACCGCGGCGACGGCGCCAACCCGGAAGCCATCCTGCTGGTCCAGAACGGCCTGCACATCGAGATCCTCATCGACCGCACCAACCAGATCGGCCGCACCGACCCGGCCGGCATTGCCGACGTGATCCTGGAATCGGCGCTGACCACCATTCAGGACTGCGAGGATTCGGTCGCGGCGGTGGATGCCGAGGACAAGGTCATCGTCTACCGCAACTGGCTCGGCCTGATGAAGGGCGATCTGGCGGAGGAAATCAGCAAGGGCGGCAAAACCTTCACGCGCAAGCTCAATCCGGACCGCGCCTGGACCGCGCCCAGTGGTGGCGCGCTGAGCTTGCCTGGCCGCTCGCTGATGCTGGTGCGAGACGTCGGTCACCTCATGACCAATCCGGCCATCCTCGACCGCGATGGCAACGAGGTGCCGGAAGGCATCTTGGATGCGGCGATGACGGCGCTGATCGCGCTGCACGATGTCGGCGCCAACGGGCGTCGGATGAATTCCCGCGCGGGCTCGATGTATGTGGTGAAGCCGAAGATGCATGGGCCGGAGGAAGTCGCCTTCGCAGTCGAGATTTTCGACCGCGTCGAAGCGCTGCTCGGTATGGCGGCAAACACCATCAAGATGGGCATCATGGACGAGGAGCGGCGCACCACCGTCAACCTCAAGGAGGCGATCCGCGCCGCCAAGGAACGCGTCGTGTTCATCAACACCGGCTTCCTCGACCGCACCGGCGACGAGATCCACACCTCGATGGAAGCCGGGCCGATGATCCGCAAGGGCGACATGAAGCAGGCCGCCTGGATCTCCGCCTATGAGGCGTGGAATGTCGATATCGGGCTCGAATGCGGGCTCGCCGGTCATGCCCAGATCGGCAAGGGCATGTGGGCGATGCCCGATCTGATGGCGGCGATGCTGGAACAGAAGATCGCGCATCCCAAGGCCGGCGCCAGCACCGCCTGGGTGCCGTCGCCGACGGCGGCGACGTTGCACGCCACGCACTATCACAAGGTCGATGTCCATGCCGTCCAGGCGGCGCTCAAGAGCCGGCCGAAGGCGAAGCTCGATGATATATTGTCGGTGCCGGTGGCGGTGCGGCCGAACTGGACCCCCGACGAGATCCAGCGCGAACTCGACAACAATGCGCAAGGTATTCTTGGCTATGTCGTGCGCTGGATCGACCAGGGCGTCGGCTGCTCGAAAGTGCCCGACATCAACGATGTCGGCCTGATGGAAGACCGCGCCACGCTGCGCATCTCCTCGCAGCACATCGCCAACTGGCTGCACCACAAGGTGTGCTCGCAGATCCAGGTGATGGATTCGCTGCGGCGCATGGCAGCGATCGTCGACCTCCAAAATGTCGGCGACCCGCTCTACCGCCCGATGGCCACCGATTTCGACAATTCCATCGCCTTCCACGCCGCCTGCGACCTGGTGTTTAGAGGCCGCGAACAGCCGAATGGCTATACGGAACCGGTGCTGCACGCACGGCGGCTGGAGCTGAAGGCGAAAGAGCGGGCGAATTAGCGCCTGCATTTCCCTCCCCCTTGAGGGGAGGGTGGCCCGAAGGGCCGGGTGGGGTCCTGCGTGAAGTGCGGCGACTCCCTTCGGACGACACTACAAGCAATGTCATTGCAGAGGCCCTTTCTCGGCTCGGCTCCAAAAAGATCGACCATTCTTCGGCGACCCCCACCCTGCCGCTTCGGGGCCACCTTCCCCTCAAGGAGGAGCGTTACGCCGCCTGCGCCACCCGCTCCGACATCATGCGGTAGGAAATCGCCTCGGCCAGGTGAATGCGGCCGACGGTTTCTCTCGCTTCGAGATCGGCCAGCGTGCGCGCCACTTTCAGCACCCGATGATAGGCGCGCGCGGAAAAGCCGAGCTTTTCGCTGGCGTCCTTCAACAGAGACAGGCCGGCGGCATCCGGCATCGCGATGTCCTCGATAACAGAAGGCGAGCAATGCGCGTTGGTGGTCGCGCTGGTCACGCCGAGCCGCTCGAACCGTTCGCGCTGGATGGTGCGGGCGCGCGCGACGCGCTGCGCAACGGCGGCACTTTTCTCCGCCCGATCCGGCCGGATCAGATCGGCGGCCGAAACCGCAGGCACCTCGATCCTGAGATCGATGCGGTCGAGCAGCGGGCCGGAAATGCGCGCCTGGTAGTCGGTGCGGCAGCGCTCACCGCGCAGGCAGCGATAGCCGGGCTCGCCGGCCATGCCGCAACGGCACGGGTTCATCGCCGCCACCAGCTGGATGCGCGCTGGATAGGTGACGCGGTGGTTGGCGCGCGCGATCATGCAGTCGCCGGTCTCCAGTGGCTGGCGCAGCGCATCCAAGGTCTGCGGCGTGAATTCGGGAAACTCGTCGAGGAACAGCACGCCGTTATGGGCAAGCGATACTTCGCCCGGCCGCGCCCTGATGCCGCCGCCGACCATTGCCGCCATCGAAGCCGAATGGTGCGGGGCGCGGAACGGCCGCCGGTCGGTGAGCTTGCCTTCGCCGAGCTCGCCGGCCACCGAGGCGATCATCGAGACTTCAAGAAGTTCCTTGGGCGCCAGTGGCGGCAGAATTGAAGGCAGCCTCTGCGCCAGCATCGATTTTCCCGAGCCGGGAGGCCCGACCATCAACAGATTGTGGCCGCCGGCCGCCGCCACTTCCAGCGCCCGCTTGGCGCTTTCCTGGCCCTTGATGTCTGAAAGGTCGGGCAGGTCGCGGGCCGAGACATGGATGCCGGGCTCGGGCCGCGACAGCACCTGCGTGCCGCGAAAATGATTGGCGATGGCAATCAGGCTGCGCGGCGCCAATATGTCGAAATCCTTGCCCGCCCAGGCCGCTTCCGGCCCGCAGCCGAACGGGCAGATCAGGCCCTTTCCCTCGGCATTGGCGCCGATCGCCGCCGGCAGCGCGCCGGCGACCGTGGCAATGGTGCCGTCGAGCGACAATTCTCCGAGCACGACATAGGAGGCCAGCATGTCGCCCGGAATGGCGCCGAGTGCAGCCATCAGGCCGAGCGCGATCGGCAGGTCGTAATGGCTCCCTTCCTTAGGAAGATCGGCAGGCGCCAGGTTGACCGTCACCTTCTTCGACGGCATCGACAGCCCCGACGCATGCAGTGCCGCCTGCACGCGCTCGCGGCTTTCGGCCACCGCCTTGTCGGCCAGCCCGACGATCTGCATGCCGACCTTGCCCGGCGCGATCATCACCTGGACATCGACCGGTACGGCCTCGATGCCCTGGAAAGCAACCGTGCGAACCCGCGCCACCATCTTGCTCTGCCCCCGGATATCGGCTCGCCTCGGCCTTGTGGTTCAGACCGCGAGCGACGTCAGGACAAGACAACCATAGATTTCAGGCCAAGGCAAGAACATTACAGGAACATGCATTCGTGGTGGCTGCAGCGCGCTGTGCCGGTTGCAAAAAAGGAAGATGGTCAAGCAAAATGGAACGGCTGCTCCGCCTCCTCGACCGCGTTTAACAAGGGCGACTAGGCCCTTCGGCGATCTGAGGGTGTTGCTTCTAAGCGGTGATGAAGGCATCGACCGAACCTGAAAGCGATCGATCGATCGCGACCTGCGGTGGAAGCCACTCCATGACAGGATATCTGAAAGGCCAAGGCAGGGCGATCCGGCGCGAAGAGCCGCTCTCCAGAAAAATCTCGTTTACAAGGTCTATGAACCGCCCGCGGTCTCGTTCGATTCGTTTCAAAGTTTGCGAACGAATGTAATCCCGGGGAATTCGTCGCTCCTTCAGCGCTAAGACAGCCTCCGCGATGGATCGAGGATCGGGTGGAACTGTGAGCGAATAGTCGTCATCCAGATAAAGGTCTCGGCCGCCATGGTTCGGCGTCGTGACCACTGGAAGGCCCGCGAGAAGATATTCCGTGCTGGCGAATATTGGTCCTTCCAGGTGAGAGAGACAGATTCCCACGGCTGCACGATTTAGATGCGTGTTCACCTGAGCCGGTGCCAATCGGACAGGCTTGCCGGTGCCGTCAAACTCGTTGATAAAGACGTGATGCGGCGCGAGCTCCCTATGCCGATTTATTCGCGCTCTTTCCGACTCCGTCGTGGAGGATCCGCTTGAATCTCGATAGAAGACAAATGCGCAACGCTGGATGCCAAGCGACAAGTCATGGCGCTTCCACGGAGCCAGCTGCGCATTGTAGATTGCATCAAATTCTACAGGGACGTCATCGAGAGGCCTGAATATGTGTTCGGAGGTTGTTGACGTCTTGTTGTGCAGGACGGCGGCCTCGCCGGACTGGTTCAACAGATCAGCCTCTGCCTGAGTGTTGGATAGGAAGATTAGCGAGTGACGGGGGTTCTTGAGTCTATGCAGAACGGCATAGGTCCGGATGGTTTTGACGCTAGCACTGTTTTCGACGGACCAGGTTGGCGAGATGAGAAACCAGGCGCGGTGGCTGCGTGGACGGAAAGGCATATGACTTGCTAATCCGAGCGGCGTACCGGACATTCCCGAATAGGATATGAACGGATCGTCCGACAGCAAACTGGCCTGAAGAGCAGGTTGCGACTTCGCGGAAGGGTGCCCTTTTCTGAGGTTGTGGCCATGACGCAGCATGGCTCTGACAATCTCGAATTTGGTAGGAGGGCGATACCCGTGCTGTAGGGTCAACATGCGGCAATTGCGATCTTGAGTGCGGAGAAAAACTCGCTTCGATAGAGAGAAATTTGGCAAAGAAACACCGCCATTTGATCGACGGAATATCTCAGGCGATCAAATCTGGTGTACGGAGAAGCGCCTCTTGAAAGAAAACATCGTCCCAAGCGGAGCTGGTTCTCACATCGCGCTACCAACCGTATCCGTTTGCGTAGGCTGTTTCAATCAAGAGGCATTCATCGACACTGCGATCCGATCCGTAGCGGCGCAGACATACACTGCGTTCGAATGCGTGGTGGTCGATGATTTTTCGACCGACGGTTCCCGCCGAAGGATTGAAGAGTGTCTGTCCCAGCTTGGCGACAGTCGTTTCCGCTTTCTGCCCCGACTGCAAAATGGCGGGCAGTTGACAGCAATGATGACCGGGCTTGACGCGACAGCCGGGCCCCTGATCTCCTTTCTTGACGGTGACGATGCTTGGCATCCTGACTTCATAGAATGCCATGTGAGAGCGCATCTCAGCCAAACCCGTATCGCGGCAATGTCGAGCTCCGATGAGGTGGTGATAGATACGGCCGGCAACCTGCTTGCGGGCGGTCATCCCGTATTCCACCTGAACGACCCGCGATCGATGCCGAAAATGAGCGGCTACCTGCATGTCGACACCGAAGCTGACCCGACATTATTATTTATTGATCGGGGTACCGTGGGTTGGTTTTGGTCAACCACATCGGGGATGATGTTTCGTCGAGCTCCGCTTGAAATCATGCGTCCATCCGATCCGGACGAAATAAAGATATGTGCCGATGGTTATATGGCTCGTGCCGCCCATATGATCGGCGGAACCGTGAGGATTGGGCGGGCTCTTGGCAGTTATCGGCTTCACGGCGGCAATGGCTGGGCGGACGGGCGCATCCTGGGTACCGGAGTTGGCCTCGGCAGGATGTCGCCTGATACTGAAATAGCGATACGGCGGGCACTGGCCAATCGTTGGTGCGAAGTGGCGCCGGGACTGGAGCATTTAATCTCCCGCCACTCAATGCGCAGGACCTTGGTCGACCTGATCGGACTGTCTGCAGCTTTTGCATTGCTGGAAAAGAACTCCGATGCGGGTTTTCTGCTGAAAGACTGGGCAACACCACAGCGAAAATTGCAGACCAGACTTATCGGTCTCCTTCCTCCGAAACTGAGGCCTCGGCGCTTCCGGGACATAGTTTGATTTGATGAGCCGCTTGCTCGGCAGTCTTACCCGATAAAGAGCATCCTTCGATGCTTCTCTGGACCCACCAAAGTCCTCCGTAGCAACGCACACTACGCGGCCGAATTGCGCCGCATTTCCTCCACCTCGTCCCAGAACAGGCTGGCGATATCCGCGCCACCAAAGCGTTGCACTTCGCGCACGCCGGTTGGCGAGGTCACGTTGATCTCGGTCATGTAGTCGCCGATCACGTCGATGCCGACCAGGATGAAGCCGCGCTCTTTCAGCGACGGGCCGATGCGGGCGCAAATCTCGCGTTCGCGCTCCGTCAGCTCGGTCTTTTCGGCGCGGCCGCCGACATGCATGTTGGAGCGAGAATCGTGGTCGGCCGGCACGCGGTTGATGGCGCCGACCGCCTCGCCGTCGATCAGGATGATGCGCTTGTCGCCCTTGCGCACATCCTTCAGATAGCGCTGGACGATATACGGCTCGCGTGACAGCTGGGCGAACATTTCGAGCAGTGAGGCGAGGTTGCGATCGTCTTCCTTGAGATGGAAGATGCCGGCGCCGCCATTGCCATAGAGCGGCTTGACGATGATGTCGCCGAACTCCTTGCGGAAGGCGGCGACCTCCTGGGGATCCTTGGTGATCAGCGTTTCGGGCATCAGATCGGGGAATTCGGTGACGAAGATCTTTTCCGGACTGTTGCGCACCCAGGCCGGGTCGTTGACGACCAGTGTCTTCGGGTGGATGCGCTCCAGAATATGCGTCGTGGTGATGTAGTTCATGTCGAAGGGCGGATCCTGGCGCAGCAGGATCACATCCATCTCCGACAGGTCGGTGCGCACCTTGTCGCCCAGCGAAAAATGATTGCCCTTTTCGTCGCGGAGCTTCATCTCCTCGATGCGGGCAAACACCTTGCCGCCCAGCATCGACAGCCGGTCCGGCGTATAGTGGAACAATTGGTGCCCGCGCCGCTGCGCCTCCAGCGACAGCGCAAACGACGTGTCGCCGGCGATCGAGACGGTGGAGACATGGTCCATCTGGACGGCGATCTTCAGGGTCATCTTTTGGTCTCCAGCGGGTCGAGCAAGTCCAGGAAAAGTGCGTAGCGGTTTTCCGTCCGGAATTGCGGCAAGGCAAGTCGCCGATATACGGAACTTGGCGGCTTCTGCCAATCGCGCTTGCTTGGCCCAGACCTTTAACGGTCGAAGACCAGCCGGGAGTAACCGAGGAACGACAGCGCCATGGCGACCAGCGAGGCGACGGCAAGTGCCGCCAGCGGCGGCAGCGCCGGCAGCGCAAACAGGATGGCGCAGTAGACGAGATAGTTGACGATGCTGGTGGCGATGCCGACGCCGCCATAGCGCGCGCCCTCCTGCGCGACGCCGCGGCTCGACGGCGAAAAGGTCAGGTGCCGGTTGATCTGCCAGGTGACGCACAGCGCAAAGCCGATCGACAGGACACGGGCGACGAAGGGACCGAGCGGCGTCACCGCCAAGAGCAGCCAGAGCGCCGCGGCATCGGCGACGAAACCAACGCCGCCGGCCAGGACGAAGCGGACGAGCCGGCTCACGGCCTCAGGCGGCCCGGGGCGTCTTGCCCGGTTCGGCCTTCGGGATTTCACCAGTGCGTTCGCGCCGTTCGACCCGGCCTGACGGCACCGAGAGATAAAAAATGCGCTTCTGCTCGGCGCGTCCGCGCGATACCGAATCGAGGATCAATCCGGTCACCATCGCAAGCATCGAGAGCAGCAGCAGGCCGACCGACAGCACCCAGGTCGGCATGCGCGGCACGAGGCCGGTCTGGGCGAATTCGATCAGCACCGGCGTCATCAGGGCAAGGCTCGACGCCAGGAAGAAAATCGCGAAGGCGCCGAAGAAGCGCAGCGGCTGCGTTTCCTTCATCAGCATGGCGAACATCCACAGGATCCTGGCGCCGTCGCGATAGGTCGACAGCTTCGACGACGATCCCTCAGGCCGGCGGCCATAATCGAGCGCGATCTCGCTCACCGGCAGTTTGAGCTGCGAGGCATGCACCGACATTTCGGTCTCGATCTCGAAGCCGCCGGAAACCGCGGGAAAGCTCTTGACGAAACGCCTCGAGAAGACGCGGTAGCCGGAGAAGATGTCGGTGAAGTCGGTGCCGAACAGCCGCTTGTAGAGGCTGTTGAAGATGCGGTTGCCAAAGGCATGGCCGGAACGGCCGGCATCGTCGGTGACGCCGCGCCTGGTGCCAACCACCATGTCGCAGCGCTCGGTCTGCAGGATGTTGATCAGCAGCGAGGCATCTTCCGGCGCATAGGTGCCGTCGCCATCGGCCATCAGATAGATGTCCGCATCGATGTCGGCGAACATGCGCCGCACGACATTGCCCTTGCCCTGGCGCGGCTCGCGGATGACGATGGCGCCGGCCGCGCGGGCCTTTAATGCCGTCAGGTCGCGCGAATTGTTGTCATAGACATAGATCTCGGCCGATGGCAGCGTCTCGCGAAAGCGCCGCACCACCTCGGCGATGGTCAGTTCCTCATTGTAGCAAGGCAGGAGCACGGCAATGGCCGGCTCATGGCGGACTTCGTGCGGCATTTCCGTCTCCCGACGCCCGGCGGAGCCTCCGGCCGCGCTCATATGCGGCCTCGCTCAGGCGACTTTACTATTTATTGAAGCTGTTAAGGCTAGGTTTAAGGCCGCAGTCTTTCCGACGAAGGTCATGATGATGAACGCAGCCAAGGCGGGTGCTTCCTCCTGGAAGTCCGATATGACGCTGGCGCTGCTTGCCATGCTGGTGGTGCTGGCTGTCAATGCCGCCACGGGCTTTCGCGAATTGAGCAATGCCGGCGGCGACAATGACAGCCTGCTGCGGCTGGTCGAGGTTCGCGACATGCTGGCCGGCCAGGGCTGGTTCGACCTGCATCAGTACAGGATGGGGCCGGAAGGCGGTTTCGTCATGCACTGGTCGCGGCTGGTCGACGCACCGCTCGCCGTCATCATCCTCGCCGCCTCGGCGCTGACCGGCAGCATGGCCATGGCCGAAGCGATCGCACAGGTGCTGTGGCCGTCGCTGCTGTTCTGCCTGGCGGTGTTTTTTACAGCCCGTGCGGCACGCAGCTTCGCCGGCGTCGGCGCCGTGCTGCCCGCTATCGTCATCGGCGCGGCGGCGCTGCATTTCATCGGCATTTTCTTGCCGGGTGCGCTCGATCATCACAATGTCCAGCTGACGCTGACCATGGCCAGCCTCAGCCTGCTGCTCGAGGCGCCGGCGCGTCGCTGGGCGGCGCTGATTTCCGGGCTGTGTGCGGCCCTGACGCTGGCCGTCGGCATGGAAACCGCGCCCTATGTCGCCACCATCGGCGCCTGCATCGCTTTGCTGTTCGTCGTCGATCCCGGCGGCGAACGCCGGATCGCCAGGGATTTCGGTCTCGGCTTTGCCGGGGTTTCAGCCCTCGTCTTCGTCACCACCATCCCGCCATCGGCCATGGGCCAGCCGCAGTGCGATGCCTTCTCGGCTGTGCAGTTCGTGGTGGCGGCAATCGCCGGACTGGGGCTTGCCGCCGTGACGTCGCTCACGGTGTCCAATGGCACGGCCAGCCGCCGCCTGATCTCGCTTAGCCTGCTCGCGCTTGGGCTGGGCGCCGTCATCGTGGCGCTGTTTCCGCAATGCCTTGCGGCTCCCTACGCAAACCTCGATCCGCGCCTCAAGGAATTGTGGCTCGATCACATCGACGAGGCGCAGTCGCTGTTCAGTATTGCCGTCAATGAGCCGGCGTCGCTGGCGGCGCGCTATGTCACGCCGCTGGTGGCGATCGCGCTGATGGCGCTTCGCCTGCGCGGACCATGGCGCCGCCAGGACAGCCTCGTCGGCGCCTTGCTGGTCGGCGCCTTCATCGTCAGCGCCTGGCAGGTCCGCGGCTCGACATTCTCGATCGCCTTTGCCGTCATCCCGCTGTCGGCCTGGATCGCAAGCTGGCGCGAACGGGCGAGGATCAGCCCTGCGCGCAGCGTATCGCTGCGCATGGCGGCGGTCTGGCTGGTGTCGGCGAATGCCGTCTGGGCCGGCGCTGCCGCCGCGACGTCGAGCGTATTCGAGGCCAGCAAGGTCTCGGTCGAGGCACAGGACACCGACAGCGATCCGTCCTGCGAGCGCAAGGCCTCCTTCGCGGCGTTGGCCCGGCTGCCGGACACCACGGTGCTTGCCATTTCCAATCTCGGCTCGCCCATCCTTGCCTATTCCGGGCACCGCGTCTTTGCCGGCCCCTATCATCGCAACATCGCCGGCGACCTGCTTGCGCTCGATGCCTTCCTCGGATCGGCGGACCAGGCGAGGATGATCGCGGCGGCTCACCACGTCGGCCTGATGGCGCTCTGCCGCGGCAGCGCCGAAAGCAAGATGCTTGCCGCCAAGGCGCCGCAAGGCTTCCTGGCCAGGCTGATGCAGGGAAGCGTCCCCGATTGGCTCGAACCGGTGGCCGAAACGCGCGGAACCCCGGTCGAACTCTACCGCGTCCGCTAAAGCATCATTCGCCAGCGAAAAATCGATTTCGCGATACGCTTCCTAAACGCTTTGCTGCCAGTCTCAGCCTAAATTTCGGGCGTCACAAACAGGGATACCGATGCAAACGACGTTTGGCACCGGGCAGGCAAGCAGGGAAAACTCGGATCTGGCGTTCACCGATGCGCTGACCGGGCTCGGCAACCATCGCCGCTTCTTCGACAAGGTCGATCGCCTGATCAGCGACCGTGCAGACGATCCCGCGCCGTTCACGGTCGGCATTCTCGACCTCGACGGCTTCAAGCCGATCAACGATCTGTTCGGCCACAAGGCCGGCGACGACATATTGATCCAGGTGGCAATGCGGCTGCGCGCTTCGATGGACAGCCACTCCACCGTTTGCCGCATCGGCGCCGACGAATTCGCCTTCCTGTATCCGATGGTGTTCTCGGAGGAAGCGGCGGCCGAGAAGTCGCGCATGATGATCGAAATCCTGTCGGCGCCCTACGATGTCGGCGAACGCACCGCCAGGCTTTCGGCCTCGGTCGGCTGCTCGCTCTTTTATTCCGGCGACGAAACCACGGAAATCCTCGTCAACAAGGCCGAAACGGCGCTCTACCACGCCAAGCGTTCGGGCCGTGGCCGGGTCGTCGTCTACACCCGCGAAATGGAAGAGGCGGCCAAGCGCGTCACCCGCATCGAACAGGCGCTGCGCCGTGCCGTCTCGGCCGGTGAGGTCGAACCGCATTTCCAGCCCATCGTCGATTTGACCACCCGCCGCACCATCGGCTTCGAGACGCTGGCGCGCTGGACCGATCGCGACCTCGGCGTGGTGCCGCCGACCGTGTTCATCCCGATCGCCGAAGAGCGCGGCATCATCGGCCCGCTGTCGCAGCTGGTGCTGCGCAAGGCGACCGAAGCGGCGCGCAGCTGGCCGAAGGACCTGTTCCTGTCCTTCAACCTGTCGCCCTCGCAACTCGTCGACCAGAACACCGGCCTGCACATATTGTCGATCCTCGACCGCACCGGCTTCGATCCGCGACGGC
Source organism: Mesorhizobium sp. M0761 (assembly GCF_040320205.1). Taxonomy (NCBI): domain Bacteria; kingdom Pseudomonadati; phylum Pseudomonadota; class Alphaproteobacteria; order Hyphomicrobiales; family Phyllobacteriaceae; genus Mesorhizobium; species Mesorhizobium sp. M0761. The sequence goes on from NZ_JAMYPF010000002.1 coordinate 110,405, forward strand.
TGGAGATCGAGATCACCGAAACCGGCCTGATGAACGATCCGGCCTCGGCCGAGAAGATCGTCGAGGACCTGCGTCGCGTCGGCATCCGAGTCTCGCTCGACGATTTCGGCACCGGCCAGTCCTCGCTCGGCCGCTTGCGCGAATTCCATTTCGACAAGCTCAAGATCGACCGCGCCTTCGTCTCCTCGATCCTCGACGACCGCCCGTCGGAACACATCATCCGCGCCATTCTGGCCATGTGCGAAGGGCTCGGCATGGATGTCGTCGCCGAAGGCATCGAGGAGGAGGCGCAGGCCGACCGCCTCGTCCAGTTCGGCTGCGCCGGCGGCCAGGGCTATCTCTTCGGCAAACCGGTCGACGCCGACGCCACGCTCGGCTACCTCCGCGATTCCTATCGCGGCGCCCTCTACGCCAAGGCAGTCTGACCGGCGGTCTTGCCTGCGTCGAGCAAGTCAGCGGTGCGAGCCAAGATCGACTGTGGCCGCCATCTTGCGTCCTTTTGTCTGACATAAGCCAAACAAATCGCCGTTTTCGCCCTTGCTCCCCGGACTTGGCTGGATAGGATGCGCGCCGACCGGATCGGGAGAGAAAAATATGATGCCATCGGCCGATTTTGTCGACCTCAGGGGAGCCTCGGTGCTGATCACCGGCGGCGGTTCCGGAATTGGTGCGGCACTGACCGAGGGCTTCGTTCGCCAGGGCGCCCATGTCGCCTTCATCGACATCGCCGATGGCCCAAGCACGCTGCTTGCCGACCGCGTCGAAAAAGAACTTGGCCGGCGACCGCTCTACCTCAAGACCGATTTGCGTGACGTCGAGGCGTTGCGCGCTTCGGCCGCCAAAGCGGCTGAGGCGCATGGCGACGTCACCGTGCTGGTCAACAATGCCGCCTGGGACGAACGCCACGACGTCGCTGACGTTACCGTCGAGTTCTGGGACAACAATCTCGCCGTCAATCTGCGCCCGCATTTCTTCACCGCACAGGCGGTCGCGCCGGGCATGAAGCGGGCCGGCGGCGGTTCGATCATCAACTTCACCTCAACCTCCTATCTCATCAACCACCCCGATATGCCGGCCTACACCGCCGCCAAGGCCGGCATACTCGGCCTCACCAAAGGTCTCGCGGGCAAGCTTGGGGTCGACGGCATCCGCGTCAATGCGATTGCGCCGGGCTGGGTGATCACCGAGCGGCAGAGGGAACTCTGGGTCACCGAGCAGGGGCTCGCCGCCCATGTCGCCAAGCAATGCATCAAGCAGGTCATGCAGCCCGACGACATCGTCGGCACGGTGCTGTTCCTGGCCTCCGACGCCTCGCGTATGCTGACGGCGCAGATGTTGATCGTCGACGGGGGTTTCCTGTGAGCCCGGTGAATCAAAATCCGGCAAAAGGCACGCCGGCAGTCGCCGCCGTCGACTGGGGCACGACCCGCATGCGGGTCTGGCTGGTCGACGAGGCGGGCGGGGTGCTTGCCGAGCGTCGCGGCGATGATGGGCTGATCACCGCGCAGCAAAAAGGCTTTTCGACCATCCTCGAAGGCCATCTCGCGGCGCTCGGCGCGCCTGACACACTGCCGGTCATCATCTGCGGCATGGCCGGCTCGCGCCAGGGTTGGCTGGAAGCGCCTTACATCACCGTGCCGGCGCCGCTCAGTGCCATCCTCGCGGGGGCCGCCCGCATTCCCGGCCAGAGCCGCGACATCCGCATCGTGCCTGGCCTGGCGCAGCGCCTGGAAGATGCGCCGGACGTAATGCGCGGCGAGGAAACCCAGCTTGCCGGCGCCGGTTTGCCGGCAAAAGGTCGCCATCTCGTCTGCATGCCCGGCACCCATTCGAAATGGGTTCTGGTCGAAGACGGCGCGGTCGACGGCTTCTGCACCTGGCCGACCGGCGAGCTGTTTTCGGTGCTGGCCACTCACTCGATCCTGCGCCATTCGCTGGGCGAGAGCCCGAAGCCGGTCACTCCGGACAATCCGTTCTTCCAGGAATGGTGCCGCAAGGCTTTGGCGGAGGGCGGCGATGTCACCTCGCGGCTGTTCTCGATCCGCGCCGCCGGCCTGCTGCAGAACCTCAAGGCCGACGATGCCGCCGCTTGCCTGTCCGGCCTGCTGATCGGCGGCGAGATCGCCTCGGCGGGCCGCCGCTATGGCGAAAGCACCACCGCAATCGTGCTGGTTGCGTCCGGCTCGCTAGCAGCCCTCTACCGGCAGGCGCTCGACCTTGCCGGGCTTGCCGTCAGGACGGTCGACGCCGACGAGGCGGTGCGTGCCGGGCTTATCGAAGCGGCGCGAGAAAATGGCATGATCGCCAAATGACTCACCAGAGTGGAGTGACAGCGTGACCCAGACCGCACCTTTCCCGAAGCTGAAGCGCGGCCTCGTTGCCATCCTGCGCGGGCTGAAGCCGTCCGAGGCGGTGGCCATCGGCCAGGCGCTGTTTGACGCCGGCATCGAAGCCATCGAGGTGCCGCTCAATTCGCCGGAACCGTTTTCATCGATCGCCAGCATTGTCACCGCTTTGCCCAAGACGACGCTGGTCGGCGCCGGCACGGTGCTGACTTCAGCCGATGTCGACACCTTGGCCAAGGCCGGCGGGCGGCTGCTGGTCAGCCCCAACATCGATGCCGACGTCATGGCCCGCGCCATGCACCATGGCATGGTGACGATGCCAGGCGTGTTCACGCCCACCGAAGCTTTTCAGGCGATTAGGCTTGGGGCTTCGGCGCTCAAATTCTTCCCGGCAAGCGTGCTCGGGCCTAGCGGCATTTCGGCGATGCGCGCCGTGCTGCCGGCCGATACCGTGGTCGGCGCCGTCGGCGGCGTTTCCGACAAAGACTTTGCCGGCTACAAAGCCGCTGGGGTGACTGCTTTTGGTCTTGGCTCCAGCCTGTTCAAACCCGGCATGAGCGTCGACGAGGTGGCCTCGCGCGCGCAGGCGGCGGTGACGGCCTGGGATGCGGCGTTCGGCGGAGCGGCATGATGGAAAACGTTTCGGTTTTCTCGGACCATGTCTGCGAGCTCGGCGAGGGGCCGAGCTACGATCCCGCCACCGATACGCTGTTCTGGTTCGACATTGTCAACGGCCTGCTGCTGGAGCAGGGTGTCACGTCCGGCGCGCGGAAAGTCCATGAGCTCGGTCAGATGGCCAGCGCCATCGCCATTGTCGATGACAATCGCCAGCTCATCGCCACCGAGACCGGCCTGCATGTCCGCGACGTCTCGACCGGCAAGCTGACGCTGCATACGCCCATCGAGGCCGACAATGCGCTGACCCGCTCCAACGATTCGCGCGTCCATCCGTGCGGCGCCTTCTGGGTCGGCACGATGGGCAAGGGTGAGGAGAAGGGCGCCGGCGCCATCTACTGGTTCTTCAAGGGCGAATTGCGCACGCTTTACACCGGCATCACAGTATCGAATTCGATCTGTTTTTCCGAAGACGGCTCGATTGCCTATTACACCGACACCTCGACCGGCCTGTTGATGCGGGTCGCCTGCGATCCGGCGACTGGCCTGCCGGTCGGCGAGTCTAAAGTGTTCGTCGACCATCGCTCGTCCAAGGGCTTTGTCGACGGCTCGGTCGTTGATCGCGACGGCGTGCTGTGGAATGCCGTCTGGGGCGGCAAGGCGGTGAAGGCTTATGCGCCGGACGGCACATTGTTGCGCGAAATTGCCGTGCCGGCGGGGCAGTCCTCGTGCCCGGCCTTTGTCGGGGCCAAGGCCGATCGGCTGGCGGTGACCTCGGCCTGGAAAGGCAAGGACGACAAGCAGCGCAAGCTCGACCCACAGGCCGGCATGACCTTCCTGCTCGACATCCCCGTCAACGGCCGCTTCGAGCCGCGCGTGGTCATCGCCTGAGCGCTGTCGCGCAGGCGTCCGCCTCGGTCGGTTTCGCGCAAGTCTGAAGCAGGGGCCATGCCATGGTGGGACAACACCACCGAAGGTCCTGATCCATGCCGCGCCCGACCCTGATCCTCGTCCATGAGCCGGAAAAGGCCTGTCTCGACCGGCTGGTCGCCGACGGCTTTCCCGCCGAGCGCGCCCTGGAAATCTCGTCCTATCTGGCGCAATCGACCGATCTCGCGCCCGAATTCGATGAAATCACCGCCGCTTGCGGGCGGCGCGGCCTCGCCTTTATGCCGGTTGCACTCGACGATGCGGCAAGCGCGCTGGCGAAGGCCGATCCCGCAACCACGCTGGTCTGGACGCTGACCGACGGCATCGCCTATTTCCGCGGTGCTGCAGCGCCCGCACTTGCCAGGCTGAATGGGCTTAGAACCATCGGAGCCGACGATGCGCTGTTCGCGCTTTGCCAGGACAAGTTCCGTTCCGGCGCCGTGCTTTGCGCGCTCGGCCTGCCGGCGCCGCAGGCAGGCCTGGCCCGCGACGGCCGCTGGCTGGCCGACCCGCCAGCTTCGGAAGCCGGCTGGTTCGTCAAGCCGAACCGGCTCGGCTCCAAGGTAGGCATCTGGCCGGATTCACGCTGCAACGACCTGGCCCATGCGCTGGAGCTTAGCCGGCGGGTCTATGCCGCTTATCGCGACGATGTCGTCGTCCAGCCCTATGTCGGCGGTCGCAATGTCCGCGCCAGCTTCCTTGGGCTGCAAACGGATGCCGGGGCGGAAGCGCTCGGCGTTGCATTCGTCGACTCCGGCGGCGATTTCCAGACCATGGCGGACTCGATGGCGCTTTACGGCGACACCGGCGAGGCCGCCAAGGCGGCTGGACTATACAGCGAGCCGGTGCTGGAGGCGGTTGCCGACACCCAGCCGGCAGCCGCGGCAACCATCCGCCGCATCGCCGAGCGGCTGGTCAGCGGGCTCGGCCTGCGAGACGTGTTTTCCCTCGATTTCAGGGTCGAGGCTAACGACCATGTCCACCTCATCGAGTTCGAGGTCTGTCCCGGCCTGCCCTGCTTCGATTTCCGCGCCTATTGCCTGATGCAATGGGGCATGACGCTGGCCGATGCGGTTGCCGAGACGGCGGCGAACCGACTGAACCGACAGGCGATCTGAACGGCCGCGGGGACCAGCGCGACGTACCGCGCCTTGACGGCTTTTGCTCCACCTTTAGTGTCGCGGGACAGTCCTCAGGCAAGGCCGCGCGATGAGCACACCAGCAAGCTCCCTCCACCATCACATCAGGCGCATGGCCGGGCGCGATCCGCATGAGGCGCATCGCGTCGCCACGCCGCTCGAACTGCTGTTCGATCTGACCTTCGTCACCGCCTTCAGCCTTGCCTCGTCGCAACTGGCGCATGCCTTGGCCGAGGGCCACTACGCGGCGGCGCTGATCGGCTTCGGCTTTGCCAGCTTCGCGATCTGCTGGGCGTGGATCAATTTCTCCTGGTTTTCCTCCGCCTATGACACCGACGATTGGATCTTCCGCTTCGTCACCATGGTGCAGATGATCGGCGTGCTGGTGCTGGCCATCGGCCTGCCGCGCATGTTCGCCTCGATCGAGCATGGCGAACACCTCAACAATTCGGTCATGGTGCTGGGCTACGTCATCATGCGCGTCGCCATGATCTTCCAATGGCTGCGCGCGGCGCGGCAGGACCCTGGGCGGCGGCGTGCCTGCCTGACCTACGCCGTCGCCATCGCGATCGCCCAGATCGGCTGGGTGGTGCAGATACTGGTCGATTTCTCGCTGGAGACCAGCCTGGCTTTCGGCGCCATCCTGGTTCTCATCGAGCTTGCCGGGCCGGCGATCGCCGAGCGCCGGGATGGCGGCACGCCCTGGCACGCGCACCACGTCGCCGAGCGCTACAGCCTGTTCGCCATCATCGCGCTGGGCGAAGGGGTGGTCGGCACGCTGGCGACGCTGTCGGCCGTGGTCGAGGAGCAGGGCTGGAACCTCGATGCCGCCTTGATCGGCATTGCCGGAATGGGTCTCACCTTCGGCATGTGGTGGGTCTATTACATGCTGCCCTCGGGGACGGTGCTGCACCAGCACCGCAATCGCTCTTTTGTCTGGGGCTATGGCCAGATGCTGATCGTGGCGGCCATCGTCGCCACCGGCGCCGGGCTGCATGTCGCGGCCTATTTCATCGAGCACAAGACCCATAACGGCCCGGTAGCGACCCTGCTGTCAGTCGCCATTCCGCTAGGCGTGTTCCTGGGGGCGATCTATGCGCTGTATTATTATCTCGTCCAGCGCTTCGATCCCCTCCACGTCTGGCTGCTGGCGGGAACGGCTGCGGTCGTCGCACTTGCCATCATCGCCGCCCTTGCCGGCGTCGACATGGCGGTCTGCCTCATCTTACTGACGCTAGCGCCGGCCGTCACCGTTGTCGGCTATGAGCTGTCGGGGCACCGCCATCAACTGGAGGTGCTGGCGCAGGAGGAAGCGCCGCACTGAGCAGAGCAGCTTCGCGCGTCAGATACCCTCGACCAGCACGATCTCGCCATCGGCCACTTTCTGACGGATGGCGACGGCGCGTTGGTATTCCGGCGAGTGGTAGCAGTCATGCGCCGCGCTGAGCGATTCGAACTCGATAATGACATTGCGGGCGCGGCCAGGCCCCTCGGCCTTTTCATGCTCACCGCCACGGGCAAGGAACTTCACGTCGAAACGGTCGAAAGCGAGCTTGGCGGCAGCGACATAGTCCTTGTAGCCTTCAGCGTCGCGCACATCGACGCGGGCTATCCAGTATCCCTTGCGCATTTTCTTCTCCTCGTTACGCGGCGCGCATCTCTTCCAGTATGGCTTCCGCCGCCGCGCGCCTGTCGCTTGCCGCCACGATTGGCCGGCCCACAACAAGATGGCTGGAGCCGTTGCGGATCGCCTGGCCGGGCGTCACCACGCGTTTCTGGTCACCATGGTCGCTGCCCTTGGGCCGTATCCCCGGCGTCACCACCGCCAGGTCGGGTCCGACGATGCGGCGCACCGCTTCCGCCTCCTCGGCCGAGCAGACGACGCCGCCCATGCCTGCATGCAGCGCCTGTTCGGCGCGCCTCAGCACCAGCGTGTGCGGGTCATATTCATAGCCGGCGTCGATCACGTCCTGCTCGTCCATCGAGGTCAGCACGCTGACCGCCAGCAGGCACAGGTCGCTGCCCCTGGCGGCCTCCACCGCGGCCCGCATCGCCTTGGGATAGGCGTGGATGGTCAGCATGGTCATGCCCATGCGCACGATGTTCTCGACACCCTTGGCCACCGTGTGGTCGATGTCGAGCAGCTTCATGTCGAGGAAGATTCTGGTGCCGCCGCTGGCCAACTCCCTGGCGAAGTCGAGCCCGCCGGCGAAGGCCAGCTGATAGCCGATCTTGTAGAAGGAGACGACGCCGTCGAGTTCGCGCACCGCCTGTTCGGCCTCTTTCACCGTCGGCACGTCGAGGCCGACGATCAGCCTGTCTCTCATGGTGTGGGCCTGCATGGCTGTGGAAATCATGCCCCGGTCCGGGTCGACAGCATGCGCGAGGTTTCGATCAGCGTGCGGCATAGGTGCTCCATCGATTTGGTCAGTCTATCATCCCTGAAATTGCCGTCGCCGTCGAAGGCATTGCCGCCATCGGATACCGAGCATTCCGGCGTCACCATCTCCAGCTGGCAGCGCACCAGCACGGCGCGCAGATGGTTGATGCAGCGGATCCCGGCGAAATGTCCGTTGGAAGACGAGCACAGGCCGGCGACCTTGCCGACAAATGGCCTCACCGGCCGGCCGCCATCCAGGCGCACCCGGCTTACCCAGTCGATCGTGTTCTTGAGCAATGGCGGGATCGAGCCATTATATTCCGGCGTCGCGATCAGCAGCCCGTCATGGGCGGCGATCAGCCGGCCGAGCTTCACGGCGTTGTCGGGAACGCCTTTTTCCTTTTCGAGGTCCTCGTCGATGATCGGCAGCGGATAGTCGGCCAGCGAAATGCGCGTCACCTCGGCGCCTTGCATGGCCAGCTCCTTCTGCGCCACATCGGCGGTCCTGCCGCTGAAGGCGCCGCTGCGCACCGAGCCGGCGAAGACGAGGATTTTCGCGATCACAGCCATTGGCCACTCTTGTTCCCGGACAGGTACAGCCAGAGGCTGCGCAAATCAACGCACTGGCTCAAAAAACGGAAACGATCGGGGGGCAAGCGCGTGAAGGGTGTGCCGAGCAGCTGGGCTATGCTAGTGGGTGACCGCAATTCTTGCACTCAGCGCGATGAGTGCAACTCCGAGCAAGGCATCTATCGGCCTGCGGACGCTGCCATATACCGCCCGAACCCTTCTTGTGGAGAACATCAGCGCGACAAGCCCAAACCACGCCATCGCGACCAGCCCAATTATGGCCAGCGACACTGCCTGGACCCAGATCGGAGCCTGCATCGGCAATACCGATATGAACAGGCTCGCGAAGAAGGCGGCTGTCTTCGGATTTGTAATTCCGACAACGAAGCCGCTTCGCCAGGGAGCCGTAGTCTCTGCGCCACTGACGGCCAGCGGTGGCCGCGCCTGCCAAGCCGACAAAAGGATCTTGCTGCCCAGGTAACCGAGATACACGGCGCCGGCGATCCGGACGGCAAGGTGAGCCCATGCAATCTGCGTCAGTACGAGGCCCAGGCCACACATCGCGAGAGCCGCCCACACCATGATCGCTGCGGCAATGCCAAGCGCCACATGGAACCCCGCGCGACGGCTGATCAGCGCATGGGAAGTCACGGCTACAAAATCGGGTCCTGGGCTCATGGCGCCGAGCAGGAAGACCGAAGCAAGGGTCAGGAATTGCGGAAGGTAGCTCATGCGATACTCCAGTTTCAGTCTCGTCGTACCGCACGCCTGCATGCCGGAGAGGCCAGGAAAGCCGCTCGCCGATTTCGAGGGTCGTTTCCCTCACCTTCACAAAACCTACAGCGCTCTTTAATATGAGCGAAATGAAAGATATTTCGGCAGCCATGAACAAAGCTAATATCAACATCACGATGGTGCGCGTCCTGACATCGCTCAGCGAGACGCGCAGCTTCACCAAAACCGCCGAGCGGCTCTGTCTTTCTCAATCGGCCATAAGCCATGCAATGAAGGCGCTGGAGGAGATCGTTGGCGCGCCCCTCGTCATACGTGATCGGCGCGGTGTCGCTTTCACCGCAACCGGCGAGGCGGCTTTGGACGCGGCGCGCGCCGCTTTGCATGCTTTAGGCCGTCTTGTCGGCCTACGGGAACACTCCATCAAAGGCAGAGTACGGCTCGCGCTGGTCAGCAGCGCCTCGGTAAAGATTGCTCCATATGCGTTGAACATTACTTCCGTCCGGCACCCGGAGCTTGCTGTCGAACTGCTCTTGGGCACGGATACCGAGGTGGCGGAGTGGGTCGATCGCGGTGCCGCCGATATTGGACTGTCCTACATCGCCGGCAATTGCCAAGCCGAGGAACTTGTCGACGACGAACTCTTTGTGGCGTCATCGCAAAAGAACTCAGTCCAAGGCGGGTCATTTCCGATCCGCGCTCTCGACGGCCAGCCATTCATCATGTCGAGCGGCGGCTGCGGACCAATGCTTGCCGAATTGTTCCAGGATTTTGGCGTTGCGCCAGTTGTCATCCTGTCGGCGAGCGATATGGCGGCGCTGCTTGCTCTGGTGGGGGCCGGGCGCGGTTTGTCGATTGCGCCAGGCCTGGCGTTTCCGGCCGATTGGCAGCGAATCGTTGCGAGGCGTCCTCTTGAGCCGCGTGCGCGTCGGCCTCTGCTGCTTCTGTTCTCCAGCAGCGCCGAAGCAACGGCCGTGCGGGCCATGTGCGCGGCGATCAGAGAGGTCGCCACGAGTTTGCGAGGCGGATAACAGTCAAGGATGTGGATCGACCCTCAATCGAGCTTCCTTCGGGAGACGGCGATCCTCTACAAGGCGCCAGAGACTTCTCCCGCCCCCAATACCAGCTAATGCGCTTCGCGCCGGTAGATCCACAGCTGCGTCGGCGGGATGTTGCGGAAGATGAAGTCGAAATGCTTGACCGTGTAATTGCCGCGGCCGGGCGGGATCGGCGACAACGGCCCATAGGTCAGCTGCACGATCGGCCGTCCAACCGGGATGCGGTCTAGCAGGCTTTCAATATAGGCGATCCGCTGTGCGACCGGGAAATTGAGCAGCGGCACGCCGGAGACGACGGAATCGAAAACCATACCGCTCTTCTCGCCAAGCGTGGCGTTGAGATTGAAGGCATCGCCCTCGATGACGTTGACGCCGGGATAGAGCTGGCGCAGATGGCGCACGAAATCGGTGGAATATTCGACCGCGTAGAGGTTTTCGGGCTTAACGCCCTGGGCGAGGATTGCACGCGTGATGACGCCTGTGCCGGGGCCGACTTCAAGCACCGGCAGGCCGGACTTCGGATTGACGATGGAAGCCATCTTGCGGGCGGTGACGGAGCTTGTCGGCACGATCGAACCGACCGACTTCGGCTTGTCGATCCAGCCTTTGAAGAATTTGAGTTCGTCGTCGAACTTTTCCGCCAGCGCCTTCCGCAATCCCGGACCACGTGCCATGCAAGTTCTCCTCAACACTCCCCGAACGCTACTTAGCAGCTAACAGGTCCAAGGCAAGGCGCGATCTGGCATAAGATGTTGATGACGTTTGGGAAGCGTGGCGGCCTTGGCTTGGGTTCAGTGCTCGCCGAAGGATTCGAAAAAGTCCTTCATGCGGGCGAAAAAGCCGCTCGACTGGGGCGAATTGTCCTTCGACGACAGCTGCTCGAACTCTTCCAGCAACTCGCGCTGGCGGCGCGACAGGTTTTGCGGCGTTTCGACCGCGGTCTGGATATAGAGGTCGCCGACATTGGGCTGGCGCAGCACCGGCATGCCCTTGCCCTTGAGGCGGAACTGGCGGCCGTTCTGCGTGCCTTCGGTCACTTTCACCTTGGTCTGACTGCCGTCCAGCGTAGTCACCTCGAACGAGCCGCCAAGGGCGGCCGTCGTCATCGATATCGGCACCTTGCAGTAGAGATCGGCGCCGTCGCGCTGGAAGAATTCATGCGGCTTCACCGCCAGGAAAATATAGAGGTCGCCCGATGGGCCGCCGCGCAGGCCAGCCTCGCCCTCATTGGCAAGCCGGATGCGGGTGCCGTCCTCGATGCCGGCCGGGATATTGACCGACAGCGAGCGTTCCTCGGTGACGCGGCCCTGGCCGGCGCATTTCGGGCACGGGTCCTTGATCGTCTGGCCGCGGCCTTGGCATTGCGGGCAGGTACGCTCGATCGAGAAGAAGCCTTGCGTCGCTCGTACCTTGCCGTGGCCATGGCACATCGAGCAGGTCACCGGCTGGGTGCCGGGCTTGGCGCCGGTCCCGGAGCATTCCGTGCATGAGATCGAGGCCGGCACGCGGATTTGCGCGGTCTTGCCGGCAAACGCTTCTTCCAGCGTGATTTCCATATTGTAGCGCAAATCGGCGCCGCGTTCGCGGCCGCCCGACGAGCGGCGCTGGCGCCCGCCCATCATGTCGCCGAAAATATCTTCGAAAATGTCGGCGAAGCCGCCGGCGCCAAAACCTTGCGCGCCGCCATTCATGCCGCCCTGCTCGAAGGCGGCGTGACCGAAACGGTCATAGGCCGCGCGCTTCTGCGGGTCCTTCAGCGTTTCGTAGGCTTCGTTGATTTCCTTGAACTTATGCTCGCATGAGTGATCGCCGGGATTGCGGTCGGGATGGAACTGCATGGCCAGCTTGCGGAAAGCGCTCTTGAGCTCCTTCTCGTCGGCGCCCTTTTGCACGCCCAGCGTCTCGTAGAAATCAGCTTTCATCTTTTCCCGCAGTCCGGATGCTCAACGTCTTGATGCATGTTGCGTCGTTTGCCGGCACGTTGTCTCGATTTAGGAGCGGTGCTGCCCGGATGCTAGGGCCGGCGCGCTTGTGCCTGTGTTTTTCAGTGACTTTTTCGGCAAGGCCCGCACTTTTTCAGCGAGGGTTGCAAAAAAGCCCGGCTTTGCGCCGGGCTTTCCGCTTTATTTGCCGTCAACCGGTCAGGCCGACTTCTTCTTCTCGTCGTTTTCGTCGATTTCCTCGAAATCGGCGTCGACCACATCGCTATCCTTGGCCGCGTCCGCCTTGGCGTCGGCTTCCGCCGCTTCCTTCTGCGAAGCTTCGTACATGGCCTGGCCGAGCTTCATGGATGCTTCGGCAAGCGTCTGCGACTTGGCCTCGATGTCGGCGGCATCGTCGCCTTCGGCAGCAGCCTTCAGCGCCGTGATAGCCTCCGATATCGCCGTGCGCTCGGTTTCCGAAACCTTGTCGCCATATTCTTTCAGCGACTTCTCGGAGGAGTGCACCAGCGCCTCGGCCTGGTTGCGGGCCTCGACCAAGGCGCGCCGCTGCTTGTCGGTCTCGGCATTGGCTTCGGCGTCCTTGACCATCTTCTCGATGTCGGCGTCCGAAAGGCCACCAGAGGCCTGGATGCGGATCTGGTGCTCCTTGCCGGTGCCCTTGTCCTTGGCCGAAACGTTGACGATGCCGTTGGCGTCGATGTCGAAAGTGACCTCGATCTGCGGCACGCCGCGCGGCGCCGGCGGAATGCCGACCAGGTCGAACTGGCCGAGCGCCTTGTTGTCGGCAGCCATTTCACGCTCGCCCTGGAAGACGCGGATGGTCACGGCCGACTGACTGTCTTCAGCGGTCGAGAACACCTGGCTCTTCTTGGTCGGGATGGTCGTGTTGCGTTCGATCAGGCGGGTAAACACGCCACCCAGCGTCTCGATGCCGAGCGACAGCGGCGTCACGTCGAGCAGCAGCACGTCCTTCACGTCGCCCTGCAGCACGCCGGCCTGGATTGCGGCGCCGAGTGCGACGACCTCATCCGGGTTGACGCCCTTGTGCGGCTCCTTGCCGAAGAACTGCTTCACGATCTCCTGGATCTTGGGCATGCGGGTCATGCCGCCGACCAGGACCACTTCGTCGATCTCGCCAGCCTTCAGCCCGGCATCCTTGAGCGCTGCCTTGCAGGGCTCGATGGTGCGCTGGACGAGATCGTCGACCAGCTGCTCGAACTTGGCACGGGTCAGCTTCAGTGTCAGGTGCTTGGGGCCGGTCGCGTCGGCGGTGATGAAGGGCAGGTTGATTTCGGTCTGCGTCGTCGACGACAGCTCGATTTTGGCCTTTTCAGCCGCCTCCTTGAGGCGCTGCAGCGCAAGCTTGTCGTTCTTCAGGTCGATGCCCTGTTCCTTCTTGAACTCGGCCGCCAGGTATTCGACGAGACGCATGTCGAAATCCTCGCCGCCGAGGAAGGTGTCGCCATTGGTCGACTTCACTTCGAACACGCCGTCGCCGATTTCGAGCACCGAAATGTCGAACGTGCCGCCGCCAAGGTCATAGACGGCAATGGTCTTGCCATCCTTCTTGTCGAGGCCGTAGGCAAGTGCTGCAGCCGTCGGCTCGTTGATGATGCGCAGCACCTCAAGGCCGGCGATCTTGCCGGCGTCCTTGGTGGCCTGGCGCTGGGCGTCATTGAAATAGGCCGGAACGGTGATGACCGCCTTCTCGACCTTCTCGCCGAGATAGGCCTCCGCCGTTTCCTTCATCTTCTGCAGGATCATGGCCGAGATCTGGCTGGGCGACTGCTTCTTGCCGCCGGCCTCGACCCAGGCATCGCCATTGTCGCCCTTGACGATCTTGTAGGGGACAAGCTTCTTGTCCTTCTCCGTCACCGGGTCGTCATAGCGGCGGCCGATCAGGCGCTTGACCGCGAAGATGGTGTTTTCAGGATTGGTGACCGCCTGGCGCTTGGCCGGCTGGCCGACGAGACGTTCGCCGTCGCCCGAGATGGCGACGATGGAAGGCGTCGTGCGCGCGCCTTCCGCATTTTCAATGACCTTGGGCTCCTTGCCATCCATGATGGCGATGCAGGAGTTGGTGGTGCCGAGATCGATACCGATTACTTTTGCCATTTTTCTAGTCTCTCCGCTAAGCAGGCTCTCAGGACCCGTAAGGCGTTCCGACGAAAGCCCCTGTTCACAAGAAATTCCGCTCCGGCAACCGGCATTCCGGCACTGGGCGGCTTGGCGCGTATATAAGAACAGGCGGCATCGGGCGCAAGCATTCTGCGCATGGCATCCACCGCGCCGCACTTGGCGCCTTTGAACAGCCGCCCAGCGGCCCGGATGTGCTCCAACCGCGCTCAAAACCCCAGGATCTGCGCGATCCCCCGGCGAAGCGCCCAGTCAGGGCTTCGAAACCACAAGAAAACGTCACCTATGCGTGAGAGAGGCGGCTCCTGGCTGAGGAAGGCGCCTGCCCACAGCAGACACAGGCAAAAGCGTCACGCGGCCTGCGACAGCGATTTATGCGCCTCGGCCAGGATTTCGAACGAGCGCACGCGTGCCGCATGGTCGAAGATCTGCGCGGTCACCATCAGCTCGTCTGCGCCGGTGCGGCGCACGAACGCGTCTATGCCTTGCCGGACGGTTTCGGGAGAGCCGATGACGGCGCAGGACAGCGCCTGCGAAATCATGGTTTTTGCCATCGGCTCGAGCGTCTGGTCATAGCCCTCGACCGGCGGCGGCAGGCGGCCGGCCCGCCCCGTGCGCAGATTGACGAAGGCCTGCTGCAACGAGGTGAACAGCAGTTTGGCCTCTCCATCGGTCGGTGCGGCGAAAACGTTGAGGCCGAGCATGACATAGGGCTTGTCCAGCTGTTCCGAAGGCTGGAAGCGCGAACGGTAGATCTCCAGCGCATGGTCGAGTTCGGCCGGCGCGAAATGCGAGGCAAACGCATAGGGCAGGCCGAGCATGGCGGCGAGCTGCGCGCCATAGAGGCTGGAACCGAGGATCCAGACCGGCACCTTCTGGCCTTCGCCGGGCACGGCGTGGATACGCTGGCCTTCCGCGGCCGGCTGGAAATAGCCCATCAGCTCGACGACGTCCTGGGGGAAATTGTCTGACGCCTCGAGATTGCGGCGCAGCGCGCGCGCTGTTCCCATATCGGTGCCGGGCGCCCGGCCGAGGCCGAGGTCGATGCGGCCGGGGTGCAGTGCCGCCAGCGTGCCGAACTGCTCGGCAATCACCAGCGGCGCATGGTTGGGCAGCATGATGCCACCGGCGCCGACGCGGATGGTCTTGGTGCCGCCGGCGACATGGGCGATGACCACGGCGGTCGCCGCGCTGGCGATGCCCGGCATGTTGTGGTGCTCGGCCAGCCAGTAGCGCCTGTAGCCGAGCCGCTCGGCATGGCGGGCCAGGTCGAGCGAATTTGCCAGCGATTGGGAGGCGTCGCTGCCTTCGACGATCGGCGACAGGTCGAGAACGGAAAGTGCGGTCATGGGCCTCAAGCCTTTACGATGTTCAACTGCCTGCCCCTTGTTTGGAAGGCGCGGTCGGGAATGAGGATGTCGAGCTGGTGCCAAGCAACGGGTCCATATTCTCGAACGGGATCGCCTGCGGATGCTGGCGATGCGACGCGCTCAGCGTGCCGAGCGGAGCATCGATCGGGCCGCGATAGCCGATGCGGTCGAAATAGGCGTCGAGGTCGAAGGAGGCATCGTTCATCGGAGGGTCCGGGTTGACCGGCTCGATATAGGCACTCCGCCTGAAGACAACAAATGCGAGATGACGGACAGGCGCGGCAAGCTTATGGCGCGGCCTTTCCGTTCTCTTCGGCCGCTTCCTCCTCCACCACGGCCGTCTGCTGTGCGGCGAGAAAATTGCCGACATGGCTGAGGCCATCGAAATGATCGCAGAACACTTTGACGACGACCAGCAGCGGCACCGCCATCAGCGCGCCGACAAAGCCCCAAAGCCAGGACCAGAAGGCGATGGCGATGAAGATCGCCACGGCGTTGATCTCGAGGCGTCGGCCGACAACCATCGGCGTAACGAACTGGCCTTCGACGATGTCGCACAAAAGCACGAAGCCCGGCGCCAAAAGGGCGTAGGTGATCGAGTCGAAGCTGATCATCGCAATGACGCTGACCAGCACGATGGTGATCAGCGCGCCGACATAGGGCAGGAAGTTGAGCAGCGCCGCCATCGTTCCCCAGACGAGCGGGTTGGGCATGCCGAGCGCCCACAGGCCAAGGCCGATAACCGCGCCGAGACCGGCATTGATGACGGTGACGGTGAGCAGATAATGCGAGATTTCGCGCTCGACGTCATAGACGACGCGCAAGGCCCGCTTCTTCTCGCTGAGGCTGGCGAAGGACTGGATGATCTTCTCATAGAACATCGTGCCCGACGCCAGCAGGAACAGCGACAGCACGAAGATGATGGTCAGGCTTGTCCCCGCCGACAGGACGTTGCTGGCGGCGGCCGACAGGACACCGGACTGCGCCATCGCCACCTTCTGGATGCCCGGCTCCTGCGAGGTCTCCGTCATCTGCTCGATCTGATGCGAGATCTGCATGATCCTCTCGAGCGGACGCCGCAATTGCGCCAGCCGCTCGGTAAGTTGTTGGCCGATCGACGAGGTGTTGTTGAGAAGGTCGATGACCGGGCCGCTGAGCAGATAGCCGGCAACGCCGAAGACGCAGATCGACAGCACGACCAACATTGTCGCCGAAACCACTTCCGGAATGCCGCGCTTGCGCAGGAAGCGCACGATCGGTGTCAGCGTCAGCGTCAGCAGGAAGGCGAGGATGACCGGCATGAAGAAAGCACGCGCGAAATACAGCGCGTAGATGGCCATGAACAGGAAGATCCCGATGAGCAGCGAACGCATCAGATGCGTGTCGGCACGCGCCACAACTCTCGCCTCTTCGGTCTCGGCAAGGCCAGCACCCAAAGCGGCGGGTTCGGCTTTCATGATTTTCCCTCAGCGGCGCACCGCAATTGGTGCTTTCCCCTGACGGAAACGCCTCTGCAAGCCCAAGGTTCCGTTAGCCGGCAAGGCCCTCAATCCGGGCCGCCCGTCGCTCAGGCGGCTGGCGCTGCGACGGCGACGCCGGGCTTGGCGGTCTCCTTGCGTACGATCGGCGCCACCTTGGTGCCGTACAGTTCGATCGCCTTCATGATCTTGGCGTGCGGCATGGCGCCGATCGCCATCTGCAGCAGGAAGCGGTCATTGTTGAAGATCTTGTGCTGGGCGACGATCTTTTCCGCCACCTGCTCCGGATCGCCGACGAACAGCGCGCCGTTCGGACCACGCGACTGATCGAAATGCGCCCGCGAGGTCGGGCCCCAGCCGCGCTCGCGGCCGATGCGGTTCATCACTTCGGCCTGCGGGCCATAGAAATCGTCGGCCGCCTGTTCAGTGGTGCCGGCGATGAAGCCGTGCACATTGATGCTGGTGGCAAGGCCCGAGGGGTCGGTACCGGCCCGCCTTGCGGCATCGCGATAAATGTCGAACAGCGGTGCAAACCGCGCCGGCTCGCCGCCGATGATGGCCAGTGCCAGCGGCAAACCGAGCACGCCCGCGCGCGCCGCAGATTGCGGCGTTCCACCTATTGCGATCCAGATCGGCAATTTGTCCTGCAGCGGCCGCGGATAGACGCCGCGGTCGTTGATCGGCGCGCGCAGATTGCCGGACCAGGTAACTTTGACGCCGTCACGTATGGCCAGCAGCAAATCGAGCTTTTCGGCGAACAGCTCGTCATAGTCCTCGAGATTGTAGCCGAACAGCGGGAAGGATTCGATGAACGAACCGCGCCCGGCCATGATCTCGGCCCGGCCGCCCGACAAAAGGTCGAGCGTTGCGAACTGCTGGAAGACGCGAACCGGATCGTCGGAGGACAGCACGGTGACCGCGCTGGTCAGCTTGATGCGCTTGGTGCGTTCGGCGGCAGCGGCCAGCGCCACCACCGGCGCGGACGCGGCATAGTCGGGGCGGTGATGTTCGCCCAGACCAAAGACGTCGAGGCCAACCTGGTCAGCCAGCTCGACCTCCTCGATCAGATTGCGCAGCCGCTGATGCGGGCCGATCGCGCCGGGGCCGGGCTCCGGGCTGACGTCGGCGAAAGTGTAGAGACCGAGTTCCATGGCATGTCATCCAAATGTTCTGATTTGCCGCTAGAGGTAGCGTCGAGCCGCCCCGGCCGCCAGAGGGGCGGATAGTGAACAGTGCATGTCGGTTTCGGCCGGCTTTGTTTCAGGGAAAACGCGTCTCCCGGCTGCAACAGCATAAACTTTCATGGCTGGCATACCGTTTTGGCGCTTGAACTCTCGGTTTTCGCGCGTATGTAAGCGTCGCGAATTGACTTCAGGGAAGTGGACTTGGCTATCTACAGGGAAAAAGACATTTTCGAGCGGCGCAATGCCGCGAACGAGGCAAAGAAGGCGCTTCTGGAGCGCTTCAAGTCAAAGCCGGCGGCTGATGATCCTGCGGTTCTGGCCAAACAGGCCGAACGCAAGGCGATTCTTGAGGCTCGCGAGATACGCGAAGCCGAAAAGGCCAGGCTGAAGCAGGAAAAGCTGGCACGCGAGGCGGTCGAGAAGGCCGAGCGCGAGGCAGCAGCCGAAGCGGCGCGTATTGCGGCCGAAGAGGCAGCGCAGGCTGAAGCGAAGATCAAGGAAGCCGAAGAAAACGAGCGCATTGCCCGTTTGCTGGCCGACGAAGCCGAACGCAAGGCCAAGCGCGACGCACGCTATGCGGCCCGCAAGCAGCGTACCGGCAGGACGCCTCCGGGCTTCTCCGCCCGCTAACGCTTCGATCGAAACGATCGGACATCAGGGTCGCCTTCCAGCGGCCCTGAATGTGTTTGTGCGTCGATTTCCTTGGTTGCTTTGCTCAGGCGGCGAGCTTCAGCCCCATAATGCCGCAGACGATGAGCGCAATGCAGGCGAGCCGGATGGCCGTCGCCGGCTCGCCCAGCAGCCAGATGCCAAGCAGCGCCGTGCCGACCGTGCCGATGCCGGTCCACACCGCATAGGCCGTCCCGACAGGCAGCGTCTTGAGCGCCAGGCCGAGCAACCCCAGGCTGATGATCATCGAGGCGACAGTGAGCACCGTCGGCAGCGGCTTCGAGAAGCCGTCGGTGTATTTGAGGCCGATCGCCCAGCCGATTTCGAACAGACCAGCGAAGAACAGAAAAATCCACGACATCGGGATGCACTCCTTCCATGAGGATGGCGGGGCGTCCCGGCCGGACTTTTGAGAAAGGCGCGAGGTCGTCCTCGCCGCTTCGGTATAAGCGGCTGCGCCGGTCCGATCAACAAAACGCCGGCAGCATCGTTCATGCCGCCGGCGTCAAAATCTGCGCCGAAACGGTTTGCCCGGATCTCAACCGTCCCAAGATATTGACGACCTAAGGCGGGCTTACTTTTCCTTGAGCCTCATCGCCTTCACGGGCGGCGCCTTCAGCGCCGGAGCCGCGGCGGGCTTCTTGGCGTCTTTTTTCGGCTTGCGAGCTTCCTTGCCCGCCTTCATCGCACCTTTAGCCATGATTCGTTCCTCCAGTTGCTGGGAGGCCAAGTGAAACAAGAGAAACGCCGGACTGCAAGGGGGCGGGCGTCCGTCGCCGGCGCCGGCGGGCCGCTTTCAACCGGTTTTCTAATTTGCTCGTAAACCATTCCGGTCCGTGCCATGGTTGCCTTCGCACTGCAGCATCGGCCATGCCTTCGCCCGGCGATGATCAGGAAGTGCGGTCAGGACGACAATGCGAATCCGCATCGGCAGCGAGATGAGTTTCGATTTTCCGCAGGAAACGCCGCTGATCGCGATGCTCAACGTCCACTACTCCAGGGCCTCCGATCTCGAGCGCCCGGATTTCCTGACCTCCAACCCGCCGGTGCCGATCCAGAGCTACCGCGACAGTTTCGGCAATTGGTGCAACCGTTTCGTCGCCCCGCCCGGTCGCTTCACCTTCGGCACCGATTCGGTAGTCCGCGACCCCGGCACGTTCGAGATGGGCGACCTGATGGCCTGGCAGCACGAGGTGCGCGATCTGCCGTCGGACACATTGCTCTTCCTGTTGCCGAGCCGCTTTTGCGAGAGCGATCTGCTGGCCAGCGAAGCCTGGCGGCTGTTCGGGCATACGCCGCTTGGCATTGCGCGCGTCCAGGCGGTCTGCGACTTCGTCCACAACCATATCGTCTTCAGCTACGGCAATGCGCGGCCGACCCGCACCGCGGCGGAAGCCTATCGCGAGCAAAGCGGCGTCTGCCGTGACTTTGCCCACCTCGCCGTCACCTTCTGCCGTGCGCTAAACATCCCGACCCGCTACTGCACCGGCTACATCAGCGACATCGGCCTGCCCAAACCTTGGGCGAGCATGGATTTCGCAGCCTGGATGGAGGTCTATCTCGGTGGCCGCTGGCATGTCTTTGACCCGCGCAACAATTCGCCACGCATCGGCCGCATCCTGATCGCGTCGGGTCGCGACGCCGCCGACGTGCCGCTGACCCACATCTTCGGACCGGGCACGCTGGCTGGTTTCAAGGTGTGGACGGACGAGATCATCGAATAGGGGCGTCTTTCCGCAAGCTGCCTACAAGACCCTGAACGACCGGGCGATTCGTGCGTTGTGATGCCTGTGGAGCTCGGCGGCAGGGGCGTTACATCAGGTTCCTTGGAGGGACAGCATGGCAGCACATGGCGGGTCGAAGACGGTCATCTACGCGGCGCTCGCCGGTAATCTCGCTATTGCTGTGACCAAATTCGTCGCCGCCTTCTTCACCGGCAGCTCGGCGATGCTGTCGGAAGGCGTGCACTCGCTGGTGGATACCGGCAATGGCGGGCTGCTGCTCTACGGCATGCACCGCGCCGCCCGCCCGCCGGACCGCACGCATCCGCTCGGCCATGGCCGCGAGCTGTATTTCTGGAGCTTCATTGTCGCCCTGCTCGTATTCGCGCTCGGCGCCGGCGTGTCCTTCTATGAAGGCGTCGTCCACATCATGGCGCCTGAGCCGGTCGCCAATCCCAAAATCAACTACATCGTGCTGGGCCTCTCAATGCTGTTCGAGGGCAGCTCCTGGTACGTGGCGCTGAAGGAGTTCCGCCAGCAGAAGGGCAAGCAAGGCTGGCTGCAGGCCGTGCAATCGAGCAAGGATCCGAGCGTCTACACGATCCTGTTCGAGGACAGCGCCGCCCTGCTCGGTCTGTTCGTCGCCTTCGCCGGCATATTGGCGGCCGAACTCCTCGACATGCCCGAACTCGACGGCGTCGCCTCGATCGGCATCGCGATGATCCTCGGCGCCACCGCCATCTTTCTGGCGCGCGAAAGCAAGGGATTGCTCATCGGTGAGCCGGCCTCGCCGGAAGTGCAGGCCAAGGTGCTGACCATCGCCCAGCAGGATCCGGCAGTGCAGCGGGCCAACGGCGTTCTCACCGTCCATCTCGGCCCGCAACAGATCGTCGCTGGGCTGAGCATCGAATTCGAGGACCATCTGACGGCGCCTGAGATCGAAGCCTGTGTCGAGCGCATCGAGGCGCTCTTGAAAAAAGAAATGCCGGAGATCACCAGACTGTTCGTCAAGCCGCAGACGACCGGAACCTGGGAGCACCGGCGCAAGCAGGTCGAGGCGGCGTCGGACTAGTTCCGGACCAGCAGTCCACCGTTGGCGCCATCGCCTGGTCCCGCTAAGATCACCCGACGGATTTCGGAGAATCAACGATGAAAATCGATGGTGGGTGCCATTGCGGCGCCATAACTTATGAAGCAGACGTCGACCCGGAAAAGACCTCTATCTGTCATTGCACCGACTGCCAGCAACTGACCGGTACCGCCTTTCGTGTCACTGTTCCCGCGCCTGAGGATCATTATAGGATCACCAAGGGAACACCGAAGGTTTATATCAAGACGGGATCGAGCGGCGCCAAGCGTGCCCAGGCGTTCTGCGGCGACTGCGGTTCGCATCTTTACGCAACGTCGGTTGGCGACGGGCCGAAGGTCTATGGGATCAGGGCGGGGACCGCGCGGCAACGCGAGGATCTCGTTCCGACCCAACAGAAATGGCACCGATCGGCCCTGCACTGGCTTCCGGAATTCGAGGGCGTAAGCATCGTAGAGGCGCAGTAGCACCTGCCTCCCGGTTAAACGCGGCCCAAACCAGCCAATAATGTGCTAGGCTAGCCATCAAACGGATGGCGGGGGATAGCAATGTCGGAAACGGACAAAGTGTTTGCCGGCTCGATTCCGGAAAACTACGACCGCTACATGGTGCCGCTGATCTTCGAGCCGTTCGCCGCGGATTTGGCACGACGGGCAGCGTCCTTGTCGCCCGGCGCCGTCCTGGAAGTCGCCGCCGGCACCGGCGTTGTCACCCGCGCATTGGCTCCAAAACTGTCTCCCGGCGCAAGCTATGTCGTGACCGACCTCAACCAGCCTATGCTCGACTACGCGGCCTCGCGACAAGCTCCCGACAGTCGTATACAATGGCGTCAGGCGGATGCTCTGGCGCTGCCGTTCGAAGATGCGGCTTTCGATCTCGTTTGCTGTCAGTTCGGCGCGATGTTCTTTCCCGACCGAGCCGCCGGCTATCGCGAAGCAAAGCGGGTCCTGAAGACCGGCGGCCATTTCCTGTTCAACGTGTGGGATCGCATCGAAGAGAATGTATTCGCCAATGATGTGACGAATGCTCTTGCGGAGATTTTTCCGAACGATCCGCCCCGCTTTCTCGCCCGCACGCCGCACGGCTACAATGACATTGCATTGATCCGCGGCGAGTTGGAAGCCGCAGGTTTCTCCCGTGTGGTGATCGACACGAGGGCCGAACAAAGCCGTGCCTCCTCGCCGCGCCTTCCGGCGGTTGCCTATTGCCAGGGAACTCCGCTTCGCAACGAAATCGAGGCTAGAGGAAAACTGGAAGCCGCAACCGATCACGCCGCGTCCGTGATTGCAGCCAGACACGGCAGCGGCGAGGTTGCGGCCAAGATCCAGGCGCACGTGATCGTGGCTACGGTCTAATGCATGGCGCCCAGAAGTGTGCCGCGGTTCTGGGACAACGACATGCATCAAAACAAAGACTTTTAAAGCGCGTCGTATGAATCCGTTCAGCGCGACGCGCTTTAATCGTCGCCTTCGACGACACGCAGCCTGAGCTGCCCCGTCTTGGAATCCGCCACCCGCACCCCGGCTTCGTCCTTGGCGGGTCCGCCACCGCGCACTTCGGCTTCGCTTTCGCCAAACTCCAGCGCTTCGATCTTTTGGCCGCGCTTGGTCACCTTCGACGTCGACACCAGTATCTCGTCGATATCCTTGGCCGACTGGCCAAAATGCGTCTGCAACCGGCGCACGCGTTCGTCGACGCGCGCGACGTCTTCCATCAGCCGGATCACCTCGCCCTGGATCAGATGCGCCTGTTCGCGCATGCGGGCGTCCTTGAGGATGGCCTGGATGACCTGGATCGACAGCATCAAAAGCGACGGCGAGACGATGATGACACGCGCCCGGTGCGCCTTCTGGACCACGGCGTCAAAATTCTCGTGGATTTCGGCGAACACCGATTCCGACGGCACGAACATGAAGGCGGTGTCCTGCGTCTCGCCCTGGATCAGGTATTTTTCCGAGATATCGCGGACGTGAATTTCGATGTCGCGGCGGAAAGCCTGGGCCGCGATCTTCTGTTGTTCGGCGCCATCGGCGGCGCGGATGGCGTTCCAGGCTTCCAGCGGAAACTTGGCGTCGATGGCAAGCTGCGGCGCACCGTTCGGCATCCTGACCAGGCAGTCGGGACGGCTGCCGTTTGACAGCGTTGCCTGGAACTCGTAGGCGCCCATCGGAAGGCCGTCGGCGACGATCGCCTCCATGCGCGACTGGCCGAAGGCGCCGCGCGTCTGCTTGTTGGACAGGATCGCCTGCAATTGCACGACCTGGCCGGCCAGCGACTGAATGTTGCCTTGCGCGGTGTCGATGACCGCCAGCCGTTCCTGCAGTTTGGCGAGGCTCTCATGCGTCGATTTGGTCTGTTCGGTCATGGTTTGACCGAGCCTGCCGGTCATGGCGTCGAGGCGCTGGCCGATCGACTGGTTGAGTTCGGCCTGCCTTGCGCCGAACACGTCGGCGATGGCGCCCATGCGGCCCTGCATCTCGGCCTGGCTTTGCAAAATGCCGGCCATCCGCGCCTCGGCGTCGCGGGCGTGGTCGGCAGCTTCCGCCGCGGCGATGGTGCGCGCCTTGGCCGATCGCCACAGCGCCACGACAAGCGCCAGGAACAGGCCGAGAAACACCAGCGCGCCGATGGCCAGTGCATGGCCGAGCGTGATCGTCGTAGCGCCAAGCCGGGCAACGGGTTCGGAAAGGATGGTGCTCAGGTCGTTCATCCCGCCAGCATAGCCGATTCGCAGACCTGGCACAGATCAAAACGTGAACGAGACCGATTCGCACCGGTTGACGCTTCTCCTGCGACGTTTTAGGTGAGGCGCCATGTCGATCAAGCCGCTCATCATCCTTCCCGATCCTATCCTGCGCCAGGTTTCCAAACCGGTCGAACGCGTCGACGCGCCTTTGCGCAAACTGGCCGACGACATGCTGGCGACGATGTATGATGCGCCGGGCATCGGCTTGGCCGCAATCCAGATCGGCGAGCCGCTGCGCATGCTGGTCATCGACCTCGCCAAGGAAGACGAGCCGCCGGCGCCGCATGTCTTCATCAATCCCGAAATCCTCGAAAGCGCCGACGCTCGCTCGGTCTACGAGGAAGGCTGCCTGTCGATCCCGGACTATTACGCCGAGGTCGAGCGTCCCGCCTCGGTGCGCGTGAAATATCTCGACCGCGACGGCAAGCTGCAGGAGATCGAGGCCGAGGGCCTGATGGCGACCTGCCTGCAGCACGAGATCGACCATCTCAACGGTGTGCTGTTCATCGACCACATCTCGAAGCTGAAGCGCGACATGGTGGTCAAGAAGTTCAAGAAGCTCGCCAAGGACAAGGCGCCGGGCAAGCTGGTGGGATAGGGAAGATGCCGCTTCGCGTCATCTTCATGGGCACGCCGGAGTTTTCGGTGCCGGTGCTGCGCGCGATTGCCGAGGCCGGGCACGAGATAGCAGCCGTCTACACCCAGCCGCCGCGCGCCGCGGGCCGCCGCGGGCTGGAGCTGACACCGTCGCCGGTGCAGCGCGAGGCTGAGCGGCTGGGCATCGAAGTGCGCACGCCGCTGTCGCTGAAGGGCGAGGCCGAGCAAGCTGCTTTCCAGGCGTTGCGTGCCGATGTCGCGGTCGTCGTCGCGTATGGTTTGCTGTTGCCGAAGGCTATTCTGGAGGCTCCGCGCCTCGGCTGCCTCAACGGCCACGCCTCGCTTTTGCCGCGTTGGCGTGGTGCAGCTCCCATCCAGCGCGCCATTATGGCCGGCGACGTCGAGACCGGCATGATGGTGATGCGCATGGAAGAGGGCCTGGACACCGGTCCGGTGGCACTGGTTGAAAAATGCGCCATAGAGCCCGATATGACGGCCGGCGATCTGCACGACCGCTTGATGAATATTGCTGCCACGCTGATGGTGGAAGCGCTGTCCCGATTGGAGACAAATACCCTGGCATCGACTTTGCAGGCGGCTGACGGGGTGACCTACGCCAGGAAAATCGATAAGTCGGAGACACGTGTGGACTGGACGCGCCCGGCTGCGGAGGTCCACAATCACATTCGCGGGCTGTCGCCATTCCCCGGCGCCTGGTGCGAGGCCGACATCGGCGGCCGCACGGAACGGCTGAAACTGCTTCGCTCGACGCTTTCTGAAGGTACGCTTTTTGAAAGCATGGGCGAGTCGGGAGGAATTCTCGATGACCGGCTGACGGTCGCCTGCGGGTCGGGCGCGGTCAGGCTGGTCGAAGTTCAACGGGCGGGCGGAAAGCCTGCTGCCGCGAAGGAGTTTCTGCGCGGGGCCAAGATCGAAAAAGGAATGAAGTTCTCATGAGCATGATGTCGATACGCGGCGCGACGCCGCGGGACCGCGAGGCCATACGTCTGGTCGAGGAACACGCATTCGGCCAGCAGGCGGAGGCCGGGCTGGTCGACGCTCTGGTCACCGGCGGCGACGCCGTTGTCGAACTGGTGGCGGAAGAAGACGGCCAGGTGGTCGGCCACATCCTGTTTTCCAGGCTGTTCGTCCAGAACGGCGGCAAGCAGTTCGCAGCCGTGGCGCTGGCGCCGTTGGCGGTGGAACCTTCGTTCCACGGCTCGGGCATTGGCGGTGCGCTGATCCGCGAGGCGCATATCCGCCTCAGGGATGGCGGCGAGACGCTCGCCGTTGTGTTGGGCGATCCGGCCTATTACGGCCGCTTCGGCTACAATCATGCGCGGGCCGAAAAGTTCGAGAGCGAATATCAGGGCGAAGCGCTGCAGGCGCTGGCCTGGGGTGACGCACCCGAAAAAGGCAAACTGGTCTACGCCCAGGCCTTTACCGCACTCGCCGCCTGAACGAAGGGTGTATGCCGCGTTTTCGTCTCGATATCGAATATGACGGCAGCCTCTTCGCCGGCTGGCAACACCAGGCGGATCAGCCTTCGGTGCAGCAGGCGATAGAGCAGGCGATCGAGAAATTCTGCGGTGAGGCGGTGCGGATACGCGCCGCCGGCCGCACCGACGCCGGGGTGCATGCGACCGCCCAGGTGGCGCATGTCGACCTCGCCAAGGCATGGCCAAACGACAAGGTGCGCGACGCCGTCAACGCGCACCTGCAGGCGGCAGGCGCGCGCATCGCCATCCTGCAGGCGACGGTTGTCCCCAATGAGTTCGACGCCCGTTTCTCGGCCACCGGACGGCACTATCTCTACCGCATCCTCAACCGGCGCGCGCCTGCAGCGATGGAAAAGGGCAAGGTCTGGTGGGTGCCGAAGCGGCTCGATGCGGACGCCATGCACGAAGCGGCGAAAGTCCTGCTCGGCCGACATGACTTTACCACCTTCCGCTCGACGCAATGCCAGGCCAACAGTCCGGTGCGGACGCTGGAGCGGCTCGATGTAAGCCGCCAGGGCGACCTGATCGAAGTCAGGGCCTCGGCGCGCTCTTTCCTGCACAACCAGGTGCGCTCCATGGTCGGTTCGCTGAAACGCGTCGGCGACGGCGGCTGGACCGCCGCCGACCTCAAGGCAGCGCTCGCGGCGCAAGACCGCGCCGCCTGCGGCCAGGTGGCGCCGCCCGACGGGCTTTTTCTCGTCGGTGTAGACTATCCGGAAAAGTTCTAGGCCGGAGCGGCGGTCGGCACCGTGATGCCGAGCAGCGCCACTAGGCCGAACAAGACGGCCAGAGACACCACCAACATGCCTGCGAACACGGCGCTGCCGACAGCCGCGCCCTTGCCGATCGCGGCGTTGGTCATCCGACAGGTGAGTACCAGCGACAGCACCACCAGAACCAGCCACACCAATTCGGCAACCGGGTTGCCGGACGGCAGGAAAAGCCTGATCAACGCTGAAGGCAGCAGCATCCAGGCGGTGATCGCCGACGCCCAGTTGCTCGCGACGACATAGTGGACGAAGCGGTCGCCGATGCCGGCGCGCGATGCGACCAGGGCAAGCACAACCAGGGGCAGCAGCCACGAGCCGAGGTCGACGGTCGCCAGGCGAACCAACATGCCCAGCCGACCGGCGAACGCATTGGGATCGCCGATCTCGTTGGCCGTGCCGACCCAGCCGACGATCATCGCCGGCGCGGCGACGACGATGGCGAAGAAGGAATTCCAGAAGCCGTCCGCCGAAAGGTCGAGCAGCCGCAAGCCGTCGGCCTTTCCGAGCATCAGCCGCCAGGCGCCGTTAAGCGATGAAGAGGTCTCGTCAACCGAAAGCATGATCAGCCCTGCTCGAACCAGTCATCGATGAAGCGCTGGTAGATTTGGGTCAGCGTCTCGAGGTCGGCCAGTGCGACGCGCTCGTCGACCATGTGCATGGTCTTGCCGACCAGGCCGAACTCGACCACCGGGCAATAGTCCTTGATGAAACGCGCATCCGAGGTTCCGCCCGAGGTGGACAGCGCCGGCTCCTTGCCGACCGTCGCCTTGATCGAGCCGCGCAGCGTCTCGATCAGCTTGTCGTCGCGCGTCAGGAAGACATGGCTCGGCCGGTCGCGCCAGATCAGCTCGTAGTCGACCGGCGTCTTGCCGGTCCGGTATTTCTTGCGCTTCGCCGCCTGGTCGAGGCGGTTATGGATCTCGGCCTGCACCGTCTCGGCAGTCCATGTGTCGTTGAAGCGGATGTTGAAGGTGGCTGTCGCCTTGGCCGGAATAACATTGGTCGCCGGGTTGCCGACATCGATCGAGGTCACTTCCAGATTGGTCGGCTGAAAATCCTTCGTGCCCTTGTCGAAGACGGGCGACAGCAAGGCGTCGACCAGGCTGATCAGGCCGCGCACCGGATTGTCGGCGAGCAATGGATAGGCGACATGGCCCTGGCGGCCGTTGACCGTGACACTGCCCGACATCGAGCCACGCCGGCCGATCTTGATCATGTCGCCGAGCGTGTCCGGATTGGTCGGCTCGCCAACGATCGCGGCGTCCCATCTCTCGCCCTTGGCCGCCGCCCAGTCGAGCAGTTTTGTCGTCCCGTTGATCGCCGGCCCCTCCTCGTCGCCGGTAATCAGCAGCGAGACCGAGCCTTTCGGACCACCCTTTTTCTCGACATGGCGCGCCACGGCGGCGATGAAACAGGCGATGCCGCCCTTCATGTCGACGGCGCCGCGGCCATACATCTCGCCCTTGGCGATCTCGGCGGCGAAGGGCGGATGCGTCCACGACGCCTCGTCGCCCGCCGGCACCACGTCGGTATGGCCGGCAAACATCAGATGCGGCCCGTTGCCGGAGCGACGCGCGTAGAGGTTCTCGATGTCGGGGGTGCCGTCTTCGGAAAACACAGGGCGTTCGACGGAAAAGCCGAGCGGCTTCAGCATGCCTTCCAGGGCAGCCAGCGCGCCGCCCTCGGCGGGCGTTACGGAGGCGCAGCGTATGAGGGTCGCGAGGTTGGCGGCGGGATCGGTCGGCAGTTTCATGGGCAAAGCGATAGTCGAAAGCGAAAGGCCTGTCACGGCCAGAGATGATGACCGATCCTGCCGCCGACATTATGGTTTTCCTGTCGTATAGTGCAGGCCAACACGAGATAATCGCATGGCCAACGCCGAAAAGACCATCGTCATTGCCGGCGCCGGCAGCATCGGCTGCTATGTCGGCGGTTGCCTGGCGCTGGCCGGACGCAAGGTGGTGTTTTTGGCGCGGCCAGACATAGCGACGGCCTTGCTGGGCGGTGGCCTGCGCATCACCGATCTCGATGGTCGCGACCGATCCATCCGGCCGGAGTCCGTCACCACCGATCCCGCCGCTGCCCTCGCCAGCGCCGACGTGGTGCTGGTGACGGTCAAGAACGGCGCTACCGAGGAGATGGCGTCGCTTGTTGCCGGACATGCGCGCGGCGATGTCGTGGTGGTCAGCCTGCAGAACGGCGTCGGCAATGCCGACCGGTTACGCGCCGTGCTCGGTGGCCGGACTGTACTCGCCGGCATGGTGCCGTTCAATGTCGTCCAGTCGGCCATAGGCAATTTGCCGCTTCACGTGCATCGCGCCAGCGACGGCAAGGTCATGATCGAAGATGGCGTGACCGGCCTTGCCGGCCTTCTCGATGTCGAAGGGCTTGGCGTGGAAACCCATCCCGACATGAAAGCCGTTCAGTGGGGCAAGCTGCTGATCAACCTCAACAACGCGCTTGTCGCCTTGTCCGGCCTGCCGCTGGCGAGCGAACTTGCCGACCGCCGCTGGCGGCGGATCCTGGCCGGTCAGATCGACGAGGCCTTGGCGGCGATGAAGGCGTTACATATCGCGCCGGCGCGGATCGGCGGCTTGCGTCCCGGCCTGCTGCCGAAGCTGCTCCGGCTGCCGGACTGGCTGTTCCGGCTGGTCGCCCGCCGCATGCTCGCCATCGACCCGCAGGCGCGCTCGTCGATGTGGGACGACCTCCAGCGCGGTCGGCCGACCGAGATCGGTGACCTGCAGGGGGCCGTCCTGAGCCTCGCCGAAAAGGCCGGCACGCCGGCGCCTCTGCTGAAGCGGGTCACCGCGCTGGTGCGGCAGGCCGAGCGGGAAACGCGCGGCTCACCCGGGCTGACGCCGGAAGCCGTCACTGGATAGTCTACTTGCCGCGAGCCTCGGGCCTTGGCCCGCATAGCCCGAAAACAGGCGCGTGGGCCCGCCGCGTCACAGCTTTGGTGCGCGCCTCGGAGCCGGCGCTTTGCTCGCCGGGCCTGGCGCCGGCACGGGCTGCGCCGCCGGGTGGTTCTCGATCAGCGTGATCTTCTGCCAGATCTTGCGCGACAGGTTGGACGCCAGGTTCTCGACGTCGTTGACGCCGTCGATGACCACATCGTCATTGACGGACTGCGCAAACAGCGCCGCGATCTTGCCGGTGATCGACAGCATTTCCGAGCAATAGTCGAGGTAGCGCGCCAGGTCGGCGGCATTGGTGATGCGAGCCGGCGAATGCGCGGTCGGCCTGAAATTGGCGGACAATGCTGCCGGATCCTTGGTCAGCTGGTGCATGTCGATGACATGGATCAGCGATCTCAACCCATGCAGCTGGCGAAACACCCGCTTGCGCTTGATGCGCTCCTCGGTGCGGATCAGCGCCAGCAGGCCGAGCACGGCAAGGATCATCATGTTGATCGTGGCTTCGATGCCTTGCACCGACTGCACCGCATCGTCGGCCTGCGAGATATGGATGAGCGGCAGGATGGTGCCGACGAATAGGAAGGTCAGCGCGCCGGCGGCAACAGCGGCGACGATGGCGCCGCGCAGCCACCAGATCGGCGCTTCCAGCGCCTGCGCCGCCTTGGCCAGGTCGCGCGACAGCGACACCAGTTCGGCGGCGACGCCGCGCAGGCCGGCATCGGGAAAACGCTCGGCGACGCGCTCTTCCAGCCGCTCGGCGGTGTCGATGATCAGTTTCGGATCAAGCGTGCGGTAGCGCATGGCGAGATATCCGGTCGGCGCTCATGGTTCAGCCGGCGCGTTGCTGCGTTTGCCGTAGCGGTTCGGACCGGGGTCACCGCGGAAACACGCTAGAACGATGAGAAGAATGGGGCCGATGACAAGAGAGATCAACGCGTAATAAGTCGGCTTGCCGAAATCATGAAACCGCTTTGCGGTTACCGCAAAGCTCGACCATGTCGAGATCAGCAAAACGACCCAGAACACAAGTGCCCAGTTCTGGCTGGTTGCGGTGCCGGGTTCCAGTCTCGACAACTGGTAGAGCGGGAAAAACTGTGCAAGCACCAGCAGCAGCCCGGCGAGCACGTAGGCACTTGGGCTGACGCGCCCTGAGAGGCTGAAGAAAAGCCAGGGAAGTGGTGGTGTGTTGGGCAATCTGGAGCGCTCTGGTTGCTCGGACAGGATCAATCACGCAGCAGTTCGTTGATCGAGGTTTTCGACCGGGTCTTGGCATCGACGCGCTTGACGATGACGGCGCAGTAGAGGCCAGGGCCCGGCTCGTTGTTCGGAAAGGCCTTGCCCGGCATCGAGCCGGCGACGACGACCGAATTAGGCGGCACCTCGCCATAAAACACTTCGCCGGTGGCGCGGTCGACGATCTTGGTCGACTGGCCGATGAACACACCCATTCCGAGCACCGAGCCTTCGCGCACGATGCAGCCCTCGACCACTTCGGAGCGCGCGCCGATGAAGCAATTGTCCTCGATGATGGTCGGGCCGGCCTGCATCGGCTCCAGCACCCCGCCGATGCCGACGCCGCCCGAGAGGTGCACATTCTTGCCGATCTGGGCGCAGGAGCCGACCGAGGCCCAGGTGTCGACCATGGTGCCGCTATCGACATAGGCGCCGACATTGACGAAGGACGGCATCAGCACCGCGCCCGGCGCGACATAGGCCGAGCGGCGCACGATCGAAGACGGCACGGCGCGGAAGCCTGCCTTCTCGAAATCGACCGCGCTCCAGCCGTCGAACTTCGACGCCACCTTGTCCCACCAGACTGCCTGGCCGGGGCCGCCCTTGATGATCTCCATCGGATAGAGCCGGAAGGAGAGCAGCACCGCCTTCTTCAGCCATTGGTTGACATGCCATTTGCCATCGGCCTGGCGCTCGGCGACGCGCACGGTGCCACGGTCGAGCAGGTCAAGTGAGGACTGGATGGCGTCGCGCGTTTCGCCGCGGGTCGCGGTCGAAATCGTGTCGCGCTCCTCGAAAGCCTTCTCGATGGTCTTTTCGAGGCTGGCCAGATCAGGCTTCGACATGAATTCGCTCCGTTACCACGCTGTTAAGGCCGACGGCCTTAACCTTGTTTTGAAAGTCGCGCGGACCCTATGTTAAGGCGTATTGGGGGTCAATCGCGCGTGCGCCATGGAACGGCGCAAGTGAACTGTTGGGACGGGTAGAAAGCATATGACTCCTATGGAAAAGGCGGGATGGACGCCGCTGCCGCATTCGGACGAGGATCTGGAGCGCTCGAAAAGCGTTCCCGACACGCCGCAGACTCGCGCCGAAACCTACCGGCTGGCCTGGAACGATCCCGACTTCATGACGCGCCGGGAGTTGCGCGCTGTGCGCTTGCAGCTTGAGCTCTTGAAACCCGAAATGATCCTTGCCGAGCGCGGCATCCGCTCGACGGTCATCCTGTTCGGCGGCGCGCGTATTCCCGAGCCCGGCGGCGAGGCCTGGGCCGCCAAGAACGAGACGCAGAAGAAAAACCTCGAGGAAAACAGCAAATACTACGAGGAGGCGCGCAAATTCGCCCGCCTCTGCTCACAGCAATCGGCCACGTCCTACTACCGCGAATTCGTCGTCGTCACCGGTGGCGGCCCAGGCGTGATGGAGGCGGGAAATCGCGGCGCCGACGATGTCGGCGCGCCGTCGATCGGCCTCAACATCGTCCTGCCGCACGAGCAGGCGCCGAACGCCTATGTGACCCCGGAGCTGTGCTTCAACTTCCACTATTTCGCCATCCGCAAGATGCATTTCGTGATGCGCGCCAAGGCCGTCGCGGTGTTTCCGGGCGGCTTCGGCACCATGGACGAGTTCTTCGAGACGCTGACGCTGATCCAGACCGGCCGCATGGAACGCGTGCCGGTGATCCTGTTCGGCAAGGCGTTCTGGCAGCGCGCGATCGACCTCGATTTCCTGGCCGAACAAGGCACCATCACGCCCGGCGACCAGGATATCATCGACTTTGTCGACACCGCCGACGAGGCCTGGGGGATCATCAGCCGCTTCTACAAGTTGGGGGAGTAGGGGAACCGGGAATTGAAGAACTGAAGAATTGAGGAAAAGGAGGTCCGGATCGGTCTCCCTTTCACCAGTTCTTCAATTCTTCAGCTCCTCAATTCCTCTACCCCCTCCACTATCCCCGTCAGAAACGTCGCGAGATCGTCGGTGACGAAATCGACGTCGTCCTCATTGGCCGGATCGCGTTCCCAGATCTCGGCAAAGGTCGGCTCGAAATTGCGCGGCACCACCAGCACCGTGGTCATGCCCAGTGATTTCGGCACCTCCAGGTTGCGGGCGAGATCCTCGAACATCACCGCATTGTGTCCGGTGACGGCGTGCAGTTCGGCAAACTTCTCATAGGTCTGCCGCGACGGCTTCGGCGTCAGCCCGGCGGCGACGATATCGAAAATGTCGTCGAAATGGTCGAGTATGCCGAGCTGGCGCGCGGTGCGCTCGGCGTGCCTGCGGTCGCCATTGGTGAAGATGAACTTGCGGCCGGGCAGCTGGCGGATGGCGGTGCCCAGCACCGGATCCGGCACCAGCCACGAATAGTCGATGTCGTGCACCTTTTCGAGAAAATCGTCGGGGTCGATGCCGTGGCGCGTCATCAGCCCGTTCAGCGTCGTGCCATATTCGAGATAGAGTTCCTTCTGCAGCTTGCGCGCTTCCTCGCGCGGTAGCGTGAGCAGTTCTCCGACATAGGCCGTCATCTTGACGTCGATCTGCGAAAACAGATTCGAATGGTGCGGATAAAGCGTGTTGTCGAGGTCGAACACCCAGTCGGTGACATGGGCGAAGCGGGCGGGATCGGGCAGCGTGGTCATGGCGTCCTTATGGCATGAAATATCTGCCGTTCGAACCCCTTTCTGATGTAGAGCTTATCCACAACCTATGTGCATCTAGAGTTGTAAAAAATGGGCTCACCATTCAAATTTTAGCCATCACGGAAAGGTGGCCTTCAGGGCTTGCTGGCACAGAGACGGTTCAGTGGGAGCCAGCGATGAGTCGCATAGTCTTAAAGTCCGCCGCGGTCGCATTCGGCTCGGTAGCCATCTCGCTTTTGCTGACGCTGATCATCGTTCCCGCCATGGGTTTTCCGGTCGACCGCACTGTCTGGCTGACATCGACGGTGTGCCCGCTGGCGCTCGCCTGGATCGCCTGCGCCAGCACCTTCTGGCAGAGCGACCGACTGAAAAACGCGCATCGCGATCTCGCCCGCGCGCATGCCCAGCTCGCCGCCGCGCATCGGCGCCTGTCGGCGAAGGCGAGCCGCGACGACATGACCGGCATGCTCAACCGCGAGAGCTTCTTTGCCGCGTTGGACGGCTCGCGGCGCAAATCCGATCGCGGCGCGCTGCTGATCATCGACGCCGACCATTTCAAGGCGATCAACGACAGTTTCGGCCATCTGACCGGCGATGACGCACTGGTGTTGATCGCCAGCGCCATCGAGCGCGGCGTCCGCAGCGGCGACGTGCTCGGCCGCATTGGCGGTGAGGAGTTCGGCGCCTTCCTGGTCGGCGCTACGGAAGCCGAAGCCCGGCGCGTGGCCGAGCGCATCCGCCGTGAAGTCGAGCTGGTCCGCTTTCGTCCGGTCGACGAGCGCACGGTGCCGCTGACCGTCTCGATCGGCGGCATCACCTGTGCGCAAGATGCCGATGTCTCGGACCTGATGCGCGCCGCCGACCGCCGGCTCTACGAGGCGAAGCACCGCGGCCGCAATTTGTCGATCCTAGACCGGGATATTTCCGAAGCTGCCTGAGGTGTTGGTGGTGGGGCTGTTAACGGATCGCCAACATTGTTTCCACGCAACTGCGCCGTTTACCGGGTTGTAACTCGTTTATAGGCAAGGCTTGGCACGGGAATGGCATGTCTGGCCGGTACGTGTGCCGTTCAGGGAACGCCATGCGTGGATCGAAGCCCCCATCCAGAGACGTGTCATGAGTTTCTTCATCAGGAAAATATCGCGCCGCACCATCGTGCAGGCGCTGATTGCGATGCCGGCGCTACAGCTTTTTCGCAAGCAGCCTGACAGCGACCGCCCCCCGTCCGATCCCGACGAGATCGTCGTGGTCAATGGCTGGATCCTGAAGCGGAGCGACCTGGCATGATCTTCGACAGCTATGAGGCGTTTCGAGCCTCGGATTTCAAGCCCAAGGTCTGCATTCTCGGCTCCGGGCCGGCCGGCACCACCATTGCCAGAAAGCTCGGCGCCGCCGGCATTCCGGTCGTGGTGCTGGAGGCCGGCGCACGCGAATTCAGCGACGAGTCGCAGGATTTCTACCGCGGCTCCACGGTCGGCGATCAATATTTCGATCTCGACATCACCCGGCTGCGCTTCATGGGCGGGTCGTCGAACCACTGGGCCGGCTGGTGCCGCGTGCTCGACAAGCAGGACTTTGAGCCCAAGGCATGGGCGCCGGACACCGGCTGGCCAATCGCCCGGACCGACATCGAGCCCTATCTGTCCGAGGTGCACGACATACTCGAGCTTCCCGACTTCAAGCCCGATGTGCCGATTTCAGACGACATACGCTGGGTGCAGCTGATCAAGAGCCCGGCCGTGCGCTTTGGCGAGAAATTCTCCGACGAGCTCGACAAGAGCAAGAACATAGCGCTCGTGCTCAACACCTATGCCACCGAACTTGCCGGGGACGGCAAACGAGTGACCGGCGCCAGGCTGTGGTCGAACGGCAAGGATGCCGGCGCCTTCAGCGCCGATTGTTTCATCGTCTGCGCCGGCGGGCTGGAGAATTCGCGGCTGCTTCTATGGTCGAACCAGCGCTCGAATGGCGGCGTGGTGCCGAACGCCACGGCACTTGGCCGCTACTGGATGGAGCACCCGACCTTCGAGGGCGGCAATGCCATCCTGGCCGATTACAGGGAGTTCGAGGTTGATGCCGTCAACGAGGCGTTCTTCTCGCCGACGCTCGCCGCCATGGAGCGGCTGCAGATCATGAATTTCGGCATACGCCTGATCGAGACGCCCTATGCCGGCGTCAAGAGCCTGATTGCCGACCTCGCCTGCACCGCGCCCGAGGCCGCCGAATGGATCGCCTACCAGCTCAGCCAGAACCTGCGCTGCGCCGCCCAGCTCTACGTCGCCTGGGAACAGGCGCCGCTGGCCTCGAACCATATCGAATTGTCGAAGACCGATGTCGACCGTGCCGGCGTGCCGCGCATCGAGCTGCACTGGAAGAAGTCGCCGTTGGAGCGCCGCACCATCCTCGAGGGGCTCAAGCTGTTCGGAACGACGCTGATCGAGAAGGACCTCGGCCGCGTCCGCATCATGGACTGGCTGACCAATGGCGAGGACTACCCGACGGATGAGGAACTGGCCGGCCACCACCACATGGGCGGCACGCGCATGGGCACCGATATCACCAAGAGCGTGGTCGACGCCAACTGCAAGGTGCACGGCATGGACAATCTCTATGTCGGCGGCTCGTCGGTGTTCTGCACGTCGGGCGAATGCAACCCGACGACGACAATCACCGCACTTGCCTGCCGGCTAGGCGACCATCTGACCAAAGTAATCACGGTGTGACGAAGTCATCCACGGTGTGACGAAGTCATTACCGTCTGATGTCAAAAAAGCGAACGGCGCGACAGGATTGCTGCCGGCGCTACCCATGCCTTGGTGTCGAAACCCTCGGAAATCAGCGCCAACGAGATCTCCCTCCCCCTTGTGGGGAGGATTAAGGGTGGGGATAGGTGCCGCGCAAACCCTTCAGGATTTGCTAAACCGTCGCTGGATCCAGGGTCGGCTGCCCCTTGCGGCGGGCAACGATCGCCTTGAAATCGGCGGTCCGGAACGCATCGCGCAGCACGTCGAAGGACGGCAGCACGAAATAAGCGCGCTGGAACTTGTCGATCTCGTAACCGGTGCGCATTACCGTTTCGAGGTCGAAGGGCACGTGGTGCGCGTCCGGGCTCGCGACGGCGAACTGCAATTCGGTGAACGACGACATCAGCCCGGCGCCGAAAGCTTTCAGCTTCTGGCCCTCCTCCTGTATCAGCCCGTATTCGGCGGTGTACCAGTAGAGCCGGGTGATCATCTCGTCACCGCCCAGCGCAATCACGCTCTCAGCCTTTTCGCCATACATCTGCATGAAGTCGGCAAACACCGGCTGTGTCAGGATGGGCACATGGCCGAAGAAGTCGTGGAACATGTCGGGTTCGACGATGTAGTCGAGCTCGTCCTTGGTGCGCAGCCAGTTGGTCACCGGAAAGCGCCGGTTGGCGAGATGGTCGAAGAAGGGCGCGGCCGGGATGAGGCCAGGCACGGCGACGATTTCCCAGCCGGTCAGCTTGCGCAGCCTGTCTGAGACCGCGCCGAAATCCGGGATCTTGTCGAGCAGGCCGAGTGCGGCGACGCCATCGAGATAGGAATGGTGCGCCAGCTTCTGCGTCAGCTTGGTCTGCCGGTCGCACAGCGTGCGCCACACCGCCTGTTCGTCGGCGCTGTAATCATAGCCCTGCGCCACGGTGAAATCGGAACGGCACACTGAATAGTCGCCACGCAGGCCTTGCGCCGCGCAATCACGGGCATATTCGGCAACGCTCATCGTCGTCATGGTTCTTCTCCCCTGATCGTGACACTTGAATCTGTCCGCAGAGTCTAGCGGCGGCCGGCGAGGCAATTCAGCTTTGATGATGGCTTGGGTCCATGATTTGAGGTAAAAATCACCAAGCAGAAGCTGAAAGAGAGTGAAAATGCCTCAGTTCGACGATTTCGAGATCAAGATGCTGGATGTGCTTCAGCGCGATGGACGCAAGCCCGTGTCCGAACTGGCGCAGGAGATCGGCCTGTCGACGACGCCTTGCGCCCGCCGCTTCGAGGCGCTGCAGGAGGCCGGCATCATCAAGGGCTTTGCCGCCGTGCTCAACCGCCGCGCCGTCGGCCTGATGGTCGAGGTGTTCATCCAGGTGCGGCTCACCAGCCACAGCGACGGTTCGCCCGAAACCTTCATCGCCGCCGTGCAACGCATGGACGAAGTGTCGTCATGCTGGACGATGACCGGCGACCACGATTTCCTGCTGCACGTCATGGTGCCGTCGGTCGACGAACTCAACGCCTTCGTCATGCACCGCCTGATGCGCCTTGCCGGCGTGCGCGACGTTCACACCCAGCTGGTGCTGCAGAACATCAAGGGCCCGGGCCACGTGCCGCTCGCCCACCTCAGGCGGTAGGACACGCACCGCCATTTCTGCGGAAAAGCTGCACGCAAACTGCTGAACGGAGCCCAAATGCGAAACTGAAACGCCGGCTACGCCATGCGGACCGTCGCTCAAAGGTCCGTCATGAACATCGTGCTGATCAATCCGCCGCACACCGCCATCGGCAGCCGCGTGCCCGATGACCATCTGCCACCGCTCGGCCTGCTGGCACTGGGCGGCCCGCTTATCGACGCCGGCCATAAAGTCCGGCTGGTCGATGCCGAATTCGGGCCGATGCCGTTGGAAACTCTGGTGCGCGATGCGCTCAGCGGCCAGCCCGATTGCATCCTGATCGGCCACTCCGGCTCGACCTCGGCGCATCCCACCGCGCTCGCGATCGCCCGCATGGTCAAGGCGCTCGAGCCGGCGACGCTGGTGATCTATGGCGGCGTGTTCCCGACCTATCACTGGCGCGACATATTGGCGGCGAGCGATGTCTTCGACTTCATCGTGCGCGGCGAGGGCGAGGCAACCATCCTTGCCCTGGTCGTGGCACTGGACAATCGCCGGCCACTGGCCGATGTCGCGGGCATCGCCTATCGCGACGATCTCGGCCGCCCCTTCGCGACGCGGCCGGCCGGGACCATTGCCGATCTGGACGAGTACCGCGTCGGCTGGGAGCTGATCGATCACCGCCGCTACAGCTATTGGGGCGGCAAGCGCGCCGTGGTCATGCAGTTATCGCGGGGCTGCCCGCATCTGTGCAACTATTGTGGCCAACGCGGTTTCTGGACCCGCTGGCGGCATCGCGACCCCAAGAAATTTGCGCAGGAGATTGCCTGGCTGCACCGCCAGCACGGCGTCGAACTGATCAACCTCGCCGACGAAAACCCGACCGTGTCGAAGAAGGTTTGGCGCGCCTTTCTCGATGCGCTGATCGCCGAGAACGTGCCGGTGCTGATCGTCGGCTCGACCCGGGCCGACGACATCGTGCGCGATGCCGACATCCTGCACCTCTATCGCAAGGCCGGCGTCATCCGCTGGCTGCTCGGCATGGAAAACACCGACGAACAGACGCTTCAATTGATCCGCAAGGGCGGCAGCACCTCATCCGACCGCGAGGCAATCCGGCTGCTCCGCCAGCATGGCATACTGTCCATGGCGACCTGGGTGGCCGGGTTCGAGGATGAGACCTTTCGCGATCTGTGGCGCGGCTTTCGCCAGCTGCTTGCCTATGACCCCGACCAGATCCAGGCGCTCTATGTCACGCCGCACCGCTGGACGCCGTTCTTCCGCATCGCCAAGGACCGCAAGGTGATTCAGACGGATGCCCGGCTGTGGGACTACAAGCACCAGGTGCTGCAGATGACCCGGCTGAAACCGTGGATGCTGTTCTTCTCGATCAAGCTGATCGAGGTCGCGGTGCAGTCGCGGCCGAAGGCGCTGACGCGCATTCTCTTCCACCCCGATCCCGAACAGCGCCATTCGATGCGCTGGTACACGCAAATGGGCCGCCGCGTCTGGTTCCGCGAGGTCTGGGGTTTTCTGGCCCGCGACCGCCGCCTCAAGGATGGTCCGACGCTGGCTGAGTTCTGGGGCGCTCCGCAGGATGCCGATGAGGAATCCATGGTCGTCATGCGCCCGTCGCGCAAGCCGGCCGAAGCGACTGTCGCGATCTCGGCCGGCCCCTGACAGGCTCGCTGCCATTTATAGATACGTACCGTATGCGTGTTGACATACGCAGCGTATGTACCCACTTCAAGCATACGGGGCGTAGGGGAGTGACCCGGACAATGGAGTGAAAATGACCAAACGTGACGCGATCTTTCCTGCCGGCCGGCAGGCTCTCTATGAGATCAATCGCTATTCTGCTGCAATACGATCGGGCGACCTTTTGTTCGTCTCGGGCCAGGTCGGCAGCCGCGAGGACGGGTCGCCCGAACCTGTCTTCGAAAAGCAGGTCCAGCTTGCCTTCGACAATCTCGCGGCAGTGCTGAAAGCAGCGGGCGCCACGTTCGACGATATAGTCGACGTGACCACCTTCCACACGGATCCGGCAGCGCAATGGCCCGTGATCGATGCCGTTCGGCTGAAGGTGTTCGGTGAACCGCCCTACACCAATTGGACGGCGGTCGGCGTCAACTGGTTAGCCGGCTTCGAATTCGAGATAAAGGTCATCGCGCGCCTGCCCCAGCCGGCCTAACGGCTGGCCAGCCGATCGACTGGCCGCCAAGCCAGTTGCACCTCAGGGCACGATCAGCGTGCCGGCGCCGTGTTCGGTGAACAGTTCCAAAAGCACCGCATGCGGCGTCTTGCCGTTGAGGATGACGACGCCTTCGACGCCGCGCTCGATCGCCTCGATGCAGGTCTCGACCTTGGGGATCATGCCGCCCGACACCGTGCCGTCCTTGATCAGCGCCCTGGCTTCGGCCACTGTCAGTTCGTCGATCAGCTTCTTGTTCTTGTCGAGCACGCCGGGCACGTCGGTCAGGAACAAAAGGCGCGTCGCCTGGCAGGCGCCGGCGATGGCGCCGGCAAAGGTGTCGGCATTGATGTTGTACGTGTGGCCGTCGCGGCCCGGCGCCACCGGCGCCAGCACCGGGATCATTTCCGAGCGTGCCAGCAGGTCGAGCAGGGTGCGGTCGACCTCGACCGGCTCGCCGACGAAACCGAGATCGAGCACACGCTCGATGTTGGAGTCCGGGTCGATCATGGTCCTGCGCGCCTTTTCGGCGAACACCATGTTGCCGTCCTTGCCGCACAGGCCGATCGCCCATTCGCCCTCGGCGTTGATCAGCGCGACGATCTCCTTGTTAATCGAACCGGCCAGCACCATCTCGACGATCTCGACCGTCTTCTGGTCCGTGACGCGCAGCCCGCCTTCGAACTTGGATTCGATTCCCATCTTGGCCAGCATGGCGCCGATCTGCGGCCCGCCGCCATGGACGACGATCGGGTTGACGCCGGACTGCTTCAGCAGCGCGATGTCACGGGCGAAAGCCTTGCCGAGCTCGATATCGCCCATGGCATGACCGCCATATTTTACCACCACCGTCTTGTGCTCGTAGCGCTGCATATAGGGCAGGGCCCGCGAGAGCAGGGCGGCCTGCATTTCGGCGGTGGCGGTGATCTCCGTCATCGGCATGGTTCCCTGGATGTGGGTAAGGACGGCGGCGTCTTAGCGGGAATTGGCGCAGGCCGCAAACAGCTTTGCTATCACGATGATGAAATCTGCCGGATCAGGCCGGCACCTTGAGCGGCGCCCGCCGCGTCAGTCACCCGGAAATCTTCTCCATCTGCGCGGCGAGCGACAAAAGCGTCCTGCTCGTCGCCGGGGCGGCCGACGGCCTGGATGCCGAGCGGCAGGCCGGCATCGGTGACATGGACCGGCAGCGCGATCGACGGCTGGCCGCTGACATTCTGGATCGCCGGCCGGTGGGTGAACCACAGGCTCTTGTCCATCAATTGCCCAAACAGGGATCTGATCTCCAAGAGACGGGTCAAATGCAATTTGTCGAGCAGGTTTTCGATGAGCTCGTCGGCCCCCTTCGGGTCCATGGCGCCTCAGGCAAGCGGCGGATGCGCAATGATCGGGTTGCCTCGGCGCGCGCGATCGCAGCATCGACAAGGTCCGGCGGCGAGATCTCGCCTCTATGCACCAGCTCCGCCAAGCCGGTTGCATCGTTCTCCCACAGCATCTGTTCGGCCGACATTGCTGTTCCCCTTTCTGCGGGAGGCTAACGACAGCCGATTTCCTTGGCACCGACCGGCGATTACTGGCGATCGGGCGCGGACATCGTTTGCGTGGACAACAAGATTTCTGCCTTTGCAAATAAATCGTGATCGCTTAGCTTGTCCGTATGACGCCGCAGGATATCTCCACCCTGATTGTCCGGACCTCGATGAAGGATCGGACTGCGTTCGATCTGCTTTACCGGCAAACCAGTGCGAAACTTTTCGGCGTGTGCCTTCGTGTATTGAAGGATCGCGGAGATGCGGAAGAAGCGCTGCAAGAGGTCTTCGTCAAAGTATGGACGAAGGCGGACCGTTTCGCTGTTTCCGATCTAAGCCCAATCTCCTGGCTGGTGGCCATAGCACGCAATCATGCGATTGATCGCATCCGGTCGCGACGCAAGCCCGCTGCCGATATCGATGCCGCGCTCGACGTGGCTGACCCCGGTCCGGGGCCAGAGGCTATGGTTGTTGCGGGTGGTGAATCCGAGCGCATCTATCAGTGCCTTGAAGAGTTGGAACAAGACCGGGCGCAAGCCGTTCGGGGTGCTTATTTGAACGGCGAAAGTTACGCCGAGCTCGCGGTACGTCACAAGGTTCCGCTCAACACGATGCGGACATGGCTGCGCCGCAGCCTGTTGAAACTTAGAGAATGTCTGGAAAGATGACCCTGGCAGAAGAAAATGGACCGGAACGTGGAGGCGACGACCTGCTCGCAGCCGAATACGTTCTCGGCGTGCTGCCGGCGGATGAGCGCCAGATAGCCTCCGGACGCATCGACGCGGAGACCGGCTTTGCCAGTCTCGTCGATTCCTGGGAAGTGAACCTCTCGCCGATGGCTGCCGCTTATGCTGAGGTAGAGCCGCCGGCCACCATCAAGCCGGCTATCGATCGCCGGCTGTTCTCCTCCACCGCGGCGTCGACGACGGCCCCGAGCGGCAGCCTGTGGTCCAGCCTTAGCTTCTGGCGCGGCCTCACCGCAGCGGCTCTCGCGGCCCTGGTGCTCTATGTCGCCGTGCCTTACGTCAGGTCGCCGGTCGTCGTGCCGCAGGAGCGCCTCGTCGCCTCGCTGGCTGCCGAAGGCAGCGATGTCAAATACCTTGTCGTCTACGACGCTTCCCGCCGCGATGTCGGCCTGTCACTGGTTTCGGGCGAACGCGCCGCCGGCAAGGACTTCGAACTGTGGATGATCGAAGGCAAGAATGCGCCGGTCTCGATGGGCGTCATTCCCGCCGGCCAGGTCACGCACATTCCGGTTACCCCGGCAGTGCAGCAGAAGCTGGCGCAAGGCGCCGTGCTCGCCGTCAGCGTCGAGCCGACGGGCGGTTCGACGACCGGACAGCCGACCGGACCGGTCGTTGCCGCGGGCGACCTGAAGGGCATCTGATAAATCGTAAAACCATGACGTCACAATGAAGACAGCGAAAGTACATCTTCCGCTGTTTTCGTTTTGGATACGCTGCTGGAGATTAGAGGTTCGATCTCCGGAGATTAATTCGTCGACAAAATAAAGGAAATTTTTCCCGGCGCGCGGAAACTCAGGCAGTTCTATTTCGTATCTCCTCATGTTCCGAAAGAGGAAACAATAACCCCGAGGAGTTCGAACACTATGCGTAGAATCGCCACCCTTTTGCTCGCCGGTACCATTACCGTCTCCGCCCTCGCCACGGTCGCCTATGCCGAGAATCCGATGGTTGGCGGCGCCGCCATGTTCGCCAACAAGAACATCGTCGAGAACGCCGTCAATTCGAAGGACCACACCACGCTGGTCGCCGCGGTCAAGGCTGCCGGCCTGGTCGAGACACTGCAGGGCGCCGGCCCGTTCACCGTCTTCGCGCCGACCAATGAGGCCTTCGCCGCGCTTCCGGCTGGCACGGTCGAGTCGCTGCTCAAGCCCGAGAACAAGGACAAGCTCACCAAGATCCTGACCTGCCATGTCATCGGCGCCAAGGCGATGGGCGCCGATGTCGCCTCGATGGCCAAGGCCGATGGCGGCACCCACAAGGTCAAGACGGTCGGCGGCTGCGAGCTGTCGCTCAAGGCTGATGGCGGCAAGGTCACCGTGACCGACGAGAACGGCAATGTCGCCAATGTGACGATCGCCGACGTCGAGCAGTCGAACGGCGTCATCCACGTCATCGACAAGGTCCTGCTGCCGAAGATGTAACAAAGCCCCTGCCGCCGACGAACAGGCGGTAAGCTCCTGCAGATTGCGCGGCCCCGCCCCCGTGGGCCGAGCAAACGACCGAGCGCTCCATCCCGTCCGCAATAAGCGCGGAGCCGGTATGGAGCGTTCGTTTGCAGAGGCCCACCGTCGCCGGCTTTTGATTTTGCAGTGCCGGCCAGATCTGGCATAACAACCCGCAGGAGGATTTCTGTCATGAACCGTCGCGACTTGCTTTTGAGTGGCGTCGCCTTTGCGACCGTTGCCGGCGCGGCGGCAACGTTGCGCTTGGGCGGGCCCGCCAAAGCCGCCGAAACCTTCGAGGTCACCAAGACCGACGCCGAATGGCACGCCATCCTGTCTGACGAAGCCTTCAACGTGCTGCGCAAGGAGGGCACCGAATATCCCGGCACCAGCCCGCTGCTCAACGAGCACCGCAAGGGCATTTTCGCCTGCGCCGGCTGCGACCTGCCGGTCTATTCCTCGGAGACCAAGTTCGAATCCGGCACCGGCTGGCCGAGCTTCTGGCAGGAGATTGCCAACGCCGTCGGCAAGACCGAGGACCGTTCGCTCGGCATGACGCGTACCGAGGTCCACTGCCGCCGCTGTGGCGGCCATCTCGGCCATGTCTTCGACGATGGCCCGGCGCCGACCGGCCTGCGCCATTGCATCAACGGCGTGGCGCTCAGCTTCAAGCCGGCCACTGCCTGACCGTTCGGCGTCTTTTAGCGGGATTGGGGATTTGGCGCCGGTGTGACGACCGCCTCCTATCTCTTGAAATGGGGCGAAAACAGTCAACTTCAAGAATTGGCAGACGGCTTTTTATGCGTAGATTCCGCAGCCCTTAACGAGAGGGCCAGAACCTATGCAACGAACTGAAGCACGGGCTCGCGAC
The DNA here is from genome assembly GCF_040320205.1 of Mesorhizobium sp. M0761. NCBI lineage: Bacteria > Pseudomonadati > Pseudomonadota > Alphaproteobacteria > Hyphomicrobiales > Phyllobacteriaceae > Mesorhizobium > Mesorhizobium sp. M0761. The sequence goes on from NZ_JAMYPF010000002.1 coordinate 155,291, forward strand.
GGCGAGCCCAAATCGACCGCCAAATCGACCGACGGTGTTGATGCGGACCGGCCGCGAATATCCCATTCCGTGGTGATCGCCGGCGGCGGCCCGACCGGGTTGATGCTGGCCGGCGAGCTTTCCCTGGCCGGCATCGATGTCGCCATCGTCGAGCGGCGCGAGAACCAGGACCTCGCCGGCGCGCGCTCGGGCGGCCTGCATTCGCGCACCATCGAGATCTTCGACCAGCGCGGCATTGCCGATCGGTTCCTGTCGCAAGGCCAGACCGCCCAGGTCGCGGGTTTCGCCGGCGTTTCGCTTGATATCAGCGACTTCCCCACCCGCCACAATTACGGGCTGGCGCTGTGGCAAAAGCACATCGAGCGCATCCTTGCCTGCTGGGTCGATGAACTTGGCGTCACGGTCTACCGTGGCCGCGAGGTGACAGGCTTCGTGCAGGATGCAGGCGGCGTCGATGTCGCGCTGACAGATGGCGGGTCGCTTCGTGCCGATTATCTTGTCGGCTGCGACGGCGGCAGAAGCCTCGTGCGCAAGGCGGGGGGCATAGAGTTCCCCGGTTCCGAGCCGACAACCAGCAATTTGATCGCCGAGATCGAGGTAACAGAAGAGCCGCAATGGGGTATCCACCGCGATGCCATCGGAATTCACGGCCTCAGCAGACTGGAAGACGGTACGGTGCGGGTGCTGGTGACCGAACGCGAGGTCGGGGCCGGCGGCGTGCCCACATTGCATGAGCTCAGCGAGGCGCTCATTGCCGTCTACGGCACCGATTACGGCGTCCACAATCCAACATCGCTGGCCCGCTTCACCGACATGACCCGGCAGGCAGCCTCATACCGCAAGGGGCGGGTGCTGCTGGCAGGCGACGCCGCGCACGTGCATCCACCGGACGGTGGACAGGGGCTGCAGACCGGCGTGCAGGACGCGGTCAATCTGGGCTGGAAGCTCGCCCAGGTGGTCAGGAAAACTGCGCCCGAAAGCCTGCTCGACAGCTACCAGGCAGAGCGCCACCCGATTGCCGCGCGTGTGATGAAAAACACCATGGCGTCGGTCGTGCTCCGTCGCGAAGACGAGCGCACCAAGGCGCTGCGCGATACAGTGTCGGAACTTCTCGGCATGGAAGAGCCGCGCAAGCGTTTTGCCGGCATGTTGTCCGGCCTGGACATCCACTACGATCTTGGCGAGGGGCATCCGCTGCTGGGGCGTCGCATGCCGGATCTCGACCTCGTCACCGCTGCCGGTCCGCTGCCGGTTTTCGCCCTGCTGCATGACGCTCGGCCGCTGCTGCTTAATCTTGGTGAGCCCGGCGCTTTTGGTATCGGCCAGTGGGTGGAGCGGATTCAGCTGGTCGACGCCAGCTACGATGGCGCATGGGAGCTTCCGGTGCTGGGGGCAGTCGAAGCCCCACGCGCAGTGCTGGTCCGGCCTGACGGTTATGTGGCCTGGGTCGGCGGCCCTGAAGCAGCCGGGCTAACCGACTCGCTGACCAAATGGTTTGGGCCGCCTGCCGCAGCATAGCGCGCCGGGTGTTCGACCAAGGAGCTTGACAACGATCGATGCTTAAGCGTGACCCCGGAAATCGGGGGTGATTTCCGGGGTCACACATGAGCGCGCCAGGCGGGGGGTCCGGCGCGCTCAATGGCCTCCGCCGCCGCTGCCCGCGGGCGGCGCCGGCTTGGCGATGACCAGGGTGAAGACCGCCATGGTCGCGAACAGCACGGTCAGCATGGTGAACACATCCATGAACGACAGCAGCGACGCCTGCTGCTGGACCATGCCCGACAGTTTGGAGATCGCCGCCTTGGTGGCGTCGAGGCCGGGAGTCTGCTGGAAGTCGAGCGTCATGTTCTGCAGCTTGGTCTGCGCCGCCGCACTGCCCCATTCCACATGCTCGGCCAGCCTGGCGTAGTGGAAGGCGCTGCGATCGATCAGCACGGTGTTGATGACGGCAAGGCCGACCGCACCGCCGAGGTTGCGGGTCAGGTTGAACAGGCCCGACGCGTTCTTCAGCCGGTCCGGCGGCAAGGTGCCGAGCGCAATGTTGTTGATCGGCACCATGCACAGCATCATCGAGCTGCCGCGCAGGATCTGCGGGATCAGCAATTCCCAGAAATCCCAGTCGGCGGTCAGATGCGTCATCCACCATGTGCCGGCAGCGAAGCCGAACAGCCCGATCATCATCATGATGCGCAAATCCATCTTGCTCGACAGGATGCCGGAAATCGGCGCAGTGACGAACATCGCCAGGCCGCTGACGAACAAGGCTTCGCCGATCATCATGGAATCGTAGCCGCGGATGCGCCCGAGGAACACCGGGTAGAGATAGGTCAGACCGTACAGGCCGATGCCGATGACGAAGGAGAACAGCGAACCGAAGGCGAAATTGACGTTGGTGAAGGCCCTGAGATCGACGATCGGCTCCTCGGCGGTGAAGGCACGCCAGAAGAACAGCGCCGCACCGACAACCATGATGATGGCGCAGATGAACACGGCCTGTTCCTGCAGCCAGTCATGGTTCGGACCTTCCTCGAGCACATATTCCATGCAGCCGAGAAACGCCGCCATGCCGGCAAGGCCCCACCAGTCGAACTTGCTGAACAGGCCGAGATTGGGCTTGTCGAAATCGATCAGGGTCCAGGTCGTGACCGTCACCAGAATGCCTGGAATGACATTGATGAGGAACAGCCAGTGCCACGACATGGCATGGCTGATATAGCCGCCGACGGTCGGGCCGATGGTCGGCGCCAGCGTCGCCACCAGGCCGATCATCGGCGACACCATGGCGCGGCGCGACGGCGGGAAGATGGTGAAGGCGGCGGCGAAAACGCTCGGGATCATGCCGCCGCCGATAAAGCCCTGGATGGCTCGGTAGACGATCATCTGGTCGATGTTGGTGGCGGTCGCGGCCAGCGCGCTGGCCGCCGTGAAGCCGGCCGCGGCGCCTGCAAACAGCACGCGCGTCGACAGCATCCGGCTGAGGAAGCCCGACAGCGGGATCATCACCACTTCGGCGATCAGATAGGCGGTCTGCACCCATGGGATTTCGTCGGAACTGGCGCTGAGGCCGGCCTGGATCTCGGCCAGCGAGGCTGAGACGATCTGGATGTCGAGGATCGCCATGAACATGCCGAACACCATCGCCAGGAAGGCGATGAGGCGGCGCGTCGAGATGGTCGTCGGCACCGCTGGCATGGCCGGCGCCGCTCCTGCTGTTATGGTTGCGGTTGCCATGGCGTTGCTCCCGGCTTTCGCTCAGTTCGCCGCGGCCGGAGCCGTGCGGCTGTCGACGGCGACAACGACGCTCAGGCCGGCGCGCAGCCTGCCTGCCTTCAGCACATCGGCCGGGACGTCGATGCGAACCGGGATGCGCTGCACCACCTTGGTGAAGTTGCCGGTGGCATTTTCCGGCGGCAGGAGCGAGAACACGGCACCCGAAGCCGGCGCCAGCGACGACACCGTGCCTTCGAAATCATGGCCGTCCGTGGCGTCGACCGAGACCCGAACCTTCTCGCCGGGCACCAGCTTGGCCAGCTGCGTCTCCTTGAAGTTGGCAACGATGTAGAGCTTGTCCAGCGGCACCACGACGGCGAGCTTCTGGCCGGGGCTGACGAGGTCGCCCTGCTCGACCGAGCGGTTGCCGACGACGCCGTCATAAGGCGCCTTGAGCACGGTGAAGGACAGATCGCGCGCGGCCTTGTCGCGGTTCAGCCGCAGCGAAGCCAGCGTGCTGGCCGATTCGGCGCGCTGCGCTTCGAACACGCCGATATTGGCCTGTGCGGCTGCAATCTGCGCGTCGGCGCCGACAAGGGCCGCATTGGCCTGGTCGAGAGCGGTCTGGGCATCGTCCAGTTGCGCCTGCGTGCCGACATGCGTCTTGACCAGTTGCGCGGCGCGCTGCTGGGCGCGAGCGGCGTTGTCGGCTGCCGCCTGGTCGGCGACCTTGTGCGCCTGCGCCTGTTGCAGCGAAGCTTGCGCCGCCTTGGTCTGCGCGTCGATACGGTCGAGCGTCTTGGCCAGCGTGGCGATCTGCGCCTCCGCCTGGGCAACGGCTATTCTGTAGTCGCCGTCGTCGATCGTCAGCAGCGGATCGCCGGCCTTGACCTGCTGGTTCTCCGAGACCTTGACTTGATCGACATAGCCGGAAATCTTCGGCGAGACGAACGACATGTCGGCCTGGACATAGGCATCGTCGGTCGAAATCAGGAACCGGCCGTCGGTCCAGTAATTATAGCCATACCAGGCGCCGGCACTGAGCAGAGCGAGGCCGATGATCGGCAGCATCAACGAGCGAGCCGACCGCTTCTTCTTGGCCGGCACCTCGGCCAAAACTTCGGCGGCAGGCTTGATGGGCGCTTCCGGCGCTTCGATAACCGGCGAGACCTTGGCGTTGGGAAAGGGGCGGACTTCGGCGGTGGTTGGCGTGTTCGAGGACATGATATCTCGCTACCGTAGCTACATAAGGAAAATGTGTTATACTGAACCGTTCGGTTCGATGCGAACGTTGACATAGCGCTAAGGCGGGCCCATATCAAGAGCAATCGAACCGCTCGGTTCGAATTATTTCGCGAGGTGTGACTTTAATGGCCGACACGTTACCCGACGTCGAAAATGATCGGTGCGATGTGCTGGATAGTGCGCGTCGCGGCCGCCCGGCGGCGGGCCAGGATCCGGTCAAGCGCAGCCAGATCATTGAGGGCGCGCGGCGCGTGTTCATCGACAAGGGCTTCGAAGCGGCGTCGATGAACGACATTACCCGCGAGGCCGGCGTCTCCAAGGGCACGATCTATGTCTACTTCGCCAACAAGGAAGAGCTGTTCGAGGCGCTGATCGAGGAAGAGCGCGGCACCATCTTCAAGAACATGTACGACATGCTCGACCGCGCCGACGATCTGCGCCAGACGCTGGTGAAATTCGGCAAGGTGCTGTCGATGAAGATCACCTCGGCCAAGGTCATCCAGGCGCAACGCACCGTGATCGGCGCCTCCGACAGGATACCGGACATGGGCGCGCGGTTTTACGAACGTGGCCCCAAACGCGGCCACGACAAGGTGGTCAAGTTCCTCAATGCAGCCATCGAACGCGGCCTGCTCAAGATCGATGATGTCGATCTTGCCGCCTATCAATTCACCGAACTGTGCCTCGCCGGCCTGTTTCGCCAGTGCATCTTCGCCTACCGCACCAAGGCGCCGAGCCAGGATGAAATCGACCACATCGTGCGGTCGGGCGTCAGCCTGTTCCTGAAGTCCTACGGCACCGAAAAGCTTGCCGAGGAAGAAAGCCATCAGATGATCGCGCTCGAGGCGAAGTCCAAGGCAAAGGCCTAGTTAGCCAAAGGTCTTTTTTCGCAACTCCGGACGGAAAACCGCTTCACACTTTTCCCGGAGTTGCTTTTAACCGCCATTGGCCGCCAGCACGATCGCCGCGCGCAGTTCGTCCAGACCCTCGCCCTTTTCCGACGACGTGGCGAGCACGAACGGAAACGCCGCCGGTCGCTTCTTGATCTTCAGTAATGTCTCTTCGATCAGCCGCGGCACGCCGGCGGCCTTGATCTTGTCGGTCTTGGTCAGCACGATCTGGTAGGACACCGCCGCCTTGTCGAGCAGTGACAGCACCTCGTCGTCCTTGGCTTTGATGCCATGCCGGGAATCGATCAGCACATAGACTCGCTTCAGCGTCACGCGGCCCTTGAGATAGTCGAAGACCAGCTTGGTCCAATCGTCCACCTTTTCCTTCGGCGCGCTGGCATAGCCGTAGCCCGGCATGTCGACCAGCGCCATTGGCGGCAGGTCGGTGCCTTCGCCGGAAAACCCGCCCGGCACGAAATAGTTGAGCTCCTGCGTGCGCCCCGGCGTGTTGGAGGTGCGCGCCAGCCCGTTATGGCCGACGAGCGCATTGATCAGCGACGACTTGCCGACATTGGAGCGGCCGGCAAAGGCGATCTCAGGCGGCCCCTCCGGCGGCAGGAACTTCATCGCCGGCACGCCGCGGATGAAGATCCACCCCTTGGTGAACAGGTCGGTGCCGATGACGGTGTTGCCCAGCGCGTTCAAATTGCTGCCTCCAGCCTGGAAATATCGGCGCCCCGGATGGCGTTGAGGTTGCGGCCGATCTTGTCCACCGGCCAATTCCACCACGCCACAGCCAGCAACCGCCGCACCGTCCTGTCGTCGAAACGCATCTTCACCACCTTTGCTGCATTGCCGGCGACGATCGCATAGGCCGACACGTCATGCGTCACCACCGATTTCGCCGCCACGATGGCGCCATTGCCGACCGACACGCCGGGCATGATCACCGCATCCATGCCGATCCATACATCATTGCCGACCACCGTGTCGCCGCGCAGTTCCTGTGACCACGTCTTCGGGTCGAAGCCTTGCTCCCAGCCATGACCGAAAATGTTGAACGGATAGGTGGAAAAGCCGGACATGGCATGGTTGGCGCCGTTCATGATGAAGCGCGCGCCCTCCGCGATGGCGCAGAACTTGCCGATGATCAGCTTGTCGCCGATGAAGGGATAATGATGCAGCACGCATCGCTCGGCGAATTTGTCCGGTCCGTCAGGATCGTCATAGTAGGTGAACTCGCCGATCTCGATATTCGGCGCGGTGACCAGGGGCTTGAGGAAGCCGACGCGGGTGTGCATCGGGATCGGGTGTTTGATGTCTGGGTTGGGTCCGTCCATGGCGAGATCCGTCGAGAGTGGCGCAAATTAAAGCCGCCATTCTAGATGGCGTGATCCGCCCTATAGCACCAATCGCCCGATGAGCGAGCCCTGCTGGGCTTCGATGTTCACTTGGTGCCGCGGCAGATCACGATCAGGTCGACCGCAGCGCAGTCGCCTAAGGCGCCCTGAAACGAAAAACGGGGCCCTGCGAAGGACAAGCAGGACCCCGGTGGTGTCGAAGACGGCTTCAAAAGAATGGCACCTCGCCGTGAGGTGGGGAAGGCAGACCGAGAAAGCCCGTCGCAGCCCGCCGTCATTCGCCGTTGCCTAAAACCGTTACTTCGGCAACAGCACCTTGTTGACGACGTGGATGACGCCGTTCGACTGGTTGACGTCGGCGACCGTTACCTTGGCGGCGCCGCCGGATTCGTCGACGATATAAAGCGCGCCTTTTTTTACCTCGGCGATCAGCGTGTCGCCGCTGACGGTCTTCATTTCATACTTGCCACCCATCGCCTTGGCCTTGGTCATCATATCCTTGGCGGAGATCTTGCCGGCCACGACATGGGCGGTCAGGATCTTGGTCAGCTTGTCCTTATTTTCGGGCTTCACCAGCGTGGCGACGGTGCCGGCCGGCAGTTTCTTAAAGGCGGAATCGGTCGGCGCAAACACCGTGAAGGGTCCCGCGCTTTCCAGCGTGTCGACCAGGCCGGCGGCCTTGACGGCGGCAACCAGCGTCTTGTGGATCGGCGAGTTGAGGGCGTTCTCGACGATGTTCTTCGAGGTCAGCATCGCAGCGCCGCCAACGGCGGGATTGGCGAGCGTATAGGCCGTCGTAGCTGCGAGGCCCGATAGAGCCAGGCCGGCGGAAAAGCAGAATGCCTTGAGGATGGACTTTGCCATTGGAGAACCCTTCTGGTGCGACAATTGTTGATTCGATTGTCGGGAAGAGTTACGCGGCGATTGCGGGAAAGTTTCGGTGCAGAGTAAAAAACGATAATGATAACAAATACTTAAAGGCGAATGCCCATTCCACGCGCCGCATCCCCGCGATGGACATGACGGGGTCACGGATCAAAAACAGCGGTCTTCGGATTAGAGCTGATCGGTGTTGATCGGCCTTGGCGGTACAAGCAGCAGCCACGCCGGTTGCACGCCGCAAGTTTCGCGCCTCACGGGAACGTGATGCGCGCCTCGTCCAAAAAAACCCCGGACGAGCCGGGGCTTTGATTGCCGGAATAGCGCCTTCTATTCAGCCGGCGAGGGTTTCTTTCGGAACAATGCCGTCAGATTGTCCCACAATTCGATCTTGGCGCCCTGGCGCTTCATGATCACGCCCTGCTGCAGGATCGACAGCGTGTTGTTCCAGGCCCAGTAGATGACGAGGCCGGCCGGGAAGCTGCCCATCATGAAGGTGAAGATCACCGGCATCCAGGTGAAGATCTGCGCCTGCGTCGGATCCGGCGGCGTCGGGTTCATGCGCATCTGCAGGAACATGGTGATGCCCATGACCACCGCCCAGGCGCCCATATGCGGCAGGAATGCCGGTGGCGCGAAGGGCAGCAGGCCGAACAGGTTGAAGACCGAGGTCGGATCGGGCGCGGCCAAATCCTGGATCCAGCCGAAGAACGGCGCGTGCCGCATCTCGATGGTGATGTAGAGCACCTTGTAGAGCGAGAAGAACACCGGGATCTGCAGCGCCACCGGCCAGCAGCCGGCGAGCGGATTGATCTTCTCGGTCTTGTACAGCTCCATCATCGCCTGTTGCTGCTTCATCTTGTCGTCCGCGTATTTCTCGCGGATCTCGAGCATCTTGGGCTGCACCTTCTTCATGTTCGCCATCGACGCATAGGATTTGTTGGCGAGCGGGAAGAAGAGGGTTTTGACGACGACCGTGGTGGCAAGGATGGCCAGGCCGAAATTGCCGAAGAATTTGTACAGCGTGTCGATCAGGTAGAACATCGGCTTGGTGATCCAGATGAACCACCCCCAATCGATCAGCCGGTCGAACAGCCTGATCTGCCGGTCCTGGGCGTAGGCGTTGATCTTGTTGACTTCCTTGGCGCCGGCGAAGATCTCGGTCTCCACCGTCGCCGACTGGCCGGCGGCAATGGTGATCGGGTCGGTGAGGAAGTCCGACTGGTAGCGCGGGCGGCCATTGTCGTAATAGGCATAGTGCGGCTGGAAGGGCTGCTTCTCGGTCGGCACCAGGGTGACCGCCCAGTATTTGTCGGTGATGCCAAGCCAGCCATCGGTCGATTTGCTCGGCGTATACAGCTTGTTCTTCTCGATGTCGGCGTATTTGTGCTCCTGCAGGCCTTCCGTGCCGGTGACGCCGATCAGGCCTTCATGCAGCACATAGGAGCTGGCAATGGCTGGCTTGTCGAAACGGATGACGCGGCCGTAATTGGACAGCGTGACCGGGGCCGAGCCTGAATTCTGCACCGCATCGGAAACGGTGAACATGTAGTCGCCGTCGACGGAGATCGTGCGCTTGAAGGTCAGGCCCTTGTCGTTGGTGAAGGTCAGCGTCACTGGCGTCGCCGGCGTCAGAGTCGCATTGCCGTCGACGCTCCAGACCGTTTCCGGGCCCGGCACCGTGCCGGTCGTGTCGCTGCCGACAAAGCCGATCTCGGCATAATAGCCGGTGGGCAGCGCCTGCGGATTGAGCAGCTGGATCTGCGGCGATGTCTTGTCGACCGTCTCGGTATAGTGCTTGAGCTTTAGGTCGTCGAGACGCGCGCCGGCCAGGTTGATCGAGCCCGACAGGCTCGGCGTGTCGATGTTGACGCGGGCCGTCTTGGCCACTTCCTGCGCGCGGCCTTCCGGCGTCGTGACATAGGTGCCGGGCGCGTTTGGAATGGCGCCGGGCGCTGCGGGCGCCGGCGTGCCGCCGGGGTTGGCGGCCTCGGCCGCCTTCTTCTGCTCCGCCGCCCGCTGCTCTTCGATGCGGGCCGCCTCGCGCTGCTGTTCGCTGCGCGGCAGCACATAGAAATATTGCCACAGCCCGAGGATCAGCACCGACAAGACGATGGTGATGTAGAAGTTCCGGTTGTTTTCCATCGAAAGCCCTTGGCCTATCGTGTTCCGCTGAGACGGCGGGAGAGTTCGGCCTTCAACTGGCCGAACGGAATGGTGAGCACGTCTTCACGCCCGACGATGACATAGTCATTGCCGGGCGCCATGTCACTTGCGGCATGGGTGCGCACGGCTTCTTTCAGCCGCCGCCTGACGCGGTTGCGGACAACCGCATTGCCCACCTTCTTGGTGACGGTGAAGCCGACGCGCGGCGGCAGGCCGTCATTGCGGTCGAGAACTTCGACGAGAAAAAGCCGCCCGCGCCGCTTTTCACCGCGGCGGACGGCCAGGAATTCCGCACGTTTCAGAAGCCGCTTGGGGTTTGGTCCCACTGGCTTGCCGGTTGCGGGCAACGATCTCGTCTTCCGTTCAGGCGCTGAGCCGCTTGCGGCCGCGGTTGCGGCGAGCTGCGACGACGCCGCGACCACCCTTGGTGGCCATGCGAGCACGGAAACCGTGCCGGCGTTTGCGGACGAGTTTGGACGGTTGGTAGGTACGCTTCATTTGTTTTAATACCGCGGGGTGCGGCCCTTCTTGATTCTGTCACTGTGTAACAGGAGCTTTGCCGGGCCGGCATTGGCGCGATCGAAACCGCGCCGGGACGAATGGCCCGAGCGTGAGCGGCTTATAGAAAGAAGGGTTTTGGGAGTCAATCCGGCGCGAACGTCAGTTCGTCGCGGCGCGAATACCAGTTCGTCGCGGCGCGAATACCAGTTCGTCGCAGTGCGAACTGCCAGTTCGTCACGACGCGACACCCCGTTCGAGGCTATTTTTATTGCTGGTACCATCGTCCAACGAAGGATGAAATTGGCAAAAAAGCCGCAATCGCCTAATCTCAACGGATCAAGCGTTTGTGAAGACAGGCCTTAATGAGCGAAGTTGCATCAGCGGATGAAGGGAGCGGCCCGGCGACAGCCGATGCCAGCCCGGCGACCGTTCGCCCGGTTGCGAGCCGTTCGGTGCCCAATCGTTCAGTGCCCTTGGCGCGCGGCCTGTCGACCAAGCTGCTCTTGCTCACCATTGTCTTCGTGCTCCTGGCCGAAGTCCTCATTTTCCTGCCCTGGATCGCCAGCTACCGCCTGGCCTGGCTGAAGGAGCGGCTAAGCACCGCTGCCGCGGTGTCGATCGTGCTGGTGCAGGGCGAGCCCAATTCGCTCTCCCGCGCCGCCCAGAACGACGTGCTGATGGCAATCGGCGCCAAGGCGATCGCGGTGCGCGACGGCGGCGTATCGCGCCTGCTGGTGGTGGCCGAGATGCCGCCGCAGGTCGACGAGCACATCGACATCGCCAATGTCGGCATGATCAAGGGCATGACCGGGGCGCTGGATACGCTGTTCTTCGGCGGCAAGCGCATGCTGCGGGTGTTCGGCCCGGTCGGCGACAGCGACAAGGAATTCGAGCTGATCATGCCCGACTATTCCCTCCGCAACGCCATGCTGCGCTATTCGCGCAACGTCGCCTTCGTCTCGCTGCTGATCTCGCTGTTCACCGCAATGCTGGTCTATGCCGCGATCGACCTGATCATGATCGGCCCGATCCGCACCATGACGCGCTCGATGCTGTCCTTCTCCGAGGCGCCCGACGATCCAGGGCGCATCATCCACCCGGCCGCCCGTGCCGACGAGATCGGCGTTGCCGAGCGCGAACTGTCGCAGATGCAGGAACGGCTGCAAAAGATGCTGTCGGAGCAGAAGCATCTTGCCGATCTTGGCCTCGCCGTCTCCAAGATCAACCATGACATGCGCAACATCCTGGCCTCGGCGCAGCTGATGTCGGACCGCCTGCGCCTGGTCAAGGACCCGACGGTGCAGGCCTTCGCGCCAAAGCTGTTGCGCGCGCTCGACCGCGCCGTCTCCTATTCCGAAGGTGTGCTCCACTATGGTCGCACGCAGGAGCCGGCGCCCTCACGCCGCCGCTTGCGGCTGCGCCAGCTGGTCGACGACGTCCACGGCCTGCTCGACATCGAGGACGGCATCGAATTCGTCAATGCCGTCGAGCTCGCCTTCGAGGTCGATGCCGATTCCGACCAGCTGTTTCGCGTGCTCACCAATCTGTGCCGAAACGCGGTGCAGGCGATGGCGGCCGACGCCGAGAGCGCGCTGGTGCGCCGGCTCGCCGTATCGGCCGAGCGCATAGGCAGCGTAAGCCGCATCATTGTCACCGACACCGGTCCCGGCCTGCCGGCGAAGGCGCGAGAAAACCTGTTCGCGGCGTTTCGAGGCTCGGCCCGCAGCGGCGGCACCGGCCTTGGCCTGGCCATCGCGCACGAGCTGATCCGCGCCCATGGCGGCACGGTGGAACTGGTCGAATCGATCGGCGGCCGCACCACCTTCGCCGTCACCATCCCCGACCAGCCGGTCCGCCTCGACCAGGCCCGCAACGGCCTGCGCCGCCCTGCCTGAGCTGTATTGATATTCAGCCGAAGCCGGACTGAGCTGAATCTCAGCACCCCTTTGATCGGCACCGTCGAAAGCAGCTGCGACAAAACTTTTGCCGGATTGGCTTGCTTTTCGGAAATTCAGTCGCTAGGGAACACGTCTTGTCGCGGCCGGTCGTCAGGATCGGTTAGCGGGGCTATGTAAAGCATGGCCTGTTGCGCGCCCGTAGCTCAGCTGGATAGAGCACCAGACTACGAATCTGGGGGTCAGGAGTTCGAATCTCTTCGGGCGCGCCACTCTTCAAGTAAGTGCTTGATATCACTTAAAGCGTTGATTTTACTGCTATCTGATCCGCACGCGTGCTACTTTCGCGTGCTACATTCGGGGTGTAAAATGGCGCGCATGAAATACATCCAACGTCGCGCGAACCGGTTTGAATTCCGGTTCGCTCTGCCTGACGACATAGCCGGTCGGCCATTCCCGATGCCTTGGCCGGAAGCTGTCGAATGGTGCGTGAACCGCAGGTCTGGCCGATTTAAGAACGAGCTGGTCAAATCGTTGCGAACCAACGATCAGCGAACAGCCGAACGAGCCGCCCTTCCTTTGATCGAAGAAGCTCACCGTCTCGTCGATCTTGCTAGGAAATCAATTACTGACGGGCCGCCGGCAGAGATCGCGCCAGCCACGATCGATGCGCTTGCAGCCGCTCACACCGCGAGGCTGATGAGAAACGACGAGGCATTGCGCAGGAAGGGTCTTGGGCTCGATCTCGACACCGGTGCCTTTTCGCCGGATGGAGCCGGCATGACTGACGGTGACATTGCGGCGTATCGGGCAATCGTAGCCTCGCTCGACAAGTTGTCGCGTGATGAAGTTGCTAAAATGCGCGGCAGTGAAGCGATCCACGGGATCATCAACAAGTCCGTCGAGGACGCCGGGATAGTACTCCACCCGGATGATCCCGCCTGGCGGCAGCTTGAGCTAGCGTTCATCAGGGCGCAGAGTAAGGCCGTGCAAGCTATTGCGGCGCGGCTAAACGGAGAGGAGATCGCAACCCCTGACCTCCCCACCACGAAAGCTCAGCCATTAACGACCGCTCTAGCGAACTGGTCGCAGTCGAACAGTCGGTCGGCTCGGAAGCCACGTCAGGAGTCGATCAACGAAGCGACGCGGGCCGTGCAGAGGTTCGTCGAGCTGCATGGTGACCTCGACGTCGGCAAGATCACCAAAACGCACACTCGTGAATTTCGCGACGCGCTCGCTCGCGTGCCGAAGCGACTGCCACACAAGCTGGCGAAGATGCGGTTGCCCGAATTGCTGAAGAATGATCTCAGCGCCTACGAGCCAAGGGACGCTCAGACCATCAACAAGAGCCTGAATCTTCTCGCCGGCGTTCTGACCAAGGCTGAGAAGGACGGACACTTCGATGCCGCTTCGGGGTGGTCCAATCCGTTCTATGTGACCTTCGATGTATCAACGATGGAAAAGGGCCATTACGAGCCATTCAGCGTCGACGAGTTGAACAAGCTATTTTCTTCACCGGTCTTCGTCGAACGGAAGCGTCAACTCGGCGGCAAGGGCGAAGCCGCTTTTTGGTTCCCGGTCATTGCACTTTACGCCGGCGCGCGGCGATCTGAGATTGCGCAGCTCAGGCTCGGTGACATTCGTACCGGTGGCGCCGGAATTGCTTTCATCGACTTCAATGACGACGGCGATGATCAGAACCTGAAGACTACGAGCTCGGCTCGGTCAGTGCCGATTCATCGCGACCTCATCGCCGCTGGTTTACTCGACTATGTCGCTGAGCGAGCGAAGAAGGCAAAGGCTGACGATCCACTTTGGGCCGAGTTCAGTTCGCCAATTGGACCAAAAGCAAAGTTGTGGTCGAAGTGGTTTGGCCGCTACTTGGGTGAGTACGCCGTCGACAGCCCGTCGAAAACATTTCACTCGTTCCGGCATACCTTCAAACGAGCTTGCCGCGAGGCCGGAATTTCCGAGGAAGTCCACCATGCGTTCACCGGCCATGCTGGTGGCGGTGTCGGCCGCAGCTATGGACGAATGCGCCGGAGCGATGGAGTTATGGATCGCGGCATCTCGCTGGAGCGGCTGAAAGCTGAGATCGATCGGGTTACCTATGATGGACTGGTGTTGCCACGCTGGAAAAGCCACTCGTGACGTATGTACCAATTGGCCACAGATGCCTCTTCTACAGAATGGCAGCAATGGGGCCGAAAGGGGACTGTCAGCTTCTAAGCACGAATTTTCACAAGCGGACTTTCATGCCGCAATGGAATCGACCTGACAGGGCGCAATCCAAGCCCTAGCCAGGGAACAGGAACGCCGAGGCAGGATCGAAGAAAATGCGTTGACCCGGTGCGATGGCGCTGTCCGCTTCCTCTGCATCGGAGGTCGGCCTGACGTCGATATCTTCTCCGGCCGCCGTGCGCGCCACGATGCGCCGGCGGTCGCCGAAGAAGGCGGTATCGACGATCTCGACGCCGAGTGCTGCGCTCGCTGGCCCGGGCGTCAGGCGGAAGGCTTCGGGGCGTACCATCAGGCGCACCTTTTGACCTTGACCAAAGGATGTTGTCGTCTTTACGCCGGTCACGATCGAGCCGTCGGCCAGGCGGACCGTCGACGCGCCACCTGCGGTTAGCAGATGCTCGGCCGGCAGGAAATTCGAGTTGCCGATGAAGCCGGCGACAAACTCGCTCGCCGGCCGGAGGTAAAGATCCTCACCGGTGCCGATCTGTTCGATACGGCCTTCCCTGAACAGAGCGATGCGATCCGAAAGATGCAGCGCCTCCTCCTGGTCATGCGTGACATAGAGGATCGTGACGCCTGTCTCGCGGTGGATGCGGCGGATCTCGGCCTGGATCTCCTGGCGCAACTTCTTGTCGAGTGCCGACAGCGGTTCGTCCATCAAGAGGATCGGTGGGTCGTAGGCCAGCGCGCGTGCAAGCGCCACGCGCTGCTGCTGGCCGCCAGACAGCGCGCCCGGATGGCGGTCGGCGAAGTTTTCGAGGCGCACCAGCGCCAGCATGTCGGCAACCTTGCGCTTGACCTCACCGTCGGGCCGGCGGCGCACGCGCAGCGGAAAGGCGACGTTCTCGGCGACGCTCAGATGCGGAAAAAGGGTGTAGCGCTGGAACACCATGCCGATGTTGCGCTTGTGCGACGGCACCGAAAGCAGCGACCTGTCCTCCAGGAGCACATCGCCCGAGCTCGGATCCTGGAAACCGGCGATGGCGTACAGCGTGGTCGACTTGCCGGAGCCCGACGGGCCGAGGAACGTCAGGAACTCGCCCTTGGGCACATCGATGGTGACGTCGTGGACGGCGACGAAGGCACCGAACGTCTTTCTTACTGCGCGTATGGACAGGAAGGGAGGGATCATCTGGACAATTTTCTGCGAAGAAGTGCGGTCACGATCATCAGGCACAAGGTCAAGCCGACAAGCAGGCTGGAGGCGGCGGCGACGACCGGGCTGAGGTCGGCGCGCAGGCTGCCCCAGATTTTCACCGGCAAGGTTTGCAAGCTCGGGCTCGCCATGAAGATCGCCACCACGACCTCGTCCCATGAGGCCAGGAAAGAGAAGATCGCCGCCGAGAAGATGCCGATCCTGATCGACGGCAAGGTGATCCTAAGCCTCGCCTGCAGCGGGCTGGCGCCGCAGACGATGGCCGCGTCCTCGATGGATTTGTCAAAACCCTCGAGCGCGGCCGTGATCGGAATGATGGCGAAAGGCAGCGCCAAGATGGTGTGGGCGATGACGAAGCCGACCGTGGTGCCGGCAAGGCCGATGCGCAGGAAGAAGGCGTAGATGGCGATGGCGAAAACGACCACCGGCAGCACCATCGGCGTCAACAGCAAGCCGCGCAGGACCTGGCGTCCGCGAAACTCACCCCTGACCAGGCTGAAGGAGGCGAACAGGCCGATGATGACGGCGAGGATAGCGGCCATGGCGGCAATTCGGGCACTGGTCAGCGCGGCATCGATCCAGGTCGGGTCGCCCAGTAATTGCTGATACCATTTCAGCGTCCAGCCGGGTGGCGGAAAGGCCAGCCAGCGCGACGAGCCGAATGACAGGAGCACGATGAAGACCACCGGCAGCAGCAGGAAAGCCGTGACGGCCGCCGTGAAGCCGCCAAGCACCATCCGCAGCCATCCGAGCCGTTCATAGTCGAGCAGCATGTCAGGTCCCTCCCCCGGCGCGCCTGGCCCCAACCAGGCGAAACTGGATCGCGTAGAGCGCCATGGTGACGGCAAGCAGGACAAAGGCGGCCGCACTGCCGAGCCCCCAGTTGAGCAGCGACTGCACCGTCTGGGCGATCATCTCGGCCAGCATCATGTTCGATGTGCCACCGAGCAGGGCCGGGGTGACGAAGTAGCCAAGCGACATGACGAAGACCATCAGGCCGCCAGCAGCGACGCCGGGAAGCGACAGCGGCAAGAGGATGCGGCGGAAGGCCTCGAACGCGCTTGCGCCGCAAAGGGCTGCCGCGCGCAGCGTCATCGGGTCTATCGACCTCAGTGTGCCGACCAGCGGCAGGATCATGAAGGGCAGCATGATGTAGACCATGCCGATGGTGACGCCGGCCAGATTGTTGATGAGCGGCAGCGGTTCGTGAATGATGCCCAGGCCCATCAGTGCCCGGTTAATGACACCGGTGCGCTGCAGCAGCACCATCCACGCATAGGTGCGGGTAAGAAGGTTCGTCCACATAGACAGGATGATGATGCCGAAGACGATCGAGCCCAGGGCGGGCGGCATGATCGCCAGCATCCAGGCGACGGGGAAAGCCACCAGGATGGTGACGGCGGTTACGACCGATGCAACCAGGAAGGTGTTGAGGAACACCCGCACATAGGTGCCGCTGCCGAACAGCGCCGCGTAGTTCTGTAAGCCCGGTTCGGGATCGGTGACGCTGCGCAGCAGCAGGGCGACCACCGGCACGATAAAGAACAGCCCGACCAGGAGCAGGGCCGGCAAGGCGCTGCCACTGCCGGTCGGCAGGCCGACGATCGAGCCGCGTCTAGGAGAATTTCCTTGCATCGAGCGGTCCTGTCTCGAAACGGGGCGCGCAAGCCGCGCCCCCTCGGTCTGCAACGGCGTTACTTGGTCTGCCAGGCATACCAGCGCGTCGCGATCTCGTCGCGATGCTCCGCCCAGTAGTTCATGTCCAGGTTGATCTGGCCCTCGACATGGGCATCTGGCAGGGCCTTGACGGAATCGGCCGGCATCTCCGCCTTGGCCTTGGTGTTGATGGGCGCATAGCCGCTTGCTTCGGCGAATTTCGCTTGGCCGGTCGGGCTGGTGGCGGCGGCAAGGAACTTCATCGCGCTGGCCTTGTTCTTGGTACCCTTCGGCACGACGAGCACGTCGGCGGCGGTGAGGTTCTGGTTCCAGGAGACGCCGACATCGGTGCCGTCCTGCTGAAGGGCGAAGACGCGCCCGTTCCACAATTGCCCGAAGGCGGCCTCGCCGGAGGCGATCAACTGCTGCGACTCGGCACCGCCGCCCCACCAGACGATGTCGGACTTGATGGTGTCGAGCTTCTTGAAGGCACGGTCGAGGTCGAGCGGATAGAGCTTGTCCGCCGGCACGCCGTCGGCCAGCAGAGCGATCTCGATCACGCCCGGCGCCGACCATTTGTAGAAGGTCCGCTTGCCGGGAAACTTCTTGGTGTCGAACATGTCGGCCCAGCCGGCCGGTTCGCTCGCGACCGCGCCCTTGTTCCAGGCGAGCACGAAGGAATAGTAGAAGCTGCCGACGGCATGCTCATTGCTGAAGCGCGGGTCGAGATCGGTCTTGGGCACGACCGCATAGTCGATCGGCTCGAGCAGTCCGTCCTTGGCGGCCTTGATGGCGAAATCCATCTCCACGTCGACGACATCCCAGGTGACGTTGCCGGCGTCGACCATGGCCTTGAGCTTGCCGTAGTCGGTCGGTCCATCCTGCAAAACCTTGATGCTGGAGCTGGCCTCGAAGGGGGCGGCCCAGGACTTGGTCTGCGCCTCCTGCGTGGTGCCGCCCCAGCTGGTGAACGCCATCTCATCGGCCTTGGCGGCTGTCGCCGCGAGCAGTCCGGCCAGCAGGCCGGTCAAAATCAATTTCATTGTCATTCTCCTCTGTTGGTCTGTTCTTGTTTTTCTCAGTGCACCTGCGTCCTGCGCAACTCAGCGCATGACGAAGGGATCGGGGATCGGCTCGTCCGAGGTGTTGATCCATACGGATTTCGAGCGCGTGTAGTCTCTGATGGCGTCGAGACCGCCTTCGCGGCCGAGGCCCGACAGGCCGTAGCCGCCGAACGGAACGAGCGGCGATACGGCGCGATAGGTGTTGACCCAGACAACGCCGGCATGGATGTCGCGCGCCATGCGATGCGCCTTGCTGAGATTGCTGGTGAACACGCCGGAAGCCAGGCCGAACGGAGTGTCATTGGCGAGTGCCAGCGCCTGCGCTTCGCTGTCGAAGGCAAGCACGCTGAGCACCGGTCCGAACAATTCCTCCCGCACGCAGGGCAGGTCGCTGCCGCCGGCATCGATGATGGTCGGTGCGTAGTAGAAGCCGCTGCCGACTGGCCGTGTTCCACCGGTGACCAGCATGCCGCCCGCGGTGAGGCTTTCCGCGACAACCTTCTCGATCCAGTCGCGCTGCCGCAGCGTGGCGAGCGGACCCATTTCGGTCGCCGGATCCTGCGGATCGCCGATGCGAATCGCCTCGGCCTTGCGCTTCAGGCGAGCGAGGAATTCATCCTTCACCGAACGTTCAACCAGCAGCCGCGAGCCGGCGACGCAGCTCTGGCCGGTCGCCGCGAAAATGCCGGCGACCACCGCATTGGCGGCACTGTCGAGGTCGGCGTCGGCAAAGACGACGACCGGGCTTTTGCCACCGAGTTCGAGCGTGGTGTAGGCAAGGTTTTCCGCCGTGTTCCTGACGACGGCGCGCGCCGTCGACGGACCGCCGGTGAAGGCGACGCGCGAAACCAGCGGATGGCTGGTCAGGCGCCGGCCGCAATCATGGCCAAAGCCGGTGAGGATGTTGACGACACCGGCTGGAAAGCCGGCCTCATGAACCAATTCGGCAAAGGCAAGCAGCGGCGCCGGCCCATCTTCGGAGGCCTTGAGCACGATGGTGCAGCCGGCGGCGAGCGCCGGGCCGAGCTTGACGGCCGAGAGGAAGAGCTGCGAATTCCACGGCACCACCGCGGCAACGACGCCGATCGGTTCGCTGCGTATGGTGACGTCGAGATCCGCCTTGTCAACAGGCACATGCGTGCCTTCATGCTTGTCGGCAAGCCCGCCATAATAGCGGTAGTAGTCGCCGACATAGGCGATCTGGGCGCGGGTTTCGCGGATGATCTTGCCGGTGTCGCGCGTCTCGAGTTCTGCAAGCCGCCCGACGTTGGCGGCGACGAGGTCGCCGAGCTTGACCAGCAGTTTTCCACGCGCTGTCGCAGTCATCCTTCGCCATAGGTCTGAGCGCAGTGCGCGGTGCGCCGCCCCGACGGCACGGTCGACATCGGCTTCGCTCGCCGCCGGCATCCTGGCCCAGGCCGTCCCGGTCGAGGGGTCGACACTGTCGAACGTGGCGGACGGCTCGTCGAAGCGGCCGTCGATGAAGTTCCTGAAAACAGCGTCGGTCATGGGCTCGCGATCAGAGGAAGGCCGGCATCACCCGGTCGATGAACAATTGCAGCGATTTCATCTTGCGCTGGTGCGAAAGGCCGCTGTCGATCCAGATCGAATACTGGTCGTAGCCGAGCGCCTCATAAGCCTTCAAACGGGCGATGACCTCATCAGCCTCGCCAATCACCAGGTTCTGCCTGATCTTGTCGGGCGCGTATTGCGGCATGGCCGCGATCTCATCCGCCGTCAGCGGCTCCAATATGCCTTGATGCACCGGCTTCTTGTTCTGGAACCAGGCGCCGAACTGGCAGTAGAAAGTCGACAGGTCCTGGGTGAGGCGATCGGCATCGGTCGCGTCTTCGGCGACGAAGGTGTGCATCAAAAGCATGATTTCCGGTCGTTCGATCTCGGGATGCGCGGTGCAGGCGCCGTTGAAGCGCTGCATCAGGCTGGTCACCTCGTGATCGCCGGAAGCCAGCGGCGTCACCTGGACCTTGCAGTCATTGGCGACGGCGAAATCATGCGAATTCGGGTCGCGGGCCGCCACCCAGATGGGCGGGTAGGGTTTCTGCAGCGGCTTGGGCGAGGAGGTGGTGGCCGGGAATTGCCAGAACTCGCCGGAGAGTTCGAAGTCGCCGTCCCATAGGCCGCGGATCGCCGGTATGATCTCGCGCATGCGCTGGCCGGCCCCCCAGGCGTCGAGGCCTGGAAAGATGCGCTGATATTCATAGCTGTAGGCGCCGCGCGCGATGCCGATGTCGAGCCGGCCGCCGCTGATTACGTCGGCCATCGCGGCTTCGCCGGCAAGCTTGATCGGGTGCCAGAAGGGCGCGATCACGGTTCCGGTACCGAGGCGGATGCGGCTGGTCTTGGCGGCGAGATAGGCGATGTTGATGAAGGGGTTCGGCGAGATGGTGAATTCCATGCCGTGATGCTCGCCGATCCAGGCGGTCTCGAACCCTGCCTGCTCGGCCAGCAGGACCAGTTCTTCTAGCTCGGTCACAAGCTCGGAATGCGGCTTGGCCAGGTCCGATCGTTCCATGTGCACGAAAAGCGAGAATTTCATCGCTGGTCACCTGTATTGACGGCGGAAGCGCCGGCGCTGGCGAGCGGCCGGACCTCGCCTTCGACATTGTTACCGACATAGACACCGAATGCATCCACCGAGCATTCCCTGACATAGCGCGCGAGCATCGAGCGGATCGCCGGATCGGCGATCTTCAATCCTTCGATCGCGTCGATCTCGATCAGCCGGATGCCGCGATCGCTGGAAGCGGGCACGTCGAACGTGCCGCGATAGTAGACATGCGTGCGTGAAACAGGTCCGGCATCGTCCCAGACGGCAAAAAGGAAGCCGAGCTGAGCCTCGATGGCTTTCGCCGCAAGCAGCCCTCGCAGGCTTTTGCCGTCGCTGGCCGAGCCCAATCCCCGGCCACGCGGCAGTTCAAAACCGTCCGCGGTTTCCACGAACAGGATCCGGCCGCCATTTTCGAGGATGGCGCCAACATCGGTGCCGGGTTGGGTTGCGGCGAGCGCGTCCTGGCTGAGGCCGGGTGCGACATAGGCGCCGCGGCAATAGCCGAGCGGCTGCGAGGAATTGTGCTCGAAATCGCGGACGCGCCCAATGAGGATCGAATGATCGCCGGCCTCGACCAGTCGCTCCATGTCACAGTCGAAGGACGCGACGGAGCCGTCCAGCACAGGGCTGCCGGTCCGTCCCGGCCGCCAGGCAACGGCGGCGAACTTGTCGGCCACTTTCGAGGCGAAGATGCCGGACGCTGCCTTTTGACCCTCGTTGAGAACGTTGATGGCGAAGCTCTTCGATGTCGCGAAGACGGGATGGCCAAGCGCCTTGTGTGCGATGCAGACCAGCACCAGCGGCGGATCGAGCGACACCGAGGTGAAGGAGTTGGCGGTGAAGCCGCGCGGCTCGCCTTCGGGGCCGATCGTGGTGACGATGGTGACGCCGGTGAGGAAGGAGCCAAGCGCACGGCGGAATTCGCCGCTGTCGAACCCGGTATTTGCTTCCGCAGGGCCGTCTTGTTCGGTCGCTTCGTCCTCTGTGAGGAAGTCAACGATGCAGCGCGTGGTGAGGTCCGGTGCCGCGACCGCCATCATGTGCTTCTCACCTGGCAGTACCGTGCAGCGGCCATGCGGCGCCAGGCGTGCCATCGCGGCTGACATTGCCGGTGAAGAGTTCCTGTCCTCGGAGCCGGTCATGAACAGGGCCGGCACGGCCAGCGTCGGCAGGCGATCAGCATGATCGCCGTCGGCACGACTGAACAGGAGATAGGTGCGGGCATAGCCTTCCGGGTCGACCGCGCTCAGTGCGGATGCCGTCTTCTGCGCTGCCGCTTCCAACTCGGCCGGCACCGGATCGCCGAACCAGCGGGCGATAGTCCGTGCCGTGCCGGCCGTATCGCTGCGGCCGTTGAGCGCGACCGCGCGCTGGCGAACGGCTTCGGCCAGTTCAGGTGGACGCCGGAACACGGCATTCAGGGAAACGATGCGGCGGACGCGCTCCGGTGCGCGCAGCGCGAGTTCCTGAGCAACGAGTGCACCCATCGAGTGGCCGACGACGGATACCTTGTCGAGGCCGAGATGGTCGAGGAGGCGAATGGCTTGGTCGGCATAATCGGCCAGTTCCGGATCTTGAGGTGGCAGCGGCGACTGACCATGGCCGAGCATGTCGATGGCGATCGCGTCGAAGCGGCCAACCATGCGCTCGAGCTGCGGCTGCCAGATCGCAGCGTTCATGCCGACACCATGGATGAACAGCACTGGGGTACCGACACCGGCCCGGATGAAGCCGGTGCCGTCGGGCGCCGTGCCCTGTCGAGCCCATGCAGAAGCATCAGCCATGCACGTCCCCAAGCTCCTTGAGGTCCTGATAGCGGTCGCCGATGCGGTGATGCGGGCGACCGCCGATCGAAGCGCCAAGCGCGACCACCAGTTCGTCCGGCGCCGGCGCATCGCCGATCTGGAAATGAACGGTCAGGTAATGCGAGCGCCGTCCCTCGTCATTCTTGTCCATTAGCGGGATCATGATCGGCGTGTTTGGCCCGCCGCGCAGGTTGGTGAAGGCAAGGTAGGTCTTGGCGCCGACGGCACGGCGATAATGGTTGCCGAAATGGAGTGTGTGGATCAGCGCCGAGGCATGCTCGATCTCGCCCGACGTACCGCAGATGGCGGCCTTGCCATAGCCCTCGATAGCCTCGCCGGAACCGGCGACGGCAACGATCTCGCGGGTCAGGATCTCCCCCAGCACCGGCGCACAGGCTCGGATTTGGGGCGACAGATCGTCGGTGAAGCCGCGACCGGCCCAGGGATTGGTCAGCACCGCGGCGACGCCGATAAGGCGCAGCGGCCGGGGGGCGGCCTTGCCGCCTTCGATCAGCGTGTTCTCGGTATAAGTCACGATCTTACGAATGGCGGGCTGCATCGATTCCTCGGTAGGTAATGCTCGGGACGTCCGTTGTCATCTTATGGTATACCATGATATGGAGCGCCAAGTACCTTGTCAACCGGGCGTCGAATCTGTTTTGGTAGCGGCGCAGGAGGCATACATGCCAGACGACACGCTTCGCATCGACCGCAGCGCCAAGACCTTGAGGACCCTGGCGCTGGAGCGCATGCGCGAAGCGATCATGGATTTCCATTTCCAGCCTGGCGAAAGGCTCGTCGAACGGCCGCTTTGCCACCAGCTCGGCGTCAGCCGTTCCGTCGTGCGTGAGGTTCTGCGGCAGCTGGAGGCAGAGGGGCTCGTGCAGATGATCCCTGGGCATGGGCCGGCCGTCGCCAGGCCGGACCTCGGCCGTACCGACGAGATCTACGAGCTTCGGGCTCTGCTTGAAGGCATCGCGGCCCGAGCCTGTGCCCTGTCGGCCACCGGCGAGCAGTTGGCAAGGCTCGAAGGGGCGCTGGCGGATTTGTTCGATGCGTGGGCGTCGGCGACGCCGCCTGCGGTGATGCGGGCGACGACCAAATTCTACGAGGCGCTGTTCGAGGCCGCCGACAAGCGTGTCGCCTGGGAAATCGTCTCCGGGCTGAATGTCCGCATCAACCAGCTTCGTTCGATGACCATCGTCTCGACCAACCGGCGCGAAGCGGCGATCACCGAGATGAATGAGATCATGGATGCGATAAGGGCGCGCAAGCCCGATGAAGCGGAAGCGGCGGCACGGCGACATGTCGAATCGGCGTGGCAGATCGCTCGAGATAAACTTCGCCTGGTCTAGGTCCGCGTGAGCCTAGCCTATCCAACCCTTCGAAGCGCCTTGCAGAAAATGTCTGCTTCCCGGCAACGAAAATGCAACTTTACGACTGAGATGACCCGCAAAGCGGTCCGGCAGCTTCGGAGCCGTATCCGGACGGTCTGCTTCTAGGAAGCGCTCGTCGGTAAGCTGCCGTTCGAGTTCACGGTCATCGAGCGAAGTTTGCCTTGTCAACTGACGAATACGCTGCTTTGACGACCAAGTTTAGCGGGCGCTCTTACCGGCCGGCACCTTGACGGCTGGAACGGGCCGGAAGCGGAAGGTCGGCTTTTGGCCGCCGGAGAATGATAGCAGACGAAAGGGTCGGCAGACGAACGTCTGAAACCGACCATCAGCTGATTGATGAACGCCACCTGGCATAGCTGAGATTAGATCACGCAACATGGAAAGCTCGATGACGGCCGCGTGGCAAATTTTACTCGGTCCTGGCGTTACATGGTCTTTGCCTCCGCGCCCAATGCATCGAACGCGCCCGGCACGACCGCATACTGTCCGGATCAGCCCCTACCTGTCTGCCAGACATGCGGCTGAAATGGGGTCTCCAGCGGCGGTTGGGTGATGTTGGACGTGTAGTTGGTGATCGTAGACGCCGCAAGAACGGCGACCACCTCCAGCAACCGGCTCTCATCAAAGCCCGCATCGAGGAATTCGCGCTTATCCACCTCGCTGAGCCCACCGCGCCTCTCGATAAGCGTACGCGTGAGTTTCGCCAGAGCCGCATGCCTGGCGTCCACAGGTAGAGCGCCATCTCTGATGCTGGTGACAGATTCAGCGCCGACCCCCTCGGCAATCGCCAGATAGGAGTGAAAGGCCACAGCCCACTCTGCCTTGTTGGTGACTGCATTTGTCAAAAGCAGGATCTGGATCTCCGCTTCGCTGAAGCTCCCGCCATGTACCCGCGCGAAGAGGTCGGTCAAGCTACCGATAAGCACAGGCGAGGTTGCCATCGTGCCGGCGATATTTGGAATGAAGCCGAAGGCTGAATTCAGTGCCTCAAGTGCCGGCCTGGAAGCTCCGGGCGCCGTTTCGATGGAGTGAATGGGAAAGTTCGTCATGTGTCTGTCCTTGATGGCAATTGGCGCAGTTTGGCGCCGCAAATGAGGTAGAGACCTGAATTCAGGTGACGGTGATCGCTCAATGGGCCTGCGCCGCCTCCTCGATCACTTCAGCAACATTTGCCGGATGAGAAAGCATGACAACATGCGATGCACCCTGCACGACCACCACTTCGCGCGCGTGCGCACGCTTCGCCATGAAGTCGTGCAGAGCCGGAGGGATGCTTTTGTCTGCCGAGCCGTAGACGAAGTAGGAGGGAAGGGTTTTCCAGGCGGCCGCGCCTGAAGCTTCCTTCAGCGCGGTCTCGGCAACAGGTCTCTGCGTAATAGCCAGCAGCGCCACCTGCTCCATAGGCAGGTCGGCGGCAAAGGGTCCGGCAAATTTTGCCGGATCGACGCTCAAC
The DNA here is from genome assembly GCF_040320205.1 of Mesorhizobium sp. M0761. Lineage (NCBI taxonomy): Bacteria > Pseudomonadati > Pseudomonadota > Alphaproteobacteria > Hyphomicrobiales > Phyllobacteriaceae > Mesorhizobium > Mesorhizobium sp. M0761. The sequence continues at coordinate 180,779 of NZ_JAMYPF010000002.1, forward strand.
TGAAGGCTGCCATCTGGAAGCGTAATTGGCTTGGCCAGAGCCGCGCCAAGCTCGCTACCCGGAAACTTGCTGATCAAAGCGAAGGCGCTCTCGCCCTTGTCAGGCGCGAATGCGGCGACATAGACCAGCGCCCTGACATTCTTGCCGTTAAGCGCGGCGTTTGTGATGACGGACCCGCCATAGGAATGGCCAACCAGCACAACAGGCCCGTCGATGCTCTCCACCACGCTGGCAACGGCTGCGGCATCGCCAGAGACGCTTCGAAGCGGGTCCGCTACTGCCACGACCGTGTAGCCATCGCGAGAGAGAATCGGGATCACTGAATTCCAAGACGAACTGTCTGCCATCGCACCGTGAACCAGAACAATGGTGGGCTTGCTGGACGCGGCTTCGGTCGCCCCAGAGGCGAGCAAAAACGCAGCCACTGCCGTCACCGCCAGCGGCCAGCCGAACAGGACACGTTTGATTTCACACTTCATAGATCTCTCCTTGGAAGGCTCGGCTATCTGTCGTTGTATCGATATAAACGATGATGACTGAGAGATAATGCTTGTATTTGGCATGATATTCATGCCAATTTTGCAAGAATGGACGTTGACGACCTCAAGACATTCTGCCGCGTCGCTCAACTTGGCAGCATTGCGGCTGCGGCGCGGGCCGAAGCCAGCGAGGCATCGACATTGTCTCGCAGGATAGCTGGACTGGAAGCACAGCTTGGGACACGACTGTTCCAGCGAACGACCCGGAAACTGTCGTTGACAGAGGCCGGAGCGATTTTCCTGTCTCGCATCCTGCCTATTGTGGACGAGGTTGCGGCGGCCCGCGAAGCAGCGCTTGCCACCGTCGAACAGCCAAGCGGCATGTTGCGCGTTACAGCCTCAAACGCCTACGGCGAAGCGGTCGTCGCGCCACTGCTGGCCGGATTCTGCGCGCAGTACCCGCGCATTGAAATTGATCTGCTGCTCTCGGACGCTTTGGTGGACCTCGTTGCCCAGCAGGTCGACGTCGCCTTGCGTCTCGGGCCGCGTCCGACCGGCGACCTCATCGTCTCCAAGTTAAAGACAATCGAGCGTCGTTTGGTGGCGTCGAAAGAATATCTGTCTTCAGTGCCTCCAGTCGATCGGCCAGAAGACATTGGTGCGCATGTCTGTTTGCCGACCACGAATTCACCTCAAACGCCGCTGTGGCTGTTCAGGCGGGATCTCGAAAATATCGAATTGACCGTGCCGGCGAAGATCAGGACCAGCAACACACTGGCGCTTCGCCAGTTGGTACGCGACGGCGTCGGGATCTCGCTGCTGCCGGAGTGGTCGGTGGATGAGGACATCAAGAGCGGAAGGCTTGTCCAACTCCTCCCTGGTTGGAAGATCAGCGTCGGGGCGCAGGAGAGTGCCGTATGGGTCGCTTATCCTTCGCGCGCCTACCTGCCGCTGAAAACGCGGAAATTTATTGATTTCTTTAAAAAGCAGATATTGTCGGAGGGTTCGAACTCTTGATCCTCTACCACCTTCGAGGTCCTAACCATTCTCCGATCCCTTCATGGCTTCCCGGAAGCCCGGCGTTTGCGGGATGTGCGGCCGAAAGCTGGGGAGAGCGGACACAACGTTCCCACCCAAACTGCTCTCCGAATGCCCATCTTTCTCCGAAGCTGGGGAGTACCTCCCAAAATCCCTAGATTCACAACAGCAATATCAATGCTTTACCGCCAGCCTTGCTCCGGTCAGTTCTGCGGTTCCCTATCTCTGATCAGCGGCGCAGGCCAATACGCAGTCGGGGTAGCCACTCCGGACATTCGCGCGCAGCGGCCAGCGCCCGATCGCTATCTTCTAATCGATGGACAGGTGGCCGCGTTCTGGGCATAGGCCTCGAAAGCGACCCCGGGATTAAAGGGGTGCCGACACTGTTCCGAAAACCGCCGGAACGTCTAATATGCCCAGATGCAGGGGACACGCATCGCTTTTGGTCCGTTCGTACTCGATCCCGACGTCGGGACGCTCCTGAAAGAGCAGATCCCGATCGTTGTTGGGCATCGTGGGCTGACGCTGCTTGCTGCGCTTACGGCCCGGCCCGGCGAGATCCTGACCAAGGCCGAACTGATGGACGCTGCCTGGCCGGGAACCGCCGTTGAGGAAGGCAACCTTACGGTCCAAATAGCGACACTGAGAAAGGCACTCGGTCCGGCTGACAACGGCGGCGAGTGGATCGCCACGGTGCCTCGCGTCGGCTACCGCTTCACCGGGACTGTCGAGCCGGTGGCGAGCGCATCCCGCAGACCGATACCAGGGTCCGGCAAGCCGTCGATTGCGGTCCTGCCTTTTGCCAATTTGAGCGGCGATCAGGACCAGCAGTATCTCAGCGATGGCATAACCGAGGACATAATTACGGAGCTGGCCAGGTTCCGCTCCCTCCTTGTCATCGCGCGGAATTCATCTTTTCAGTTTCGCTATCCGGCATTGGACATTGCCGAAGTCCATCGCAAACTCGGAGTTCGCTACCTCGTCGAAGGCAGCATACGAAAGCTCGGTGATCGCATTCGGATCACCACACAGTTGATTGACGCTTCCACCGGTACCCACCTGTGGGCCCAACGGTACGACAGGGCCCTCGACGACATCTTCGCATTGCAAGACGAGGTTGCGGCTCTCATCGCCTCGATGGTCGAAGGCCAGGCGGAGGCCGATTCGACGAGCAGGACCAGACGCAAGCCTCCGGCCGATTGGGATGCATACGACTGCTACCTGCAGGGGCGCGCACAGTTCTACCGGTATGAACTGGACATGGCCGAGCCCCTATTCGTCCGGTGTGTCGAGCTCGATGCGACGTTCGCTCAAGGCCACGCCTTCCTCGCGCAGGCGCTCGTCGGCAGATTTTGGTACGACAACGATCCGCGGACGCTACAGAACGCCTGGGACTCGGCACGAACGGCGCTCGCTCTCGACAGGAGCGATGGCGTCTGTCACCAGAGCATGGGCCTGGTGCTTACGCACATGCGCCAGCACAGCGACGCGGGAGTGCATTTCGAGCAAGCGCGCTCATTAAACCCGTTGGACGTGAACATAGCGGGGGACTACGCAAGCTGGCTCAACTACGGCGGCCGGGCCGAGAGCGCGCTGAACGTGCTTGAATCTGCGCTGCTGCGCGACCCGTTACCTCCAATATGGTTCTGGGAGGTGAAGGGCAGCTCCCTCTTTCTGCTAAGAAGGTACTCGGAGGCCGTCGGTTCGTATCAGAAGGCCGGCGACCAATTCTTCATTCATGCCTTTCTCGCAGCGGCGTACGCTCATTTGGGCGAGACGCAGAAGGCGCGTGCTGAAGTTCAGGAAGCACTGATAAGGAAACACGACCTGACTATCCGGCTGATTTCACGTCTCCCGTTCGCCCACCAAGTCGACCTCGAGCTTTTCACGTCAGGCTTCAGAAAGGCCGGTTTTCCCGCGTGAACGCACCTTCGGGAGCGCGCCGGTCAGGCCCGACAGCCGAATGCACCCCAACAGGTCATCGAACCCCCTTAACCGAGATCGAAGTCGAGGGGGCGTCGGCACGCATCGGCTTCGGGGCTAGCATTCCGCGCGTCTCGTCTTCTGGACTCTTCGTTGAAACAGTCGCATCCTCTCTGCGGGGATGAGGGCGTGGACAAATACCGATACGACAATCGATCTGATCGCTGGCGAAGGCGAACCGGTGCCAAAGATAGCCGTGCGCACCGATGGGCGAATGTGCCGCGGCGCCTGATTTTGGTGACTGCGGTAGCGGCTGGCGCTCTGGTCGCGCAAACCGCCATCCAGCACAGCGAAAGTTTGCCAGAGATCAATGCATCGAATTGGTTCGGCTCGAAGCCGGCGCCGATCGCCGGTGTCGCGTCTGTGATCGACGGCGACACGATCGAGATCCACGGACAGCGCATCCGCTTCAACGGCATCGATGCGCCCGAGAGTAAGCAATATTGCGAAGACGCTAAGGGCTTCGAATACGCCTGCGGGCGCCATGCTGCCCAAGCCTTGGACGAGTTCCTGGCTGCATCGCGTCCGTTGTATTGCAGCTTTGTTAACCGAGACCGGTACGGCCGGCTTGTTGGGGATTGCGATCGCGCCGACGGTCGCAACGTCCAGAGCTGGCTTGTCGAGCGGGGCTTGGCACTAGATTGGCCGCGCTACAGCCACGGAGCCTACGCAAGACAGCAGGCGAAGGCCCAGGCGGCGAAGGTCGGTCTGTGGGCTGGAGCGTTTCAGGCGCCATGGGATTGGCGCGCCGAGCATGCGAACGGCACCACCAGGCCGTCAGCAAAACAACCACTCGGTATCATGCGTAATGGGCAGGTGGCGCAGAGCTATTCTTGTCAGCCACGGCGAACCTGTCCCCAGATCAGCTCATGCAACGAGGCGAACTGGTATTTGGCCAACTGCTCTTGGGGCGGCAAGCTCGACCGCGACAAGGACGGCATTCCTTGCGAGAGCCTTTGCTAAGTCCGCAGTGAGAGGGACTTGGCATGATCGTCGTCGACTTTGCCCTTTTTGCCTCCACGGCGCACACCAAGGGGAACTCTGTGGTCGCCCAGAGCCTTCCGCAAGGCTACTGGCGAAGGCAATCAATCGGTCACCGCCGCCAAGATACGCGGCGTCTGGCGCCGCAGCGACGAGAATAGGAGAATTCCGACCTTGGCCCGCTCAGCGTGCCTGAACTCCTGCGCAACTGAGGCAGAGCGATGTGCGGACGTTACACCAAATATCTGTCGTGGTCGGAAATCCACCGGCTCTACCGCCTGACTGCGCCGGCGGAGACGGGCCGCAACGACGAGCCCCGGTACAACATCGCGCCGACTCAGGATGTCCCATTCGTCACTGCCGGTGAGGATGGCAACCACAGGCTCCGTGAAGGGCGCTGGTGGCTGGTCCCTTTCTGGGCAAAGGAAATGCCCAAGGCGGCTATGTTCAATGCGAGGATTGAGGGCATCGATACAGCGCCCGCCTTCCGCGACGCCTACAAGTCCAAGCGCTGCCTGATCCCTGCCGATGGCTTCTCCGAGTGGACGATATCGCCAGCGGACGGCAAGAAAGACCCTTGGCACATCTACCAGCCAGGCCACCCGCCTTTCTCGTTCGCCGGGCTTTGGGCTTACAATTCCAATCTCGACATAACCAGCTGCAACATCATCACCGAGCCTGCCGCAGAACCGATGAAGCAGTTGCATGATCGGCAGCCTCTCATTCTCGACCCGGCCTACTATGACGCCTGGCTGGACCCGGCGACGCCCAAGGACAGCCTCAAGGACATTCTCAGCCACGACATCGACGGTCAGCTGCAGTTCAATCGCGTTGGGCGTGAGGTGAACACCAGCGCCGTCAACAAGTTGCCCAACGACGCATCCCGGCCTAGTCGGGCCGATCAACCCGCTATGAGCAAGAACCGGGCCGGCTTGCCGAAGACATGACAGCGATTCCGCGCGGCCGAGAGCCGATCGAAAATCGCTTTGCGAGCATTCTGGCTGCGGCAAGCTCGGCGGGTTTGGCTTTTCGAGGCATAGACAGAAGTCACATTGGTTCTGTTGTTTGCGTCCCGGCGACGGCTATCGGTTTCTATAGGAGTTGACGTCCGACCATCTAGCGCCCCTGTTCGAGGCATGGCATCGAGAAGCTGTGAAACTCTTCAAAATGCCCCGGAAAGGTCCGGGCGAGATACCGCACCACTCTGGAATTATCCATCAACCGGTCGAAAAAGCGGTTGGCTGCGACAAGCTCCAGGCCCACCTGGCCATGACGTTCCGCGGCGCTGAGAACCGCAAGGCTTACCGCGCCGACATCGAGCACCATCGCGCCGCGCTGGTCTTCCGCCTGTGTGGTGATCGTTGAGAGATTAAAACCCTCGACCAGCAGGGCTTGCGGTGTCAGAGCGACGAGTAGTCTCGCGTAGGTGATCCTGACCCGGTCCATCGCCACCATCAGCCGGGCAATCTCCAATTGCCTGGCTGGCAGCACCTTCTGGAGCAACCCGAAGATTTTTGTTTTTACCGGCGCGTCCCGAAGCAGGTCGAGGACATCAGGGCAAATTCCGTTAACGGCTTTCCGGTTCTCGCCTGTCTCGGAAGCGGGTTTTCCGGGAGAGCAGAACATTTGCGGCTCGCGGGTCGCGCCACGCAACCTATGTGCCAGTAGGCTTGGCATTGTCCTGAAGCCCTCGGACACCAGCGTGGCGCAGAATTGCTTGTCGCGCATCATCAGGTGGAGCGCCGCTACTATCCGGTCTAGGCTCTGTTCAGACTTTGCCGCTTGCGTTACGAAATCGCGCATGCGTTTGCATTCCGTATCGTAGGTCGCCAAAAATTCGTGTGAACGAAGCCTCTTCTTGGACCCTAATGCGCCAGCAACAATATTGCTCGCATGTCTGTCGCCACCGTTTTCCAACGCACGGTAGGCGGCGTCCTTGGCTAAGCGCTTGACTACCAAGCCACGCCTCCGACAGGCTCTCGCTCTGCCAACCTGATAATGGGGTCGAGCGTGGGAAAAATATAGCTGTCCAGGGGTATCCCATTGATGGCATGCAGTTCCGATTTACCCGCGATCTCGTGGGCAGGCGCAATCAAATAGTCCCGAATGGTCAGGTCGCCGGGATTCATACGGATCAGGACGAAAATGTCGGGTAGTGGCCGTTTATCGGCCTTGGAAAACCAGCGTGGATAGCCGAAGCCGGAAACCCTGCATCGGCCCATTGTAATCGCCACCGTGATCTCCTCGTTTATCCGCAGGAGGTCCATCGCCATGTCATGGGCAGCAACCCCGCCCTGCTTATCAATCGCGCCCACAAGATCCCGGATAATCTGCAGCCTCATTGATTCCAGGTGCCGGTTCACGCCGATGAAGCGGTAGTTTTTGGATGGCTCGTATCCGATCAGTTCATAGGCTTTGATAATGGTTCCAAAACGCCACTGGTAGCGTTGGGCCGGCGGGCACCCGGGATCCGCGTCGATCATGGCCAACGACAAGGCGCCACGGCGAGCCAGAAGTGCCCTAAGAGCGGCCAGCATCTCGTCGTTGGTCATGTGGCGATAGATGGTCTTGAGCACGATCTGCGCCCGGTCGAACAGTTTGCGGTCGACGATCGGCTCCAGGACGTTTTCCACCCGCACCCACTGTTCCGGGGGATTTCGGACTTGATGGCTTCTCAGCCGGGCCGAATGCTTGTTCCAGACGCTGTTGCCAATGTAATTTTCGTTGGTCAGCACCGAGTGCACGGATTCCCGCGTCCATGGTCGCCCCAAATCGCTGAGCACGCCGCGCTTGTTGAGCAGTCTTGCCATCTCCAGCTCTGTCTTGCGTGTTCTGACAAAGTGACTGAAGATCCACTTCACTGTCGCAATCTCGTCAGGCGGGCCGAGCACCAGAACTATTCTATCCGCCTGCTGGCTCTTGTATTCGTAGGATGAAAGGATGCCTTTTGAGCGGCCGTGTTGATCGACAAGCAAGCGCCGCAGGCCAAAGCCGGCCTTCCCGCCCTGCCGGAAGCCCAGCCGGATCAATCTCGCCTGGCCGATGAAGACTTTTTGCGAGAGCATTCTGCTCTGCTCGGCAGCCATGCTCCGTTTGATTGCTTTGAGGACGTCTGACCCGATGCTGCCGTCGTTTGCGAATTGCTCGGCGCAAAATTCGATACGGACGCCGGCCATCTGGCATCGGTATTCGTAGGCTGCGCTTTCATCAATGTTCTGAAAACGCCCCCAACGGCTTACATCATAGACCACAACCGTCTCAAAATCGGCTCGCCCACTTTCGACATCGGCCAACAGCTTCTGAAGACCGGGGCGCCCTCCAAGGTTTAAACCGCTGCGACCGAGGTCCTCGTAAGTGGCGACAATGTCGTAAGCCATGATATCGGCATAGTCGCGAATGGCATCCGCTTGGTTGTCGATCGAGTAGGTCTGGTGTTCCGTCGACATGCGCACGTACTGCGCGGCGCGAACTCTAGGCACAGTCTGGTTCCCGCCATCTAACTTTGGCACTTTCCCCACACTCTCGACCGTTGCCCAGGCAATGTCTGCCTGGGGCATGCCCAACCTACTAGGCAGCTTCCTACGGTCCCATTAGGAATACCTCGACAGTTTGTGTCGAATGGCTCGATAGTCTGATCGAGCCTCGAAGCCGCTCCTTGGGGGAACCGACCCGTGCGTCACTATATCGGACTGATCCACAAGCAAGCGGACAGCGACTTCGGCGTATCCTTTCCCGATTTTCCGGGCGTGGCCACCGCCGGCACCAACCTGGCCGACGCCCGCGCCATGGCCGAAGAGGCCCTGGCCTTCCATCTCGAAGGCCTTGTCGAGGATGGCGAAGCCATTCCCGAGTCATCATCCCTGGAAGATGTTATGTCGGACAAGGACAATCTCAACCGGGTCGCCGTCCTGGTTGCCCTGAAAGCCGAGGCGAAGAAGGTCGTGCGCGTCAACGTCACCATCCCGGAAGATGTCCTCAATCGATCAATATGCGGAACGGCATGGCTACAGCCGATCTGGATTCCTGATCGCCGCCGCGCAAAAGGCGATGCGCAACGAGCCAGCCTAGCTGCTCCTCAAGCGGATTCAAACCGAGGCGCGATCGCCCGGTTCGTGCAAGGCGTTTCCGCTTTGGCAACCATTGTCTTCAAGGCCCGAGAAACCACGTCTCATTTCGTGAGCGGGCGTGCCGCCGTTTGGCCGCATTGCGCCAGCAACTGGCAACCATTCGCCCCGATCCGCGTTTGGGGCTCCAAAGGAGTTCCAAGATGATGATCAGACAAACTATTGGCGCCGTGCTCATGACTGCAGCACTTGCAGGCTGCGCGACCCAGACCGAACAGCAGCAGAGGGCAACCACAGGCGCACTCATCGGCGGCGGTGTCGGCGCCCTCGCCGGCCAAGCACTGGGCGGCAACACCGAAAGCACGGTCGTGGGTGCCGCCGGCGGTGCCTTGCTCGGCGCTGTCATCGGCCAGTCGACCACGCCGCAGCGCCGCGGCGAACAGCTTTGCCGCTACCAGGACCGCCGCGGCCGGATCTACACGGCGCCTTGCGATGATCGCTATTACAACAACGACTATTGATCCAGCCTCCCTGGAAGTGCGGCTCTCTAACCTTTGCTGCCGCCCTTCCAGGGACCCGGGATCCGTTCGGCGTTTCACACTATGAGACCCCGCTCCGACACCCTCTGCCTCATGAGCTTGCGCTTGGTGCTTGCAAGTATCCATTTCACGGAGGCGCCGTGAAGCGGTGGTTTTCGGCGCCAACAATGACATCGCATTGCGGCTGCTGAAAGTGTCGACAGCGACCATCGGCTGCGGCCGAAGAGCCGGGGTGACGGTCACGCTGCCAAGCAGCATCAAGTCGCCAAGCGCGCCTTGGTCAAGCGAACGGCTTGCGCTGCATGCACAAAATGTGGGATAATTTGTTAGGTGGAGATTCTCGCTCACACCATCCAAAGGCTTCCTTCGGAGGCCTTTTTCATGTCATGTTGCTTGGCAACTGAGTGCCACAACGAATGGGTGGCAGTCCTCGCCTAAACCAGGCGAAGGAGCACTGCCGCCCCGGTCCTTCGACCGCTTTCACGTCGTAAGCTTGGAGAACAATCCCGATGCTCAAAAGCATTGCGGGCTGGCTCGATGCTGCAACTGCGATTGCCATTGTTCGGCTCCTGATTGACCTCATGAACCTGTACCGCTCCGCTGCCGCCAAGAAGGCGCCGGACGGCAGGCGCGCGAGTACAAAGCCGATACGCAAGCGCCGTCCGCGTCGCCGCTGAACCGCGTCTTTCGCAACTCAAACTGTGACCCTCATGGTTTGACCAACCAGCGCACTTGCACTCATTATATGGTGTCGACCGTATCCAGCTCGCGTGCCCTGCTCGGTGATGCGGCGCCGATGGGTGATGTGGCGAAGCCCCGGCCGGTGCGCCGCGCGCCTAGTCGATTTGGTAGTTAGTGGCATGTGTTGCAGTCAAGCACTGTGAAGCACAGCATCCAGATCGGACCTGCTGCCGTGTCGAATGGAATAGGCGCGAGTGATTTCCGCACCAAAAAGAAAAATTTCCGCCGAGTAGTAAGCCCACAGCAGGATGACGAGCAGCCCACCGGCGGCCCCATATGAGGCCGCGACCGCGCTGGAGCCTATATACCAACCGATAAGCGATTTCCCGAGCGTGAACAGGGCAGCGGTTACAACAGCGCCAATCCAGACATCCCGCCATTCCAGGGTTCGATCAGGCAAGATCTTGAAGATAGCGGCGAAAATAGCTGCGAGGAGGACAAAAGAAACGACCGCGTTGATAACGGCCAGGACAAGTGTCCCGAACGGCAACTGTGCGTTGATGAGGTTGCCTAAGGCCGAAATCGCCGCGCTCGCGACTAGAGAGACGAGCAACATGAAGCCAAGTGCGGTGACCAGTCCCAGACTTACCGCACGTGCGCGCACCAGGCGCGACAACGAACTGCCCTGCGCCTCGACCTTCCATATCATGTTCAAGGACTGCTGTATTTCGCCGAAGACCCCGGAAGCGCTCACAAGCAAGGTGATGATGCCAATCACCGCCGCCCAGGTGCCGCCGGATGGCTTTTCGGATGCGCTCTTCAGTGCGGTTTGCAGGATATTTGCGCTTTCTGTACCCATCATCCCTGTGATTTGGGCGGACAATGCCGCTTGGGCTGCCTCGTGACCGAATGCGAGACCCGCAATTGCAACCACGATGAGCAGAATTGGCGCCAACGATGTTGTGGCATAAAAAGCGATCGCCGCGCCATGGCTGAGAGCATTGTCGTTGACGAACCCAACGACGGCTTCTCGCACCATTGCCCATGCATTTGTGATCGCGCGATGCATTTTGCGCCCCAGTCGAATTGGCGTTCACTAGCAATGCACCAGCACATGTGATGTTCCGGTTGCGGGCTACTAACGCCCTCAGGGGGAGCAGGCAACGTCAGTGGTTATGCGCCGCGCTTGGCGCCCTACTCCGCCGCGGTCTTCTCGAGCACCTGCGCAATTTTCCGGCCAAAGCGCTGGACAACGAAGCGGCCCGCCTTCTGGCCGGGGACCTCGATCAGAGTGTAGGTGATCCAGGACAGCAACGTCACCGTCGGCAGCACAACGGCAACGACGATGGCGAAGCGCAGCGGCGCCGACAGTTCGTGGCCGAACTCACTGATGACGAACGCCGCGACGGGCTGCAGCACCAGCAGATGGATCAGGTAGATGCTGAAGGAAAGCTCGCCCATCAGGTGGAAGAACCGGTTGCTGAGCGTCACGGCGATCGCTCGCGCCAACATTCCCGCCCTTCCAGGCAGCATGCGGTAGAGAACCAGCGCAAAGAAGCCCGCCACAAGCGCTTCACGCACCAGAAGCTTGCCCAGCCCCGGGTCGCCGCCAAAGGGCAGCGCCGCCAAAAGCATGGCCAATGCCAGATAGAGGAACGGCCTCGGTCGGCTCTGATGCACGACTCCGGCCAGCAGCATCCCGCACAGGAATATCTGTATCTTCAGCGGCAGAAAGGACGGCATCGGAAAATGGATCGACAACAGCCGCATCGCAAACACGATGACGCAGCCGGCCGCCGCGACCACAAGGGCGCTCCTGATCCAGTCCAGCCTGCGCACCAGCAGCATGACGGCCGGGAACACGGCATAGAACTGCATCTCCAGCCCCAGGCTCCAGTCAGGCAGCGGCGTGCGATAGGCGAGGTTCGGCACCAGCCCAAACAGGAACGTGAGATGAGCGACGATGTTCTTCAGGCTGCCGTCGAGGTAGCGTTCCGGCGCCTGGTGCGATCTGGAGAGGAAATCGTCGATGATGATCCTGCAATCGTAGAGATAGGGGCCAAGCGCCAGCGCCAGGAAAAGCATGACATAGAACAGCGGCGCGATCCTGAAATAGCGGCGCGTCCAGAATTTGAGCCAGGTTTCCGATCTTTGCCAAGGCTCCTTTTCCTGGCGCAGCTGATAGTGGAACACCATCAGGAAGCCGGACAGCATGATGAACAGGTCGACGCCGAGATCCGGCTCGCCGACGATCGGAATTTGCCAGCCGGTCAAAAGCAGGCAGTGCCCGACCAGCACCCAGATCGCCGCAAGCGCGCGAAGCCCGTCCAGGCATACGATGCGCGACGACTTGATGATGCTGGTTTCGTAGCTAGCCATGTTGCACTGCAGCATGGCGCCTGAGGAGCGATTGTCAACCCGGTGAGAGATGACGAATTACGGCTACGATGGCGGATGCCGAATTGTGCCGATCTCCTCGCCAGACAATAGGCTGAACGGACAGGCACCTTTTCAGGAAACCGTCAGCGCGCCCCCAACGACCGAAATCAGGCGCAAAGCAGTCGCAGATAAGGCTCACGTCATTTGCGGTGAAATACCACGAGTGTGCTCACCGGACTTATGTGCCTTTGGCCGACAACCATGCGCCCCCGCGAAATTTAGGACCGCCTATGTTAGACTGGATGCGAGTGATGTCGGACAAACTCATGACACGACCCAAGCTGAAGTTTAGGACTTACAGGCCTAGAGTGCCGCGCAATGGCATCAGAGTCGACGACGCGTTGGATGCAATCGGGAGCACTCTGTTTCCCGATTGGGGCCACCTCGCAGGATTTGAAAACCTGCCACTATTCGCAAGTCGGAAGCTTGGGCTCTTCACACTGGATCCTAAAGATCGGCGCCGTTTCACCAAGCGAACCGTCGAAGACACCCAGGCAGCTCGCATAGTTTTAGAGCAATACCGCCTCACGATTTCGCATTTGTATGATGCATTCGTTCTACCAAAGAAGGTGCCGGCTTATACGGTTTCGGATGAAGGCGTAAAACGCGCTCTAAATGCTGGCTTGCTGAATCGGCAGCGTGTAGCGGTTTTTGGTGCCGGGATTGTGAAAAGAGTGAAAGGGGAGCGCACGACACGCGAGCCAGTCTGGATAGAAAAAGCTCCGTTTCGCAAATGGCTGCGCGATGAGTTCACTCCAAAGCGGCCGTTATCTCAACGAGAATTCGATAGGGTCGTCGAAGCGCTCGACATCATTCTAGATACAGAGACCTTTAGAAATTTAAAAAAGAAAGATGTCGAAGTTCTTATTCAACGGTTGTTGGGCATTCGCGCAACGTCGGATTGGATAGCGAATGTGATGATCGGCGTGCCCAGCAAACGTAAAGGCGGAAGGCCGATGACAGAAGCCAAGTGGTCGGCGATCGTAGATCGATTCCTTGCGCAGTCGCGATCACCCACCACCACCGATTGACTTTGCCCCGCTGGCTAACAGCTCGCACGGGAACGATTGCTTTAGGTCCGTCCAATCGGTTGTTTCACTGCGCCCTTGATTTGAAGAGCGGTACGTTTGTCACGTCGGCAACTGCCCCGCGTGAGTCCACCCGCCACCGATACCCAGTAGGAATTGAAGCTTACCGCAATTCTGCGGCGTCACTTCGCTCGCTATCTTGTTCAGGCCAACCGGCATTTGAATTTTGAAGGGAGCGAACGATACCGGGATGAATGACAATTTAGAGATGCGCAGCCTCAAGAAGAGGCTCGCGATGCACGACAATGTGGACGACGCGCTGTCGGTAATTTTGCCGCGACTGATGGGCGCGATCCGGCATGCGAAGGTCCCGAACTTCCTCAGACCGAACGAGTTGCAGACCGCTGCGGGCGGCTATGAAGTCCGGCTCAATGTAAATAAGCAGTGCGTCATTTTGTACCTGGTCGATGCGGAACTGAATGACCTCTTCGCCTGCGGTATCTATTCCGGCATGGTTGGCGAACATTACAATGGGCTTATTGACATTTTTAACTGGGAGCGTGGCTGCTGGCAGACAGAAATTTTTGATCTTTTCGACAAGGATTCTTACTGGCTTCTGGATCTGCCGCGCGTCGAAGACACACCTTTAATCGTAAAAGTTGCGCGCGCTGAGATCACACGGTTGTGGGCGGCAAAGATCGCCCAGTTTCCGAACGATCCGTCCTCATTTGATGATGTGGGCTGATCTTGCGTGCTTCAACTCGACGCTCAGCCAGGCGCCGAATGCGGCAGAAAGTGTAGGGATAGTCAAGGCACGAGGCTGCGCCAGTGGTGGCAGAGCGGCGCCCACGACCCAACAGTAAAGCATAAGCCCAGCGGCAGCCCGACCGGTGGCGAACGTTAATCAAAGGATACACAATGTCTGATCAACCACATGACGACAAAGGCGACATGGAGTCTTACGTTGCCGAGAAACCTGTAGACCCCCTCAAAAAAGTGACCACCATCGATTCTGTCAACATTGCACAAAATGGTCAGTTCGTTGGAGACTGGATCCTACGTAAGGACTTCGATCCGGTCGCTGAAGCGGAGAAGGGCCAGCAAGCCTGGGATCTCATTCAAGACGGGATGGAGATCCAAAACCAGAGCTGGCTTCAAAATCAGTATGAAATTTTCCTCAAAATGGAGAACAACCGGGCAGAACACTATCAGCGATTTATCAATCACCCCTTCTTCCACTTGTATCGCAAGAAGCGCCCGAAATTGGACGACGAGCCGCTTGATGTCATGCGCCATGTCCTGCGCTTTGGCTTCCAGGCCTTCGAGACCAGAAGCGGGCTTTATCGAGCGGCCCGGCGCTACGCAACGCTCCTGTGTGCACATTATAACGACGGACGTCCGGCGGACGAAGTCGCAGCTCGGCTTAACAAAAAGTCGCGCAAGTACAGGCTGCTGACCTTGATGGAGCCTAAGAAGCCCAGGAAGGAGGACAGGTCGGTCAGCTCGGAGGTGCCAGCCACTTTGCGTATGCCCAAGCCGGAGCGGACTAAGCACAGCAAGCCCACTGTGCGGGTGCTGTTCAAAAGCGAAACGCTCGTCGAGCGGATCAAGGCGCTGCCGGTTGGCGGATGTTTCATTGTGGCCGTCGAACGCCGCAAGGGAAAGTTTATTGCTCGTTCAACACAGCTGTTTCCGGAGGCTGCCGCTGACAACACTTAACGAAACCGCGAGCGTCCGGGCGCAATAGCCGTTGGGCAAGAAACGTCACCCCAGCAGCGGTGTCTTAACGATGCACTTTTTCTATACCTGCAAACGTAGATCCTAATTTTCCATCAGTAAAATAGATGGGCGGCTAGCAGCGACGGATCGCCTCGCTCGCCACGCCGCCCATCAATCAAACAGCTTAGACCGGCCGAAGGACATCCTCGCCCGGTAGTTGGAAGGTATTGCCAAATGAGACCCAACGACCATCACCACCACGATAACCGCAAAGCTGTTCACCAGATGATCAGTGGCTATTCGCAATGGGTAGCGGAAAAATTTTGCAACGGGCATCGCGTCTACCTAGTGACGATGCAATTTACTCACTTACAAGGGGGGCATCGCGCAAAGTACGATCAGATGTTGCGCGAAGCCGAGCGGGTCTACAAGTTTTTGATCATGCGGGTAGTGCGGAACTGCGAACGCATTAAAGACCCCGATTTACTGCCGTTCTTGATCCTGGTGCCGGACTTTCCTGTCGCCAAGTACGCCAAAATGAGCCTCGCGGCCGTCACGGTCAACGACGGCCTTCATCTCCATGCCATCATCGTGATGCCGAAAGTCTGCCGGTTCCGCAAACGGCTTAGCCGCCACTTCAGGCTCAACCAGAAGGCCTATGTGGTTGTCGACAAGCCACTCTGTCGGTTGCATGCAAAGCGCATCAAGACTGATCCCGGCTATGTGGTTGGATATGCGCTTAAGTCGATCAAATCGGGCCGCAGCAGCGTCGATGACATTGTCATCTTCCCGAAGGCACGCAGCGAGCGTTAGGCACGGCGGCACCGTTCCAGGTCATATCAGCGACGACGCGTCCAACTTGCACTCGCGCCACTATCACCGATTGACCACAAGTCAGTTGCGCGAACGTCGCATCGCACCTGATGTCCGCTATGCGCCTCACGGCAGTCATTCCTGCGGTCCCGTCCATTCACCAAAAGCGGACATCGCCAATGGGCAGGTCTCAGGGTGTTATCTTCCCAACACGGGTCTCTGACGACTGGAATCGATCCGATGCGGATCATGCGACCAATGGCTCGGAGCTATCTTCCTTTGGCTCGGCAGTAGTGCCAGACTGGATGGAGGGAGCACGACATGAGTGAGGCCCGTAAGATAGCTGCGATCCTGGTCTCGGATGTGGTCGGCTACAGCCGGCTAGCCGGCGCTGACGAAGATAGCATCCTGGCACGGCTACGGGTGCTGCGCAGCGATCTCATCGACCCCACTGTCGCTGTTCATCGTGGTCGCGTCGTTAAGCGCACTGGCGACGGGAGCCTCATCGAGTTTAGTAGCGTCGTGGAGGCTGTGCGCTGCGCGATCGAAGTGCAGAACGCCATGCTTGAGCGCAATGCCGGGGTGCCGGATGATCGCCGCATCGAGTTCCGGATCGGCATTCACCTGGGCGACGTTGTGCAAGAGAACGACGGCGACCTGATGGGCGACGGCGTCAATATCGCCGCACGCCTTGAAGGCATCTGCGAACCAGGGAATATCTGTCTTTCCGAACAGGCCTATTGGCAGGTAAAGTCAAGGCTCGATATCGCAATCTACGATCGCGGCGCGGTTACTCTGAAGAACATCGCCGATCCGGTCCGGGTTTATTCGCTGCAGGTCGGAATTCCCGCGAAGGCCGGACGCGCGCCACCGGAGGAGGCCCTCGTTCCGGAGAAGCCTTCGCCGCAGCTCGCGCTGCCCGACAAGCCGTCAATAGTCGTCCTCCCCTTTGTGAATATGAGCGCTGACGCCGAGCAGGCGTATTTCGTCGATGGATTGACGGAGGATCTGATTACCGACCTCTCCAAAGTACCCGAGCTCTTCGTCATCGCCCGGAACTCATCCTTTGCCTATAAGGGCAGATCGGTAGACACCCGCCAGATCGCTCGCGAACTGGGCGTGAAATATGTACTGGAGGGTAGTGCCCGACGGCTGGCGGACCGTGTTCGGATCAATGCACAGCTCATCGATGCACCCGCCGGTGGGCACATCTGGGCGGATCGCTTCGACCGGGACCTTGCCGATATCTTCGCGGCTCAAGACGAAGTCGTCGGCAAGATTGTTGAGGCGCTCGCCGGCAAGTTGGCCACGGCAAACCTGAAGGAGCGCTATCGGCCAACGAACCTGAAGGCCTATGATCTCTATCTACGGGGGCGGGCTGAATGGGCACACTCCACAGAGGCGGGCGTTGCGGCCATACCCTTGTTCGAGCGGGCCATCGCGCTCGATCCTAACTACGCGGATGCTTATCGGTGGTTGGCGATCAGTCAGTGCGAGGCCTGGGTCTTCAGGAACTATCCGATGAATCCCCTTCGTCAACAGTCTATGGCGTCGGCAAGAAAGGCGATTGAACTCGATCCCGAAAATTCTGGCACGCATTGGGTGCTCGCGTTCATACTCCTCATCGAGCGCCAGTGGGATGAGTCTGCCAAGGAGTGCGAGATTTCGCTCCGCCTCAATCCGAACGACGCAGATGCTTGGGCAAACTTCGGGAATCTGAAGATCTATGAAGGTCGCGGAGTAGAGGCGATCGCCTGCATGGAGAAGGCATTGCGCCTGAATCCGCGCCCGCCGAGCTGGTATTTCTGGTTACTCGGAGGTGCCCAATCCGCGGCCGGTAAGTATGAGGAAGCAGTGAAGACTCTGAGGAATGATGCAACGTATCGAACCGAATCCAGGGTTAAATTGGCGTCGATCCTGGCGCTGCTCGGCCGGTTAGAAGAAGCGCGTGAAGAGGCCACGCTATATCTGGCAACAAACCCCCATTTCAGGATGAGCCATTGGGTCGAATCCCAGCCCTATCGCGACCTGGCCTTGCGAGACATGTACCTCGAAGGCCTTCGTAAGGCTGGCTTTCCGGAATGACCAACTTTTTACTCGACGGAGCCACCCTGCTGGAGTCGCGTTTGGGTCTTCTTCCATAAGGTAGCGGCAACCGATAATGGCCGCTCAGCTTGGGCAACGCCACATAGTGCCAAGAAAAACGCTGTCGTGATCAGGTGTTTTAGCATCGTCCCTATCATGGCGGTCAGGAGCGCGGGTCGGCGGGAACGCCTATGCCTCGCCGATAAGTTTGAGTCGGTCCTCGCGATGTCATAGCAGAAGCGGGGTCGAGGGTTGGAACGTCGGTTAAACAAGGTCGAATCCTCGGAGCGGACACTTCTCTTTCGGCCCAATCTGCCGATCAGCAAGGGATGCCCTAGAAGCCAAAAAGAGACACCCATACGCAGACCTTTTCCCGAGGCCAGAGCATCGGTAAACTTGACCCCTGGACGACGTCGCGAGCGCTAATCTGGCATCGCTACTCGGGCAGCCCAGCCAGCCGAAGGCTCTCTACGATGAAGTCGCGATCCTGCTGATTTCTATATGGGTCGATTTCGACATACCGGCTGATCGTTATATCGGGCATTGCCGATATGAGCTTCCCAATCTCCGCCTTCGCCTCACCTAGGTGACCAAGGCGCGCATGGCACATCGCTAGGTCGCCATGAATGTACCAAAATGGATGGATCTGCCGAGAAAATGCCAAGATCGCTTCTTGATATCGTCGCAGCATTAGCAGAGCCATGCCCCTGATTTCCCAATGCCATGTAGCCGGAATTGGATCGCGCTGAAGCAACTCAAATCCATCGTCTTGAGCGCTATGGCGAAGTCACCGTTTCGCAAGAGCAACTCTGCCTGATACGCGACGGCGACAGAATTGGCCGGATTTAGGCTGATGGCCCGTTCCAGATGAGACGCTGCCAACTCGTATTGCCCTTTGAGAATCAGGGCCATTCCGAGTAGCGCATGCCCTATGGGATCACCTTCATCCAAAGCGATGGCGGTTCGGGAGGCCGCCGCCATTTCGTCGAGCGTATTCGCTTGCGCGTTTTCGAGGTACTGCACGTAGAACGTCGCGGCTCGCATAGCATAAGCAACGGTGTACTCAGCATCTAGCTGGAGAGCCCTCTCTACAAATGGCATTGCTCGTGCAGCATCATGCAGGGCAACATACTTTTTTGCCAATTGAACGCATTCATAGGCCGCTAGGCTAGGGAGGTTCCGCTTGCTCGCATCATTGGCCATCGCCAATTGAAGGCGCGATTCGAGCGTCACAACGATGGTCCGGACAACTTCGTCTTGGACGACGAAGATATCTTCAAGTTCACGATCATAGCGTTCGGCCCAGAGTTCCTGACCAGTAGTGCTATGGATAAGTTGTGCCGCCACACGGACGCGTTTGCCGATGCGCCTCACGCCACCGGCTACGATATATTCGACATTCAGTGCCTTTGCGATTTCCTGAGTACCAAGGCCCTTCCCCTTGAATGAGAAAGATGAATTTCGGGCAATCACGAACAGGTTTCGGAAGCGCGAGAGCTCAGTCAGAATGTCTTCCGCGATGCCTTCGGCGAAGTAATCTTGCTCTGGATCTCCTCCCATGTTGGAGAAGGGCAGCACGGCTACGCTGCCTTTGGTCCGCGTCCCCGAAGCGTGCGCCATGGCGGCGGTCTTGGGCAAAGCAGCGTCCAAAACGACATCATACACGCGTATTGGCCGCTCAATGTTCTTAAGGCTGTGCTCGCCGGTATCATCGAAAGCCAGTTCGAGCTTGTTGCCGACATTTTCACGAACAGAAGCGGACACCGACACGCGACCGGGCTTGGCGATGGCCTCGATCCGGGCGGCGATGTTCACGCCCTCACCGAAAATGTCATCGCCCTCAACGATGATGTCGCCAAGATTGATGCCGATGCGGAACTGAATTGAGGCGCCAGCGACGAGATTGCGCTGCGCCATCGCACGTTGGATCGCTGCTGCGCATTCCACAGCGCCCACCACACTTGGAAATTCGACCAGCGCTCCGTCGCCCATCATCTTTACGATGCGGCCGTGACGCGCGGTGACAGCGGGATTGAAGGTCTCCTGCCAAACCTCCCGCAGCGCCGCAACGGTACCTGCCTCGTCGATTCCCATCATGCTGGAGTAACCGACAACGTCGGCTGCGAGGATGGCCGAAAGCCGGCGCGTCGTCTGCTGTTCCACCATACCGGTCCCAGAGTCGATGGGCTGAGGAATGTTAGACTGTACGAGCTATTCTTGGTGTCCGGAAGTTGCGCACGTGGTTGCCGGCGCGATTTGACTCCCGATGAGACGGTCGAATTAAGGCGCGCGGGCAGCGACCGAGCGAAGACAGAAATCGCAAAGCGGAAGGGCGGACGCATGAAATTGCTCTGCATGCTGAGCCGAGCAGCATGCCGAACCAGATCAGGTCGATGCCGAGCTTGTCGGCCGTAGCACCAGCAGCGGCACGCTGATGTGGGCAACCTCAAGGTCCGAAAGGAAGGCCGGCGCAAAACAATGATTGACCCGATGGAGAGTCGGACCGACACTCAACGTTGGTCCGCAAAAGCATCCAAAGCCAGATGGGCCAGTTCGCGCTCGTGCTCCCTATATTCTTCTTTTGTGTACTGATAGCCCCAATCCACGCTAGGCCAATCTGGTTTGATCTTGTTTGCCAAACGGGCTTGCGCCCGCGCGTCATCGGGACGCCCGAGCTTCGCCAGGCATCCGGCCGCATAAACGTGGATATAATAATACGGGCTGCTGATAGTGGCGAAAGACTTTATCGCCTCCTCGTACTGTCGCGTCATCATGAATGCCATGCCCACAGTCTCACGGAGAGAGGCGGGAAGGAACAGTGGACTGGCGCGGATAGTTTTGAGCGATCTCTCAATAGCCTCGCCCGCCTGTCCCGTGCAAAGTAGATAGTACGCCATCATGTCATTGAGATCAGCGTCATCAGGTGTCAGCTGGAAGGCGCGCTGGAACGTTTCCGACGCCGCGTCGAAGTTCCTCTCCAGCATAAGGCACATCCCACGAACACCCAAGCACCTGCTGTCCTCCCCGTCGAGCCGCACGGCGAGTTCTGTTTCTCGGTTTGCTTTTTCCAACGCATGTGGGGCAAGCGTTTGCCAATAGACGCGAACGTGCATATGGCCCACCGCCGCATGAGCGCGGGCAAAGTTTGGATCAAGCTTCACCGCACTTTCGAATTCCGTCATGGCTTGCGGAATATCATCGTTGCGCCAGCGATTGACGATCTCCATACCGCGCAAATAATGGTCATAGGCGCCCAAGCTCTCAGTCGGTTTGCGCCGCGATGCTTTCACGACGTCGGATTCAACATACCCCGGAACGGCGGCCACGATGCTTCGAGTCACTTCGTCCTGAACTGCGAAGATGTCTTCTAGGTCACGATCATAGCGTTCCGCCCAGACGTGACTACCGGTCGCTGCCTCAATCAGCTGGGCAGTAATGCGCACGCGCTTGCCGACCTTGCGAACGCTGCCCTCCACCAAGTAGCGCACGCCAAGCTTTCGCCCCGCTTCTGCGATGTCGACGGCGGTTCCCTTGAACGTGAAGGACGAGTTCCGTGCGATGACGAACAGGCCATGATTGCGGGCTAGTTCAGTGATGATGTCCTCGGTGATGCCGTCCGAGAAATACTCCTGTTCCGGATCGCCGCTCATGTTGTTGAAGGGGAGCACGGCAATCGATGGTTTCTCGTTGGCGACCGGAACTGCTCCAACGGGCTGCAGGAACGGCACGTCGGGAAAGAGGCTGACGTTGTAGACGCGCACCGGCCGCTCGATGTTTTTGAGCGTCTGCTCGCCGGTATCTTCAAAGGTCAGTGCGAGTCTGTTGCCGAGACTGTCCCGGACAGAGCCGGACACAGCAACGCCGCCCGGCTTGGCAATGCTCTCGATCCGTGCTGCGATGTTGACGCCATCGCCGAAGATGTCGTCGTCGTCGATAATGATATCTCCGAGGTTGATCCCAATGCGGAACTCGATGCGCCTGTCCGCCGGCACGTTCGCATTACGCTCGCGCATCTTGTGCTGGATGTCGGTGGCGCAGGCAACGGCATTTACCACGCTGGGGAACTCTGCCAGCCAGCCATCGCCGGTCAGCTTGACGATCCTGCCCTGATGCTCGGCGATCTTAGCGTCCACCAGTTCGTGGCGATGCGCCTTGAACGCCGATAGGGTTCCGCTCTCGTCGCGACCCATGAGCCTGGAGTAGCCGACCACATCGGCCGCGAGGATGGCGGCAAGGCGACGCTGATTGCGTTCTTCGGCCATTGGCAATGCGGCAACCTAGAGCGAAGGAAATCGCGCGGATTGTATGGACCCTGAGGTGTGGAGTCTATCACGCCGCTTGGCTGCTATTGGGTTAGATTCCAAACTCGGTCGCACGCGCCGAAAGCCCACTAACGTACTTCGGACGCCATAAGCAGACCTTCCGAATCCGGCCCCAGAGCTGACGACGAGATGAGAGTATGCCTGGCGGCGCGATCAGTCTCTAAATTCGCGATCTCTTGCCCATCGTTGCATCTCTCGTACTGTAAGCCTTCGGGTGAAGTGGCATCGGGCCGTTGGTTGGGGACCCGCGTTGACAAGTCGGTCCGTGTTGCCAACTGCCGAAACGCTGACCTACGTAGAAATTGCTGCTCAGTGCTCTCAAATTCGCAAGCCGCAGCGCAGAACGAAACGCCACTGGATGCGCCTACCTCATCTCCCTGCCGCTCGGATGATTGCGCCCTAGTTCAATCACTATCTTCGATCGCAAGCCCGAGCATGTGAAAGGGGCGCCTTCAGTGCCCCTTTCCGTTTCGGAAATCGTCGGAAGCTTGCGCTCGGCTCAGAGCAGCCAGTATCAGGTTTTTTTCACCGCTTAGCCTCTCTGGGGAACCGTTATTCGGTTTTGCGACGAACTGCTCCATTCATATATTCGTCATATTTACATCTATATTTGACTTTGTCGCGTGTTCATGTTATGTTCTATTGTGACTGAATAAACAGATGGAGATTGAGATGGAGAAATTTGCCGTTATTCTTGACGGTAGCGTTGAAGGCAGACCGCGTGCGTGCACGTTCGCGGGGGATGCGATTGGCGCAGCTCTTACTGTCGCACACGCGCAGCGTGTCGCCGTAGTGGTCCCGTCGACCGACGAGCTTGCCGTCCTGGCAAAAGAGATACCGGTCGGTCGAGTGTCGCCGGCCGGCAAGGTCGTCTGTGCGTTTGTAAAACACGATGTCTACGAAAAGTTCGCGGCTTTGATCGGCACCGAGCACGAGCTGCGACCAGCCGATGCCGGCAGCGTCGCCGACCAGCCTCCCGTCACGGCACCGGCGCAACAGCTGGATCTTTGGTCTAGTATTGTCGTCGGCTCGACTGTGCTTGCCACGGTCGGCCGCGAGGACGGCTGGTGGGAGGCCGTTGTCCTTGCCGCCGATCCCTCCAGCGACCGCTTAACGTTGTCGTGGCGTGATTGGCCGAACCTGCCGTCGTTTAGTACATCACGGCGCCGCGTAGCGCTTGCTGCACCGAGCGCTTGAACCTCGGTTGCCTTCGGCGGGAACGCGCCCGCCGAAGGCACCTTTATTCCGCCAAAAGGTGATTGTGCAATCTTAAGTTGCATTTAACTCGTAAATGTGCTATTATGGTTGTGTCAACTGGTTGAGCTTTGTCGAAGATAGCCGGCCGTTTTAACCGCCACCAAACACACAAGGAATTCAACATGCGAGGTCAGCCAGCAAAGTTGCTGCGGCCGTCGGAACTGCGCGCGCTTCTGACTTGGAGCAAGCGAAGCCGACTGCCGTTGAGAAATCGTGTAATCGTACTTTTGAGTTTTCGTGCTGGCCTTCGAGCCTGCGAAATCGCTGCCCTCGATTGGTCGATGGTATCGACAGCGAATGGCAAAATCGCGCCATTGATCGAGTTGCCTGGGTGGGCGGCGAAGAAAGGAAGCGGTCGACGCATTCCGATGCATCCTGAGATCAGCCAGGCGCTCAAGCAACTCGTTCGCGGTGCCGACCTGACCGGGCCAGTCATCGTGTCGGAACGCAGAGACCGAATGAGCGCAAAAACCATCGTCAACTGGTTTGCTCGCGTCTACGGCAACTTGAACCTCGAAGGCTGCTCATCACATTCGGGCCGTCGAACCTTCATCACCCACGCCGCTCGCATGATCCACAAAGCCGGTGGTTCGCTGCGCGATGTCCAGCAGCTCGCCGGCCATAAGTCGCTCAACACGACCCAAGGCTACATCGACGGCGACGCTACCGCCCAGCGCAAGCTGATGCGTCTCCTCTAACCCCCACTGAAAATCCAACGACCGTCACCTCGGCAGCAATCGCGGCCGGGTCGCCTGCGCTCGTGCTCAAAAAAGGAAAACCTCATGACCAAGAAAGACAACGGAATGTCACCGGCTGATATCGAAATGATCCGGGGAATGCTCGATGAAAACCTGGTCAAAATCCGTCAACTTAACGACGACCTTAGGATCCGACGCCTTGGTGGAACAATTGTCATTACCGCTGGTATCGCCGGCCTTGGCGCATCGGCCGTAACGAAGACCATCGCCGCAATCGCCGCCTTCGATGCTTTCACGCCTGAGAACGATCCCAACGGCGAGCATGACTGTGCCGTCATGACCGTCGATGGCGTCAAAATCATTTGGAAAATCGACTATTTCGACCTGAAACGTCAGTTTCTTTCACCCGATGCCGCCGACCGAAACGTCACCTCTCGCGTCATGACCGTCATGCGCGCCGATGAATATTGAGCGGGACATTACGATGGTGAAAACAATCGATGACGCCCAAGCTATGGTGGTAGCGCTGGTCTCTCTGCCAGCCCAGTCAGAACATCATGGCATTGACCCATTGGCGCTCGGCCAATCCTCAGATGCGTCAGAGGCAATTGCCAATTCCGATACCTCCTGGCTGTACCGATCACTGATCGACGGATTTGCTCTTCAAGGCATCCGTGACTCACACGCCCGCGCCTATATCGAAAAGCACGGCAACGCCGAATGGTACGGCGTCACCGATGCGCTCAGCAGGGAGGGACGTTCCAGCGAGCAGGAACTCTGCCCGAAGCTGACCGACTTTGATAGCTATCGCGGTTGCCGTTATCGCAAGGCAACTCAGACCTGCGCTAATCCCGACAGCCTGGCCACGTGCCCTGTGCCGAAGCTGGCATTGAGGAAGGGTGTCCTCAACGAGCAAGCTTTCTCGCTCTATCTGTTCATCCGCGACGTCTGCCGTGGCGATCTGGTTGCCTTCATCGACCGATTGCTTGATGTGACCAACACCAGCGAAGACCCGGTCTCCGCCGGACGCGAAGAGCTTCTGGCGGCTTTCACGCAAGTCGTTGGCGTCTCACGCAAGCTTGCCGGCATGATGCTCTCGCAAATCCTCCTCCACGCTGGTCCCGATCGCCAACGATGGTACGCCGTCGGCGCATCAGTCGTCGTCGTCGACTCGCTGGTGCATAACTTTCTTCACCGGACTGGCATCCATGCTGCCTATCAAGCTGACCATCTCTATGGGCAACGCTGCTACAGCGCTGTCGGCTGTGAGTTTATCTTGCGCGACCTCGCAGCAAAAATGGCTGACGAGCCGACCCTATCCATCTCGCCACGAGCGCTGCAGCACGCGGTCTGGCGTTTCTGCGCCGCTGACGAACTATCCGTCTGCAATGGAAACAACATTCGTGACACTCTCCCCTGCGAACTCCATTGGTGTCCGCTCGGACACTACTGTAGCCGCCTTGCACTCCGACCCGCCAAGCCGACGAGGGAGGAAGCCTGATGTCACATCACGCACTTCTCCCCTTTCGCCAAGGCGAACTTGATGGCCTCTGCGGCATTTACGCCGTCATCAACGCAATCCGGCTCGCGCTCGGCGTGCGTGCCAACCTTTTCCGGCCACCCGTTTGGCAGGATCTTTTTGTCGCATTGCTGGAATCGGTTGATCAGTCAGTAGGGGCGGCCCACGCCGCGTCGAACGGTATCGATACACAGCCTCTAAGATATCTGTTGAAGGCCGCGATCTTACATCTGGCGACCGAACACGACGTGGCCATCCGAGCCAAACCTATGCTGGGTCGAGACGAACAGCCATGTTTTGAAGAGCTCTTGCGTCGTCTCGGCGATTGGGTTGGACAACCAGGTCAGGCAGTAGTGTTGTCGGTCTTCGGCTCGCTTAACCATTGGACGGTCGTCCGCCGTATCAGCCGCAGCTCTCTCATCCTCTTCGATAGTAGCGGCTATGCTCGGATCTCGCTCGATGCATGCCGCATGGCCCACGAGCGGCCAAGGCCCAAAGGACGACAGCACATCGTCCCGCACGACGCCATTTTTTGCGTCGCGGCCACTCTGAGTCGGCTGGCGACTGTACCAACTCGACGTGGCTAACCCCCAACGCTTGGAGAGAGCGAATAGCGTCTCAACGGCAGGGTTCCGCTGGCCTCGCTCCAATCCGCTTACGTATTGCTGACTGAGGTTGGCCCGTTCGGCCACGGCCTTCTGCGTCAATCCTGACCGAGCACGAAGGCGCAAAGTTTCGGCTTACGAGCTTGCGCATGTCCATCCGCAAGCAATCGCCGAATTACGGCTGGACGATCACCCAGCGTGCTTGTTCGCCGCCAGTTGCGGGAGCTGCGTTTTGGTCGGGGTCAATCGGCCAATGCTGATTTCCGCGCGACCAATTTGGGCCGGAAGCGGACAGGCGGGTTTTCGGGATAGGTGGCTAGTAGCCGACGTTTGCGTCCGGCAAAAGTGCTTACCCCTTCGCGCCAATTGTGGACAGGCGCCCGATATTACATCAGCTTATCGAGTGTCAGCGGTAGATCGCGAATGCGCTTTCCCGTTGCGTTGAAAACCGCATTCGCAACAGCTGCACCAGTGCCGGTTATGCCAATCTCGCCAACACCATGAGCACCCATAGGTGTGTGAGGGTCGGGAATATCGGTCCAGATAATCTCGATTGGCGGAACGTCGAGGTGAGCTGGGACGTGATAGTCGGACAGGCTCGCATTCATAATCCGGCCGTTACGCTCGTCAAACTGGGTTTCCTCCATCAGCGCCAGGCCAAGGCCCATAATAATGCCGCCACGGAACTGGCTGGCGGCCGTCTTGTGGTTCAGGATGCGTCCGCAATCGAACGAGCCCAGAACCCGGCTGACCCGCGTCTCGCCGGTGACAACGTTGACACGCACCTCGGAAAAGATCGCGCTGTAGGAGTGCATTGACCAGTGTTGCAATTCCATTGGCATGGGAGCTTGCGCCTCGACCGTCACCTCGTTGCGGCCGGCTCGTGACAGGATGGATACGTAACTCTCGTGGCGATCTTGCTCATCGAGCTTGGCCAGGCCGCCGTCAAGCCCGCCCACCTCGTCGGCGCTTAGTCCGGCCAGCGGCGAATCATTGCCTGCAAGCTTCAGAAGTTCGGTTACCAGCAGGCGCTGGGCGGCGATGACGGCCGCTCCGATAGCAGCGGTCTGCTGCGAACCACCTGCCAAAATGACACCCGGCAGTGTGGAATCGCCGTATTCGACCGATACTTCATCAAGGGCCAGGCCGAGCCGCTCAGCGGCGATCTGGGTGTTGACTGTAGACATGCCCATGCCCATTTCATGAGCCGCAACCGCGACCCTTGCCCGTCCGTCCTGGGCCAGGGTTATCCTCACAGCGCCGCCAGGCATGCGGTAGTAGGGATAGGTTCCGGTGGCGCAGCCAATGCCGATCAGCCACTCACCCTCGCGGCGCGCGCCGGGTAAGGTTCGCCGGTTCCAGCCAAATCGCTCGGCGCCTGCACGATAGGCCTCGACAATGTGCCGCGAGGAGAAAGGCGTGCCCTGGGTAGGGTCCTTGTCGGGCTCATTGCGGATTCGCAGTTCGATCGGGTCCATGGCGAGTTCGACAGCCAGTTCATCGATCGCGCACTCGAGTGCGAATGTGCCGACTGCCTCGCCCGGTGCGCGCATGAATGTGTTGGCGAGCATGTCCATGTAGGCCACTTCCACGTCGAGCTTGAACGTGTCGGCGGCATAGCCGCTGCGCGTCGCGACAATGAATGGCTCAGGCAAGGCATTCTGGCGGCTCATCACCGTCACGCCGGTATGGATAATAGACGTGAAGCGCCCGTCTTCCTGCGCGCCGATCGCCACGTGCTGTTCGGTCAGGCTGCGACCGCCCACCACGCGGTAGACGCCCTCCCGCGACAGCGCAATGCGTACCGGACGTCCGGCGATCCTGGACGCGGCGGCACCCAGGACCTGGTGTTGCCACAGGCACTTCGATCCAAAGCCGCCACCGACATAGGGCGAGGTGACGTGCACCAGTTTCTCGTCGATGTCGAAGACCTGTGCGAGCGACCAGGCTGTATGTGCCACGGCCTGCGAGGCGTCGTGCACCCTCAGTTCATCGCCGTCCCAGGCGACAGTTGCGGCGTGGGGCTCAATGGCGTTGTGGTTGTGGCGTGGCGTCCGGTAGGTGGCAGACACTTTGTGCGGAGCCGCAGCCAAGGCAGCGTCGGCATCGCCGATTTCCACCTTCATCTTCTCGCCCATGAACATTCCAGGCTCAGTTCCCTGCGCCTTGGCCGCCGCAAACGACGTAATTGCGCTCTCCACTTCATAGGAGACGCGGATAAGTGACTTGGCGTGGTCGGCCTGCTCCTGCGTCTCTGCAAGCAACAGGGCGATGGGCTGGCCATTCCAGTGAATGCGGTCGTCCTGCATTATGGGCAAATTGTCGCCGCCCGCGGCTCTGGCATTGGTCATGAACAGCGGCATCGGTTTCATGGCTGGCGCATTGTGATGCGTCATCACCAGGATGACCCCGGGTGCTGTTACGGCAGCGGATGTGTCGATAGATGCGATCCTGCCCTTGGCTATAGTGCTGAACATCACTGCGGCGTAGGTCATGTTTGAGGGCGCAAACTCCGCTGCAAAGCGTGCCGCTCCTTTGACCTTGAGGGGACCATCAATCCGCGACACGGACTTTCCGACATGTCCATGCTGATGATGGATGAGCGGATCCGGTTTTCCACCAGGCATCCAGCTATCGGGTGCGAGTTCGATGGCTTTTTTCATCAACCCCTGGGCAACACCCTGTGCTGCCTTGGCAGCTTCTTCCAAAACGCTCATGCGACGTCTCCGGACAGTTCGCTGAGAACACTCACGATCGTCCGTTTTGCCAGCTCGATCTTGAACGCGTTGTCGCGCAACGCCACAGCGTCGGCGAGCTCGGCCTCGGCGGCGGCGCGGAAGGTGGCGGCGTTGGCTGCGCCGCCTTTGATCGCAGCCTCTGCTTTCCATGCCCGCCAGGGTTTGTGAGCCACGCCACCGAGGGCGAGCCGCACATCCTTGACAGTGCCGTCCCCTTCCACCTCGAGCACCGCAGCGACGGACGCAAGCGCAAAGGCATAGCTAGCCCTGTCACGGACCTTTCGGTAAGTCGATCGCGCGCCTGTGCCAAGCGGGGGCAATTCGATCGCAGTAATGAGTTCTCCTTTTTCCAGAACGGTCTCGAGCTCCGGATGGTCCCCAGGCAGTCGATGAAGATCCGTCAATGGCAAGGTGCGAGCGCCTTTCGCGCTTTGCAAATGGACGATCGCACCCAGTGCAGCGAGCGCTACGCACATGTCGGAAGGATGGGTCGCAACGCAGGCGGCCGAAGCGCCAAGGACGGCATGCATGCGATTGAAACCATCAACGGCGTCACAGCCTTGTCCAGGGCTCCGCTTGTTGCAGCGCGATCCTTCATCGTCATAGAAATAGGCGCAGCGCGTGCGCTGGAGGATGTTGCCGCCTACGGTAGCCATGTTGCGAATCTGCGCCGATGCACCTGCCAGGATCGCACGTGCCAAAACAGGATATTGCTCACGCACGGCGCGGTGTTCCGCCAGGGCAGTGTTTCGAACAGCCGCTCCGATCAACAGGCCGCCATCCCGGTCCTCGATGGAGGCCGACAGCCCGGTGACGTCGACAAGAGCGGTCGGGCGCTCGATGGTCTCGCGCATCAGGTCGACAAGGTTGGTGCCGCCGCCGAGATATTTGGCGGCCTCGACGCCGGCGCGCCGCACAGCGTCGGACGCATCCGATGCCCGGGAGTAGTTGAAGGGGGTCATGCCGCCACCTCGGGGAGGTCTGGCTGGTAGGGCTGTGCGGCCTCTTTGCTGAAGAACGTGGCGTCGATGGCGTCGATGATGCCGTTATGCGCACCGCAACGACACAGATTGCCGCTCATGCGCTCGGCCAGTTCCTGGCGACTGGCCGAAATGGACGTGGCCGCCAAATCGACGGTCACATGGCTGGGCAAGCCCCGCTCCAATTCAGCCGCCATGCCGATGGCGGAGCAGATTTGCCCGGGCGTGCAGTAGCCACATTGAAATCCGTCACGGTCGACAAAGGCCTGCTGCAAAGGATGGAGGTGATCTCCGTCGGCAAGTCCCTCGATCGTGGTTATCGAGCGGCCGTCGGCCTGCACTGCAAGCGTCAGGCACGAAATGATGCGCTCGCCGTCGAGCAAAACCGTGCAGGCGCCACAGGCTCCCTGGTTGCAGCCTTTCTTGGTACCCGTTAGGCGAAGATGCTCACGAAGGAGGTCGAGAACCGAAACGCGAGGGTCAGCCGGTAGGGGGACGTTTAAACCATTGACGATGACGGACATTGCAACCCTCACTGACGGCAGAGACGGGTAGTTACCTGGGGTCCGAGGGCGAAGGGTCAACCAGGAGAACCAAAGTAAATGGTCCGTAGGTTCGCGCGCGCTTCCGGGGCGAAGCGGAAAGCCGCATCACTGCACCAAGGGCAAGAATAGCGTTCCGCACGAGTCAGGGCCAAGCAGAGCGCGACCGACGACAGGACCAAGATCGACAATCGCGACAGCAGCCAAGCGGGCAGTGCCTCTGCGTCCAGCACCACGGTGAAGGGCATAGGGGCACAAGCTACGGATGAGACGGCTAATATAAATATAACTTCCCTCAACTTAATCCATCATCTGGTTCGATCGAACCGTGTTCCGTGCTCACGACGACCTGGTTGTCGCCGGCGACATATTTCGCGCACTCCAGGCGCTCCAGTTTCTCATCACGCGACAAGCCTTTGAACATAGCGATTGCATAGTTCGTGATCTTGAACTGCCCACAGTCTGGACAGATGAACTCTCGGACATCGCCTATCGTATCTGGATTAACAAGAGCGGGCTGGTCCGTAATCGGACAAGTCCCTTAAGGCCAATTGGTCCTCTGCCACTTATGGCCTCCCGCGATTTTGCGGAGGCATAGTATGGTGCAGTTCGCCTTTCTCATCGGCAGCAAGTTTCCGGGAGTGTTCGAGAGAATAGATCGCACTGTCAACTCTCCATGTGGGTACATCGAGGACGGCTAACTCTTCGGCCAGCATAGATCCTGTCATCGCGATCCGCTCCCTCGCCGCCCGCTTAACTCGATCAAGTACCGTGACTAGCAACGCGCTATCCGACATCGCCATTAAAATCACACTCCGGTCCAATGAACGTCGCCAAGGTCAGGCTGTTCCGCTGACAAAGCGAAACCTCTGCTTTCAGGAAAAGACGAGTCTGATCTCAACGGCTGATAAGGGCGCATTGCGGACGGCAGCAATCGACCCAAGCGGATCGGCAGCTTTTTCACAACATGCTACAGCAACTTTTCGATCGAGGCGATACTGCCAAGAGGAACCTATGCAGGCGGTAGACTCAGTCTTTGCCGAATTGGGCGTCACGCCAATCTGACGGATTTTAGAGTTCGTTCGCTCTCATCCGAGGCTCGACAGTCTCACAATACGGTTCTCATCCACGCTAGGAAGGTTTCCATCCCTGCCGACCGCGGACTGTGCTGCATCCAGACGATACGCATCACAAGGCCCTCCGCGAGCGCTGGACCGGGCGCAGCGCATCCGGATCGAACTCGATATGCCGCCACACCTCCTCCAGGTTTATTGTAGGATCGCCCTCAAACAGGGTCAGCGGATACATCGACTGCCCAGGATGCACCGTGCGAACGTAGGCTGGCGCCGAGTCCCCGATGATGGTGGGCGCAGCGCCATAGGCATGGAAATGAGGGCCAACCTCATAGATCGACCGGAATGCAGTCCGCGGACCGACGATATAGGCGATGCCCATCGCAATCATCGGCACCCAGACCCGCTTGAGGATGAGATGGCCGGCATCGTTGAAGCCGGCGAAATAGCCCACCGGCTGCGTGATTATGTTGCCGTGAAATTCGGGCCTGACATAGGCCGACAACCGGCTGAGAAAATCGCGCGACAGGGCGTCGTCGTCATCGATCCGCAAATGCGCGTGTTCGACGTCCACACCGACATCGGGATATTCCAGCGCGCCCATCGGCACCGGCACCAGCCGTGCCCAATCATATTGGCCAATCGTTGCCTCCAGCGCTGTGCGATGTGCATCGGGCAACCCTTCCGAGATATAGACGACCAGTTCGCGGCGGTTGCGCTGCATCGGCATGTCCTGGGTCAGCAGCGAGGGCAACAGAATGCCGGAGAAGAATTGCAGGCGCTCAAGCAATCTGTCCTCATTGAACAGCCAGGCTACATGTTCCTGCGGGCTCAACTTGTCCTTGACGACCCAGCCTTCCCGGCCACCGAGGAAATGTACGCTGTAGCGGACGGTCAGCACGATGCGCGCATCCGGGTTGGGGCCTAGTGGACCGTGCCACCACCGCAAGAAGGCGCTGCGCAGCTTCAGCCGGCGCATGACCCGGCGGCGCCGCCAGTTCTCACCGTGCCTCCAGAGTCTCATCCATACCCTCTCGAGATCTATTCATGCCAGATTGATACCGGACGAACTCCCATCTTCTTACTTGAACGATTGATCTGGTCGCAGCCTTAGCGCTCTGCGGCCTGCGTGATCTCCACCTCGACACATCGAAACGGCAGCGCATCGTAGCGCGCTCTCTGCCTGGGGTCGCCGCCATGGCGCAACAGCCGGCTCGGCCGCGACACCACTCTGATGTCCGTCTCACCGGCCGCGATATCGATGGGCCCCTCGATGGCCAACGTGAGCAGACAACCGCCCCTGGTCCATTTGCGGTAGCGGATGCGACCGATGTGGCGGCCGGCGCTGTTGATCTCCAGTTCGATTCTGCGCCGACCTGGTGGCGCCGCAAGCTGGAGGATGGCATGGAAATGTGCACGGCCCAGATGCAACTGCGGCGGCACGGCGACGGACTGCTCGATATCGGGCGATGATTGGGGTGCGCTGTCGCCGCCTGTGATCTTGCGCACGTTGAGCAAGCGGTCGCCGGCCCGCCTAGTCTGTCGGCGGGCCGCACCTTTTCGCAGCAGCCTGACGAAGCGGCGGATGGTGTTGTCGACGACCGTTGCGCTTTCGCGCGGCTTGGCCTGCGCAAAGATTCTGAGATAGGTCAACGGACTCGCTTGTGCTGCCGTCGCCATGGTGTCGAGCAGGGATTGGGGGACCGGCAAGCCCGCCTCATCAGACAAATAGCAAAGCGCAAACAGCGTTGGCGCCTGAAGCGACCGGGCCTCGACGATCTCCTCGAAAAGGCGCCAGTCAACCGTCTGCCGCGACAGGATGCCGGCAGCATCCACCAGCCAGTCACTGTTGTCATGGCCATTGAGGCCGCCCTGGGCAATGGCGAGCGCCAACCGGTCCTCCGGCGAGGCCAACCGCACTTCCACCCCATCGAGCAGCACCGGGCGCGATCGCTCCCATAATGCTTCATCATCACCCGCGCCGCCCTGCCCAGGATGGAAAAGGCTGAGATGAAGGTCGATGTCGCCGGCATTTTCCCGGGACATCTTGACGCCGCGCATCGAGGCCAGATGCTCACGGACATAGTGATGGCTTACACCTTGCGCGGGCCGCCAGCCTCGGTCGATGAACCCGTCATAGGCCGTCAGCATGTCTTCGGAGCGAAGGCCAATTTCGATATGGTGGACGACCCGCTCCTGGTCCGCATCGGTGAGGCGTGCTGCCCCCTTGAGCAGCAGCATCCGGGCACCCGCGCCGGCAATCGCGGCAAGGGCCGGCATTGCCTCGCGAAGCGCCATCAGCGAACGCGTCCACAACATCCGGCGCAGGCCGACGAGCCGGGGATAGGGGCTGTGCGCGGCAAGACGCGGCCCGAAACGCGTCGCTATCTCGACCAACAGGCCGTGATCGCGCAGCGAGGCATAGTCGATGTCGTTGGCCAGCAGCCAGGCTTCCGCATGTGCCAGCGCGATGGCGTCGTCGGCATGGATTGCGGCCTTGATCAGCCGGTCATGCCAGCCGATCGGAAAGGTGCGCTCGGGCGCTGGCAATAAACGCGCTGTCAGATTCACGCAGATGAATCCTCGACGCGTCGCCTTCGCAGGATGCGCTCCCTGGCAACATGGAGGTAGCCGCGGTCTTTGAGCGGGTCATGACCATAGGACATGCTGCCTGGCCAGACGCGCCGACGAACCAGCGTTTCAGTCAAGAGATCAAGGCGTAACCCGGCCTCGCGGGCCCGCGCCAGCCAGTCGACCATGTCGCCGCGATTTCCCGGCGGATCGATCATCGGCCCCACGGTTTCGAAGACATGGCGCCGGATGACCATGGTGGAGCGGACCCAGCCAGCTCGAACCTGTCCGGCCATCGAGTCTTTGCCGAAAAGCTCGAGATTTGAAAATACACCGTCGATCGTCTGATCTTCCGCGAAACACGAAAGCTGTCGCTTCATCTTGCCCGGCAACCAGACATCGTCGGCATCGAGCGTGGCGATGATGGCGTGCCGGCTCTCGGCCATGCCGCGTGTGGTAGCGCCGCCGCAACCGGTATTGGCCTGCGCAATGACGCGCACCAGAGGGTGAGACTGCAGTGCCAGAGCGGCGGTCGCGTCCGTCGATCCATCGTCGATGACAAGGATTTCGGCTGGCAACACAGTTTGCCCAAGGATCGACGCGATCGCTTCGCCGATCGTCTCCGCTGCGTTGAAAGCCGGGATGACGACGCTGTAGGCGGTGATTGACCCGCTCATTTTTCAAACTCGAAGTAGACGTGCTCGAGAGCCTTCATGTTGAACAGGTTCTCGGGAATGCGCGCACCGGGATTGCTGCGTCGTCGCACGATCGAGCGGCGCAGCGCATGGATCAGAAACTTGATGACGATCTCCTTGTCGCGGCTCATGTTGCCGGCGTGCTGGCGATAGTAAAGCGTGATGGTTTCCACCAGACGATACGGATCGCCGGTCTCAAAGCAGCGAAGCAGGAAGTCAGTGTCTTCGCCCTGGGGCAGGCTTTCATCGAACGTGCCGACCCTATCGACGAGCGATTTGCGGAAAATCCCGGCGCCGACATGAATGCTGCGAATGATCGCCGTATTGGAATCGGCCGTCGGCGCCAGCGTCAGATGATCGATCTTGTCGATCATCATGATCTGACCGTAGGTGAGGCTTAGTTCAGGTGTGGCATCGAATTCGGCAAGATCGGTCGCCAACCGCGCAGCCGTCGAAACGTCGTCCGAATCCAGGAAGGTGACAAATTCGCAACCGGGCCTCAGCTGCTTCAGTCCGACATTGCGTGCCTTGGAGACACCCTGGTTCTCGGTCGATATCATCCTGATGAACGGGTAGCGCTCGGCCATGCCATGCACGATGGCCGGACCTTCATCAGTTGAGCCGTCATCGACCACGATGATATCCAGATCGCAATCGGCTGCCTGTACGACGAGCGAACGAAGCGCGGCTTCGATGAATTTCGCCCGGTTGTAGAGCGGCACAATGACCGAGATCTTCTTCAATGCTGTCCTTGCCTCATGCCACGCCATCCAGAAAATCGCCAATCACCTGCGAGAGCGCGGCGCGATCGTGGCCCAGCGACAGGCCGAAACAGGGCAGCGAGCGGACCAGCTCGGCAAAACGGGTGACGCCGCTGTCACGCTCGCCCGGCATCTGGAAAAGTCCCGACGGCGCCAGCGCCAACATCGCCCGCGCCCGCGACACCGCGCTCAGTTCGCTGTGCTGCTGCTCGACGAGATGCGGCACCAGCAAGGCCCTTATCTCCAGCGAAGGCGTCATTGCGACACCGTCGATATCTTCGCTGAAGAATTCATATTTCCCCTGCCAGTTCGGCTCCCGCCCGGCTCTGATGGCGTCGTAGAGGCCGAGGCGCCGAAGGCCACCGGCATCCTGCTTGAACGTCCGGAAGACTGGAAAGGCCATCGGAAAGCCGCCGCCATGGTCGAGAAGAACATAGTCGTCGCCGACAGTTTGCAATCCGGCAAGCACACCGTCAACGACGCTGCCGGACTTGCCGGAGCCGCCGCGGCCGACCAGCAACACGCCCTTGCCGTTCTTGCCAAGCGTGCCGGCGTGCGCAAGCCGCATCCCCCGGGCGCTGTAGAACCAGTGCAGAAAGACGCGAAGCGGCGAGCCGGGCTCCCAGGGCGGATAGGCGCGCTCGGACTGCATCCACTGCACACCGATGTTTCGCCTGATGTCGAAGATTTGCCAGAAGCGCAAACCATGGTCGAATTCGGCACGAAACGCGGTTCCCGAAAGCGCTTCTTCGAAACGGCGCGAATGGAAGAGCTCATCGCCCCATCCCGGCGGCGCCATCATTCCATCGATGCCTGGCGACGTCACCAGGATGCGGCAAGGTTCGCCACGATCCGTGCCGGCGCCGGCCTGCGAAAGCCGTTGCCGGGCAAGCTCGGCATAGCCGGTGTTTTGCGTGTAAAGCGAAACCTCGAGGCGGGGCAGTGCCAGGCGGACAGCGGGCGCCATCGTATCCATGGCGGTTTGCGCCCGCTCGATCGCCCATCCGGCAAACCTCCGCAAATTCTCCAGGGTAATCCCGTCGCCGGTCGTAAAGGCTGTCGTCGCGACCAACTACGCGTCTTTTCTGACGGGCCAGCCGGCGGATGGGTCGGTGTCGTGGATCGGATCGGCAGTGATGAGGTCGGCGATGTCGTCGAACGCTTCGAGCAGCATGGGACCGCTCACAGTGCGCGCTACATCGCGCCAGGCCGCCGTCAGCGGCAGGGCCATTGCCCCGACATCGGGGGCAACGAGACCGTGGTCGATGATCCTGGCCAAGAAGCCCCTGATCTCATCTCGCCTCGCTGGCTCCGCGGCGGCGAGCGCATCCGTCACCTCAGACAGGTCGAAACCCCCGATAATGCCGTCGAGAACGGCACTGCCCGATGGCGACACCGAAAAATAGTGTCCCGACGCAAGATTGAGGACCACATACTCACCGTCGAAATTCTCGCACGAGACGTCTCTCGCGAGCTTGTATGGACCAGACAAATTCAGAACAACCCCCGCCTTCAGTACTATCCCGTGGCATGTCTAGACCCGCTATGCACCCACCCGCCCGCGTGACCGCGTCAGCCCAAGCACCTTTCATGCGTCAGTGCAAACGCTTTTGCAAAAAAAAGACAATGCTAGAAATAGTCAATGCTAATGTGCGAGCTCCCACACATGAAACATTGATCGAGGGCAAGGAATTCGAACGCCAAACCTTTGTTCTCCGGACGGCTGCCAGAAATCCTGGGATGCCAGCCGGGAACCCGGCGATGCAACGAGGCTGCAGGCGCGAACGCGGCGGTGCTAGGAGGCGCGGGCACTGGCCTCGCGCCACTGGCTTCGGGTTTTTCGAGAGACGGCTTGCCGCACGATACTGACCGGCACGGTTCGGGGTCTGCGCGATGCGGCTGCTTTCGAGATGGGGCGATACCTCTTTCTACGGCCGATGTTGGGCGCAAAGCTGCGCCAATCCAACGTGATCACTCACCCGTGTTCAATGGTAGCAAACGTCGCGAGACGGAGCCGATCAATTAACGGATTGTGTAGATTGACCCATGCCTGTTCTCCGGAATGGCAGCAATGGGGCCGATTGACTACAGGTCAGTTCCGCGAACCTGGCATCGCACTCCGATGACCGCTAAGCGCCTCACGTCGCACGTTGATACCGCTCCGGAGCACCGAAAGCGGACATTCCGTGAAGCTAGAATTAAAAAGCCTCACCGAGCGCCGTTGATTTCGCTACCAGCAAGCTGAAGGTCCGTAAGCAAATGTCTGCCTGCCTCAACCCAGCCGGGGCGAGCCAAAGGATGAGTGCGCCGATTTTGATCGCTTCTTCGGACGATCAAGTTATCCCATCAGTTCAATACCTCCAGGTCACGCAACGCTTGCCGCGTCCCCCGCTACAGCGGACATGCCTCGACCGACAGAGAGTCGGACGACTAGCGACACAGTACCCCTGAATGTCCGATGGCAGCCCTTGCGCGGGCTGGCTGCCGGACTTTCCATTCTGCCCTTCGACCGCGCTACTTCCGATGTGCCAGGCGGTAGCGGGCCGCCTTGGCGCGGTTGCCGCAACTGTCCATCGAGCACCAGCGCCTCGGCTTTGAGCGGCTGTCGTTGATGAAAAAGCCACCGCACTTGTCAGCCTCACATTGCCGGATATCGTTTCCCGATGGAAACAGCACCAGCATGGCAGCGGCTGCTGCCGACCGGCGCAGCGGCAGGTATAGCCCTTCGTTTGTCGACGCGGATGGGAGCTTCAAGATGTCGCCAACGCCAGCCGAGCCGCCCGCCTGCGCTATCGCCTTATGAAAGCTGCGCAGGGCGACGCGCTCCGAGGCGACACCACGGTTGAGGTTTTTCGCGCTGACATTGAGCCACGATTTGAGGGCGGCGCGCAGTTTTAGCACCTCGAGATGTACCTCGCGAGCGACCCGTGGGCGATTTACGGCATGACGGTCGAGGACCCGCCTTTCAGTTTCCGACAACAACAGGGCCGGAATGCAAAAGGCCAACAGATCCTGATAGCTCGTTATGCAATCGATCTCTGCTCCCTGGCGCCAGTGCAATGTGTTGGCAAGATCAAGTGCGGGCGCACCACCCAGCATGCGCATAGGCCCGCGCGGCGAGACGTAGGTCCGTAGAAATTCTGTTGATTCCATCGCTGTCAATATGTAACCTCCTAAACAGTTACTCAAGAGGGCAGGGCGGGTTAAATGAAGAAGCCTCTGTTGACGGTCTTGTCCTGGTTTGCGTTTGCAGTCACTGGCCAGGCAAACGACGATGTCCTTTATCGCTCAAGCGTGATCGTCACCGGAGATCGCGAGGAAACGCGCGTCCCTGCCATCCCTGAGGGTTTCGCACTGGCAGCGCAAAAGCTGACCGGAAATCCCGACGTCGTGCACAATCTGACCTTCGCTTCGCTGGCGACCGGGGCACCTGCCATGGTTTGGTCCTACACCTACCATGACCGCATGTTCGGCAGGCCAATTCACGACGAGCAGGGCACACGCGATCGCCCTTTCGATCTCACCTTCCAGTTCGACCGGACGCGAATGGACCATGCGATGGCGCTGCTGGGTGAGAGACCGTGGTTGGGGCCGCGCCCGAAGCTGGCGCTTGTCATCGAGGTTACCGATATGGCGCGTAGCTATGTACTCGCCGCCGATGGCGTCCACGGATCGGATCTGCGCGCAAGCTTTGAAGATGCTTCGGCCCTATTCGCCATACCGATCATTTTCGCAAAAGAAGCCGATCTGTCGGCGGTCGCGCAGGAAAACGTTGATGCAATACCTCATGAGCGCCTGGCCAGACTGAAATCCAGATTGGGAGCTGACATTATCTTGGTCGGGCACCTCCATTGGGAAACCAACGAGCCGGGCTGGCATGCGGTTTGGCGCCTGCCAATTGGTGCAGAAGATACAAAGTGGGAGATCGCCGGCGTAAATTTCGATGCTGCCTTTCGCAACGCAATCGGAGGTGCCGCCAAGCGCATGCGACCGACAAGATAGCGGTCCGTTTTGCCCGCTCGGGCGTGCAGCATCGCTGCGCGTCCGGAGAGACCCTGCTGGACGCGGCGCGGAACTGGAGCATCTACATCCCAACCGGCTGCCAACAGGCCGTTTGCGGAACGTGCCGAATACCAAAACTATCCGGCGAAGTTGCCACGGACGAACTAGAGCTTTCAGGTTTTGACGGAAGCGTAACCGGCCTTTTCGAAGTAGTTCTTGCATCCAGTGGGGTCGATCGTTGCGACGAGGTGGCCGATGTGGCGCCAAGTGTCCTAGACTGTGCGTTTATGGGCTTGACGCATCCAGTGTTTTATCTTGGCGAAGGCCTGCTCGAGGTCTGGGGAGTAGGGCGGCAGGTAGCAAAGCCTGGCGCCGGCAGCTTTGGGCTTCCGAGATTATCCAGGATGACGATATTGCCAGGCTCAGCGGTGATGAGCTGCTGCTCGACGTAGGCGCGGAAGCATTGGCGTTGATGGGCCCGGCTAAGACGCGGACGTCTTCACGCTCGCGCAGCCTTTCAAACCCGCTCGTCGAAAAGCCGCGTAGTGCGTCGCGACCATCAGCCGATGTCAGCCCGCTTTCTTGCCTCGCGTTCGAGCGTCTTCCGGTCGTTGCCGTGTTCTCTGATTAGCTCGCGAACCTGTTCTGGCGTGATACGATGCTGTTTGGCGAAATAGCGAACCTCATAATCTTCATCGGCTGATACGCGGTTGCGATCTCGAACATCACGCTTGCTCTTGTCGTCTGCCATTTTCTTTCCTCCTGATCAGAGAGAACAACGACCTGAGAGAACCGCGAATGATGGCCGATAGCAGAGGCGTCCATGACTTCCCTCTAGACAACGACATGGCAGCTACCAACCGCAGCTATGCTGACACTGGGAGTTGGTCCACTCCCTGCTGATCGAGGAGAGTTGCCGGTCCGGCAATGATCTGCGGCATAACAAACGGCTTGGCGATCGTCAGGCTGTTGGGCACTCCAAGCGTTTCCAATCATCCGCGCCATCGCCACTTATGTATATCACTGGCATAGTGAGATCGGCACCTCGGAGGTGCCGGGCCACAGTCCTT
The DNA here is from genome assembly GCF_040320205.1 of Mesorhizobium sp. M0761. Lineage (NCBI taxonomy): Bacteria > Pseudomonadati > Pseudomonadota > Alphaproteobacteria > Hyphomicrobiales > Phyllobacteriaceae > Mesorhizobium > Mesorhizobium sp. M0761. The sequence goes on from NZ_JAMYPF010000002.1 coordinate 221,461, forward strand.
TAAGATGGCGATCACCTCGAACCCGGCCTCCCGGAGAGAGTTCTCGACGTCTAAGAGGATCATGCTTTCATCCTCCACGATCAGGACGGAACCCGACGACATCGGTCCTGGCGCAATAGCGTTTGTTAATACGGTGGAAAGCAGGTAGTCATTCCGGCCGTTTCGAACATGGTGCGGCAGGCGAAAAGGATTGAGGACAGCTGAACCTCAGCCCCGCCTGCATCGTCGACGCACTGACCATTGGCCGTCGTCTCCTCTGGGCAGCGGGAACATTAGCGCCAACTAAAAGTTGGGAGCAAACCCGAACAGGTTTTTGATGGCAGATGGTCCGTCTTTCAACATCTTGATCCGCAAGCTCCAAGCCATCTCGGAACTCGCAGAATCAGACATTGCGATCTTGGGGAACATCTCGATTCAGGAGAAGAAATATCACGCCAATAAAGACATTTTGCGGGAGGGCGAGAAGCCGAGCCTTTCCTTCGTCGTTCTTGAGGGCTTGATAGGGTCGACCAAACTAACCGGGGAGGGCAAGCGTCAGATCTCCTCCTTTTTTGTTCCGGGCGACATTCCCGACCTGCATGGTTTGCATTTGTCGGTCATGGATTGCACTTTCACCCCTCTCATGCCCTCTCGAGTGGGCTTCATGCGGCACGACGATCTTCGCGCCATTTGCGACCAGCACTCTTCGATAACGAAAGTGTTTTGGCGCTCCACTGTGATCGATGCGGCGATCTATCGAGAGTGGGTCACCAACGTCGGAAGGCGCGACGCCTACTCTCGTATGGCTCACATTTTTTGCGAACTTATTGTCCGCCTTCGCTCGGTCGGTCGCATTGAAGATCATGTGGCCTATCTCCCCATAACGCAGGCTGCACTTGGCGACGCACTTGGCCTCTCCTCCGTGCACGTGAACCGAGTGCTTCAGGACCTTCGACGCGACGGTCTGATATCTACCCTTGGCTCGCGTTTTCATGCGCCCGACTGGGCAGGGCTCGTTCGCGCCGCAGATTTTGACTCTACCTATCTGCATCGTAGGGCTGCGCAGACGGGTGCCGGTTTCTGAGAATGCTGGGTCGCTCATGATGCATTGAGCCAAACCCTCGCGATACTTGAAACCGAATCTGCTCTAGAACATGCACTCCCACACGATGTCGATCACTGCTTGAGAACTGGACCGCAGACTTACCTAGCGACGGCATGGCTTCCCAAAGATACGGCCTCAGGAAGGAACCCGACGAAACCTGAACGGTGGGCGCTCCGGCTGAATATCTGGACGAGGAATATTCCCGCGAACTCGTCAGCCTTTTCACCGTGTCGACCTGAAGCGAAGGTTCGCCGGGGGAAACCTCTAAAGGACGACTGCCCTGAAACACGTGCGGAGCGCCGGAAAGTGTCCAAATTTCGCAAAGCCAACGCACCGGCGCTGCTTAGCCATAGTGGAGACGCGGCTTTGGCAACGTTCCTATAAATTGAACCCCAATTCGGTCGTTCCTGCGCCACCGCAGGACTGCTTGGTAGGCAACCCGTCGGTCGGCACGTAAAGCACGAACCGCTCAGGGACACGCGATTCCACCGGGACTTTGAGCTCAGCTCCGCCACTGTTTTGGTTCCGAATGGTGCAACTGATCTCGGAGTTTGTGATTCCGCTGATGATCGAGGCGCCTTTCAGCACCCGCTGCCTCCGTTCGCGGCGATGCTCTTCATCAACCATGTGACGTCCATCGGTCACCCCCGGCCCTATGGTACGCCCACCGGCGAACAACTGTCCATCTGGGGCGTCGCTCGGTAGCCGGACGGCATAGATGCCAGTTGCGCTGGTGAATTCGCCGACCAGACGCGAACAGACCCGAATGGTCCCGTCCAGCGGTGTCAATCCGGCAGCAGCATCTCCTCTTCATCAGCCGCGGCTTCGAACAACAGCCGGAAGTCGTTACCCGGCATTTTGCCATCCATCGCAGATAGGCAAGCCTCGGCCGCCAGCCGCCACTTGGGGCCACGATTGGACCACTTTAGAAGCTCCTCGGCGGCGGCATCAACTCGGTTGACACCAAGGCGAAGCCCCGGGCGCTCAGTCTTCACATAAACCGGAGGGTTGAACCAACGGTGGGGCATCAAGCCTCTCGAACGTCAAAGGCGATGAACAGTCCCCAAACGGAGGCTGAATTGACGATCATTTCGACCAACTGGCAGTCAGTCTCACGAAGATCATGGCCGCGCTCGCGCACCGCTGCAATGGCCGCCTTCACGGAAATTATATTGCCCGGTTGAGAACCCAACAGGACCTCGCGGACCAGCTCCTTGGCCGTTCGCTGCGCAGGCCGAACAGGTGCTTGAATGTCCATCCCATCCTCCCAGAGAGATAGAACCTCAGTCAGCTATTGTGTGGGTCACTCTCCGAAAAAGGCAAGAGCCGGAAACGTACAAAGCATGTTGCCGCAAACACCCGCATTTCGGAACGGAATCCACCCTTGCCTTTTATTGGTGGAGTCAATTTGCACGAGGCATGTGAATGCAAATCCAAGGAGTTTACGCCGTGCTCGCCACGGCAAGGATGGACAAAGCGGAGGAGTTCTATACCGGCTTTTCGAGCGGAGGCCTGACCATCGTCCCATGGACGGGTTGATCCAATGGCGCAACGTCGCAGGCGCCAACTTGCAAATCTTCCATGATAAGGAAAAGGCTGGTTCCGGCAGACTCGACTACGCCGAAGATCTAAGCAAAGCCGAGGCCTCGAAGCGAATCGACGCGCTAAGGAGTGAGCTCAAGCTCTAAAGGCGCTGGGGGACCTACGACAGGTTGAAGGTCGCCAGTTTCGCGGTATTTGGCCTGTGATCTGGACGGTCCTAATGGTGAAGGTGGTAGAGTTTGCTAACGATCTTCCACTCTCCAGCGATCTTGAGCAGGGAAAGATAGTCGGTGAATCTTGTGGTTCCAAACTCGTCCTCAACCTTCACAGTCGCTGCATCGCCCGTAATGTCGAGCCATGCGACTGTCCAGTTGGGGCTGGTGTTCGGCGGCAAGCCCGCACCAATCACCTCGCCGACATAGGCATCGACACTCAGCCATTCGACCGCGCCCTGGAAGTTACCGATGATTGATGCGCGTGGGTGGAGGGCTGCCCGCAGCCCTTCTTCGGCACCGGTGGACATGGCCAAAACGTAGCCTTCGATGGTAGCGGTTATAAGACTTTCATCGGTCTGTGACATCGAGGCTTCTCCACGCCAGTGTTTGCAGCGGTCAGAGCATGGAGGGACCGATCCTTGCTGACAACAGGCAAACGGTTTTTCGGACCAGTTGGCGCCCGTTTTCTTTGTTGCTTTCGCGGTTACTTCTGACGACGCCTCGCGCCACAGGCCGCCAGAAGATCAGGTCGAGTTGAGGTGTGTCGCAAGTTCCCTACTTCCGAAACGAGTCGCCGCCCAATGGGTAGACGCGACTTCACCATTTCAACCGCTCGTTCTGTTCAACAACGAGGGCCGTGTGTTGCGGCTGCTTTGATCGGAACGCAAGCGTCCGGAGTATGAATAACCAACTCTCTTGTCGGTCGAGTAAACAACTTTACCGACACCGTGGGAGAGCGATGCGCGTAAGCCTTCGTGTGGGAAAAGGCCAGCAGTGCTGCAGCTGATGCTTCCCTTCTGCGATGGAGCGCGCCTGAGAAGCCGCACCAGCGGCGCGCCGGTTGTGAACGTGAAGGCAGCCGGCGCGTTCAGCGAGCGCCGTCCCGTTCAGCGAGCGCCGTCCCGTTCACCTGCCTTTCTTTGACGGCCCTGTGTTCAGCTTCCCACGGCAACGCGTGGAAGTCGGGCTTGTGCCCCGCTTCACGGTAGGCAGCCTGAGTGAGGAAACTTGCTTTGTCCCGCTCCACAACGCAAACAAACGGCGGATTCCCCGGGCACCTATAAACGCCTACAGCTTTTTTCATGCAACAGGTGTGCGACGGCTGCTCGAAGATGTCGTCCTTCATTGCGATGACAGAACAAGAGCGAGGATAGCAGCGGTCCGGCATCACTGAAGGTGCGGGAATTCGTAAAAATCGTACAACTCTCATTGCAGAGAGAGTTTCGGCGGGCTTAGCAATGTGGCGTTTACCATTGCTTTGAGGGAGGCTGCGATGGTTGCAAAGCTCATAGATATCGCTCAAGCGGCCACTACGGCCACCTTGCTGATGCGCAAGAAGTCCATGGCGGAATCCGCCACATTTCGCCGGGACATGGATCAATCGCGCAGGGCCATCCGAGCCTCACGCGAGCGCCTTCGTCAACGTCATCGCGATGACGTGGCGCGAGGCTGGGAAGATGCCGACCCGTGTTGTCGTCTCCGCGTTTCAAGCCGACGTTTTCCGCTCTGCATTCCAAGCCCTAGTACGGGAAACGGGTACGCCTGAATGTCAATGGCGCGATTTAGCCAAGGCCCTGGTGCACGATTTCACGGGGTGCGAGCTGATCGAAACTGGCTTGGTGGATTGGATCGTCAGCAAGTAGCCGCTGCCCGCCAGCGGCCCAGCAGCCGTCTGCGGGACTTTGCAGCGGACGCGCTGGGCCTGACCGGTGGGGCGGTGTGGTATCCGCCGGCTGGCGAACATATGCGCCCCCTGCCAACGCCAGCGAAACATCCAAACGAACGAGGCGATCTAACCGCGATCTCGCCATCCAAGGCCAACACATAGGCCGATAGCAAAGGCCCATAATCGCTGAGAGAACGAAAATGGCCGACGCCATGGTTGGGGAACCCGGGTGGGTAGGCGCCGGCCACAAGCGGAACAAGCCCGCCGCGCCACACACATGGCTGATTTGTCATCACATGGTTATGGTGTGATCGCGCAGGGCTGCACCAGCGGAACTTAGTAAACGCCGCTTGGTAAGCGATCCTCGACTCGATCGTTCATCGCCACGACGACTTGGGAAACTTGACGGTTGCAGCCTTCTGCCATGTCAAGCTCAAGTCATTAACAGCGGCCGCCCGGTCATGAGCAGGCATGCGCCCATCCTAGCATATCGCGCTGCCGGTATCGCAAGGCGCCGGCAGCAAGGGGAGGCGACCAGAGCCGATGTGAAGGGACTAGGCAGCTAATATTCGCTTGCGCTAATTTAAATGTGCCGTAACGTCATGCTCAGCGTTTTTGGGGAGGAGCAACGGTGGGGAGTATGATGAGATTAGCTGTGTTTTGCGCGGCGATCGTGATCGCTGGGACTGGTGTCGCTGTGGCCAAGAAGGAGAAGAAGGTGGTGGTGAGTGACGCCACGGACCTTTGCTCTACGAAGCACTCTGCCAAGAAGCAGGTGCTCGAGCTGGACTGCAGGCCGACCGGAACCGCCAAATTGCCGGCCGGTGGAACGCCGGAAAAGCCGCGCCTCGGATACGACACCAATCCGTGGCTGGTTAAAGGCCTTTAGAGACTAGCCGATGGCAACACAGCGCGGCTAAGGAATGTGCGCTGGCGGTGAAGCCTTCCTTGTTCTCTCATCGGTGGAAAATTGTCGGCTGGAAACGCTTCGGACGGTGCACTGCCCCATCAGTGCAACGTTCACTTCCTTGTTTGCACTGGCCGGCTGCCGAAAGGTGGCCGGCTTTTTCGTATATAAGCGCAACCTGATGTTTGGAGCTTGTTGATTGGACAGCAGCGAGTGGCCGTTGCTGCCTTACCGTCCAGGATTGGAATTTGTAAAGGCGAGATCACCAAGGCAGGAATGAACCAGGCTAGCAACGGTTTCGTCTGTTAGCCGCGACGCCGGCGATAATTGAATTCAGAAGGGCGTCGGCCCGGCTGCCCAACATCAGGGTGCACAGACAGCCGGGCCAAGGCTGGAAAGAGGTTCCGCTCCCGCCCAGCCGTGCCCGGCATGATACGCATCGCACCTGGGCGCAAGCCGTACCAATGGCTCGCCTATTCCGCCGCGCCTCTTCGGCAGGAAACCCTCGGCCTCATCACAATGGAGGGCGACATTCGCAGCGCCCTATGGAACCATCCAGAGTGACATAGGCTGTTTCATGGAACTTGCTGATGACATCAGGAGGCCTGTTAAGCATGCCAGTTGTTCGCGCTCGTAGCTCAGATGCAGGTTGGAGCTCTGCCTAGTGCACCAGTATCGGAAGCGAGAACTAGGAACCGGCAGTGCTACGAATAGATTGCCGCAGTCGAGCTTCTATCAGAGCATGGCAAGGGCTGCCTTTCTCTCCACGTTGGCAGTCGTCCTGCTGCTCGCGCTATTGCCAGACCACTTACTGCACGCCCTCGGATTGGCCTTTACGTCTCATCACGACAAGCTCAACCACGCCGCCGCGTTCGCCACCTTGTCGGCTTGGGGTAGCCTCGGCTGGCCCCAACAGGTGGTCCGGCTGGCGGTTCTACTTGCTTTAACGGGCGCAGCGATCGAAATCCTTCAATGCGTCACAGGGCGTGACATGAGTGTCTTCGACTGGTTTGCCGACTGCGCCGGAATGGCATACGGGCTGAGAACTATGAGCTGGGTGAACGAGATTCTAGGCGAATCGGTTATTTGATCGCCACAGGCTCCGCTTTACCGCCGCCGTCTTGGCCCCACTTGCCAGCCTTACGCCGGGGCCGCCTTCGATCACCATCGCTATTGCCATTCAATTTCCGAAGCAAAGGCCGATAGCAAGGCGAATAGGTTAGCGCGGGCGCGCCAAAGCTTGGCTCGGGCCGATCAACGCAGTTAATTAAAAATGGGACATCTGCGGTCCGCAGGCAAGTCCGTCGGCTGTGAGCGATCAATATGCAAGAGCAACACCCAAACGTGAGTTATCGCGACCTCGGCGCCTCTGGTTGACAATCGTGGCGGCCTCACTGCATTTTCGCGTTGAGGGACAAACTTGGGGATCCTGCATGAAGAAGCCTTATCAGAAGCCTGAATGAAGAAGCGCGAGAAGCTCTTGGCCGTAACGGCTGTGTGCACGCCATCAACCTGCACCGATGAGTGAGAACATTTACACCGGCGCTTTGCCGAAATTCACGCTAGAGAGGGACTGCAGTGAAGAAAGAATACAGCAAGCCGGTACTGACCAAACGTGGCGTCTCAGCGCGGTGACGGCGGGAGGGTCACCCAGTGTTGTTGTCTTGCCGCCTGAGCCGCTATAACCCAGCGAGGGCCCTGCCACACAAGCCCCCGTGATGGCGTCGTCCAGGCTTTGAACGGTGTCGAAGGTTCCGGGATGGAAGAGCTCGGATTTGAGGATGGCAAAGAAGCTCTCCATTGGGGCGTTGTCGAGGCAATTGCCTTTGCGTGACATGCTCTGTTGGAGGCCTCTGGCTTCCAGCCTGCGTTGGAATGCCGACATCTGATACTGCCATCCCTGATCGGAATGCAGGATCGGCCTTTCGTTCTCACCAAGCCGGCGACGCGAATTTGTTGGTGCTGCGAGCCACACCTACCATTTGGCCGAGCTCTTCGCATATCTCTCTCGCGTCTTGGCGGGAACTCTCTCTTTCGTAGGGAGGATGTGATGGGCAACGTGGTGCCAATCCGCAACGCCGCGCCTTGCTGACAACAAGACCCCAAAGCCGGAAGGCGAATGATGATCGCGACGACTTAAAGCGTGTCGCGATTAATTAGCCTCGTATCCTGCAGCCTTGAAGAAGTTTCTGCATTCAACTGGCTCGAGCAGGTGGCAGATATCGCCGAGAGCTTGGCAGAGTTCGTCGAGGTTCTGGCCGCTTTCTTTCTCAGCCGCGCCTTGAGTTTTGAGTAGGCCATCTCGATCGGATTGAGATCGGGTGAGTATGGCGGCAGGAACAGGAGCCAAGCGCCCCCGGCGAACCAGTTGTGCGGCGCGCTCGTTCTTGTGGAAGCCAACATTGTCGAGAATGACGATATCGCCGGGCGACAGTTGGGGAGCAAGCTGTGTTTCGATGTAGTGTTCGAAGATGGCGCCATTCATCGGCGCGTTGACGATCCACGGCGCGACAAGGCCGTGGCATCGTAGCCCGGCGATGAAGGTCTGCGTCTGCCATTTGCCGAGGGCGCATGGGTCCTGAAGCGCTCGCCCTTCGGCGCCCAGCCGGTGTTGGTCAGTTTGGTGTTGGTCGACGTCTCATCGATGAAGATCAGCCGCGCCAAAGCCTTGTTGAAGAAGCGCTTTCGCCGCCCGGTCCACAGCTCACGCGCCTGGCGCACGTCGGCCCGCTGCTGCTCGCTGGCCAGTAGAGTTTTTTTTATGACTGAGCCCAAGGCGATGGAGCAGGCGCCCGACATTGGAGCGGTGCACGCTCACACCACGCACCTCCAGTTCGACGCAAAGCTCATCCAGCGTCAGTTCGCCGGTCTCGGCCAACGCAAACGCACAAACTCGGCATGCGGCTCAAGCTTGCCGCCGCCCACATGGCCCTGCCGGCGCGCTTCAAGCGAACCGGTCTGCCGCCGCAAGTTGATCAGATTGTTCACAAAGCGAGGCGAAACGCGGAAATGGCGCGCTGCCTCGCGGTGACCATGCCCCTCATCGACATACGCAACAACACGCTGACGCAACTCAAGCGGCAGCGGCTTGCCCATCGCGGTCTCCTTTCAACCGCAATGAATCACGAACTCAAACCAAATGGAATCCTGAATGCCTTAAATCGCGACAGGCTCTAGCCTAGCCATTCCCCCAACGGCTGGGAGAGATCCGGTTCCCGGCGGCGTTCCCGTCGTTCTTCAAGGAACAGCTTGGTGTGCTCGTCCCATTCAAGAGGCGTTGTCCCGTGCTCTTGAGCGAACTTTCCAAACTCCTTGCGCAGGTCGGCAAGGGCCAAAGCCCAAAGATGCTCACCGTTATCAAGGTTCGACATCGCGTTCACCAATTCCGTCCATTCTGCCGGAATTACGTTGGCTTCGCGGTTGAGCATTCCGGTGGGGTTAAGCCCCACAAGCATGCCCAACTGCGCCGGCCATTCCCTACGGCTGCGTATGGTATTCGCGCTCGGAAATCTTTTCCAAGAGCTTCCGTGAAGCCAGGACACGGCGCGTCTCTTGGATGGTCGATTGTAGGGATTCAGTTCTCTCTCCGCCCATCTCTGGCTACTGCGGTCGCCTTCGACGAACTGGTGGTCAGATTCCCATTTGTCTTTCATGCCTCTCAACGAGCGAGCCGGGAACTCGTTCGGCCGATTGCCCGCTGGCTCACGCTGGCGGGCTTTTTTGGGTCAGTCGGGAACATCCTCGCCCTGAGGCTGTTCAGTCACACCCGGCTCGTTCTTAAGCGGTCCTGCCGGTGACCAAGATGGCCCCTCACTCATCGTGGTCGGCCCGCGCTCGGAAGCAAGCGCGGGCCATCCCTGAACAAGTCCGGGGCAACCGGCCAGGCAATTGCAGCATCGATGGTGGCCGCCGGCGTTGACCGAACTTGCGGGCCAATTCCTCCTAGGTTGACGACGGACTATCGGTAGCCATTTCTACAATTCTCAATTTGGCTGGAAAGCCTTTCTACCCGCAAGCGTTGAATTAGCACGGCTGCATTCAAGCAGTTGCATTCGGAGGAATTTAGATGAATTCGAAAATGCTCATTCTCGGCGCGACATTTGCCCTTATGACCGGATCGGCCTTTGCCGGCAGTGCCACTGGCACGTCTGCGCTCGACGATCCTGCAAAAATGTCTCCTTTCTTCACGGACAGCAGCATGAAGACCATGAAGTCTGAGGCCGAAGCGAAAACCGCTTGGTCGGCTATGTCTCAGGAGGATAAGGACGCGGTGATGAAGGACTGCGCTGACGCAGATATTGCGAAGGCCCATGAAAACTTCTGCAAAGCTGCGATGATGATGGGCAAATAGGCCCAACACCTAGCTTAGTATAATACGCGCCCGCTGGCCCGGCCGGCGGGCGTTTTCATTTGCCCTCGGACCCTGGGCCAATTCGCACAGTTGCTCCCTGGGATGGCGCGGGCCACTCGATCTGAGACTCTGTCAATCGCCCGTCGGGCCTGATGCCCTCCATGGCGCAAGCCGGAATGCATAACGATTGCGGATGTGGCTGTTAAAATAGACGCCCTTGGCAAAGGCAGCTTTGAAAGCAGCAACGGCCTCAGCAGGTACGTCCAAAAACTCGTAATGCTTCCCACTCGCTACAAACCAAACCGAGAGAACCCTGGTGTTGGGGTCATAGTCGAACTTGCGTATCGAGGTCGACGGCATGGTATGCCATTCAAAAACTCAGCTAGCCGAGTTGGATCGCCAGCTACAGGCTGAAACTGTATTCGAATATGTGGCCGCGCTTTTCGTCGGCAACCCTGATCCAGATGGGCTCGCTGGTGCGCAGAGTGACTTCCCGCTCTGTCGCTTCCCGCGCCGCCCTGGTCGGCGTTGTCGCATGGACGATGTGGGTAGCCGTCACGGTATCGCCGTCCATTTCCTCAACGTGGTATTTCGGCACTTTTGGTCCTAAGCGTCCAGTTCGAGCGGCTCGTGCTCCGGATCGGCATGATAAGTGACCTGGCGAAAATCGCGCATATCGATCTGTTGACCGCAAACAGGGCAAGGGAGGAAATGCGCGAGTTCGCTCGCGGGCGGGCCTTCATGTCGGTGCCCGATTAGTGGTCTGCCGAGATCAGATAGCCTGGTCATTGTTTCCGCAGCGCCTTGGCTACCCGCTCCAAAGTCTCGCGTTGGTTGCCGTGCTTCGCGATCAGCTCTTTGACCTGCTGGGGTGTGATGCCGGTCTTTGTTGCGAAATATTCAACTTCATAATCCTCGTCGGCTGAGACACGGTCCCGATCGCGAAAATCCCGCTTGCTCTTGTCATCGGCCATATCGTTTCCTCCTTCCCTCATCCCGCAACGTCGAGTTGACGTGTTTGTTGCACCAAAAGGCTGATTTCCGGTTTCGGAACTATAATCTTATTGAATCGCCGGAGGGTGGGTCAGTGCTTCGTTTGAAGTTCATCGAGCCGTTGATGCCGACCCTTGTGGAGAAGCCTCCCGAGGGTGAAGGCTGGACCCACGAGGTCAAGTTCGACGGCTACCGATCGCAGATGATCATTGATGAAGTCGGCACACGCATTTATACGCGCAATGGCCACGACTGGACGGCGAAATATCGCGACCTGGTGAGAGAGGCAAAGCGCCTTGGTGCCGAAAGCGCCATTGTCGAGGGCGAGATCGTCGTTCTGAACGACAAGGGCCTTTCGGACTTCACAGCGCTGCGCAAAGCCATCACCCGCCGGCAGCACGACTTGTATTTTGATGCCTTTGATCTGCTTCATCTTAACGGCCACGATCTGCGCGATAAGGCGCTAGCGGAGCGGCGCGAGATCCTCGCCAGCATGACCGAGTCCGGCGGGCGCATTCAGTTCAGCGAGCCGCTGCCGGACGAACCGAAGGCCATTTTTCACTTGCTCGACAAGGCCGGACTTGAAGGCATGGTGTCGAAGCGGAAGGACAGCAAATACCGAAGCGGTCCGTCGACCAACTGGCTGAAGGCCAAGTGCTATGCGATCGACGAGTTCGATCTGCTCGGCGTCGAGCGTGAAACTGGCAAGCCGGCTTTCGCTCTGATGGCTGAGCGCGGCACCGGGCGCTATGTCGGAAGCGCCTTCGTCACCTTGAACCGGGAAATGCGCGAGAGGCTATGGAAACGCGTCCAGGAGCACTCAGGCACGGCGCCCAAGGGCATGGGTCAAGCCGGGGCTGATCGGACGCGTGAAGCACCTGCGCGGCGAGGATGACCTGCGTCATGCCTCACTGCAGGATTTCCGCGAGGAAGATTGAACGCTATATCGGAGCCATGCCAGCAGCAGATCGCCTTACCGTCCGCTTCGCCTATCAACGCGGCTTTCAGGTCCTCGACGGCAGCGCGATCCTCCAGACGTTCGAGAAGCAGGACGAGGCGTGAATGCCCAGCCGCAGGCACTTGGTTCTGGACCTGCCATGACGGCGGCGCGTGCGAACAGTCAAAACGAAAGATGAGGCTGTTGTTGGAGTCGAACGGGCATTCACGCGGCGCATCGCCGGGGCAGATCTACGCTAACCAGCCAGCACCATTCCAAAGCCAACACCTAGGCCGATAGCGAGGCCCATGAACAGCTTGCCTGCCATATCGATGGCGAAGGCGAGGACAGGGCACCACACGTCCTGGCGGGGCTCTCTGAGGGCGTTGGCGATATCATCGAAGATCGCTTCCATGACCCCAGATTCTAGATCCCAATCGCGAATATTTGAATCCCCGGTTCGTTCCGTCAAAATCTGACGGTCAGGCGAGCGCCCTGGAAAGCACGTGCAGTAACGGTTGATTCAACCATTGCTGGTAAATTGTGGAATGTGGGGGGCGGCTCCGACAGTTCGGGGTGGAACTCAATGCCGAAGCCGCCTGCGCAGCCAAGGTTGGGGTTTGACCGCGCCGTCCTATAATGGGACAGCGCGGTCAACGATTCGTTAAAACGTTCTGGAACTAATTAAGCACGCGCTAATTGACTCGCGGTCTCGGGAGTCAGTGCATGCGTGAAGTTCATTCCTCCGATGATGGAGCCGATTTTGGCGGGACAGGCCTCCCGAGGGCATTGGGCAGCGTCACTTACCGGCCGCCGTCTTCGTCTTCCGTCTTCCTAGAGATCCGCCATTCGTTGGGCGAGTGGGTTGTTCGCATCATAGGGAGGAACGGTGAAACGTATTCCCGAGCATTCGAATATGAAGCAGATGCCGTCGCTTTCGCCAGCGATCAGTCTTCTCGTCTAGGATTGGAAGCTCCCCCGAAGCGAGCAACTTGACGAAATCAGCGAGCGACGCGCTGAAGCAGAGCGACTATCTGTTTCGCGGTCTCGTCGGTCTCGTCTTCGAGCATTCCGATCATGGATTTCGCGCCGATCACTGGCGACTGTCGTGCGTCATCTTTCAGTATGATCGATGACGCCTGCTCGGGGGTGGTATCATCCTCCAGGCCGAACTCATGGACTCCGACGGGGGTTCTTGATTGGGCCGATGTGCGGCCTGGTTGAAGGTCAAAAGCTGCTTCGGCCGCTACGAAGAGCCTAGTCTATGACCTCGCCACCGAACAGCCGGAACCTAAGCGCCTGATGGAGCTTAAGGCTCCATGAGTACACGCGGTATCAATTTCCTCGATCGCTGGATCGGCAACAATCTCCCCGAAACGGCGAAGGCCGACACGGTTTCGATAAGTGAGTACACACACAAATTGTACGCCGACGCTAAGGCGCTGGGGATCAGGCGCGAAGAGATCGACGAAGAAGTTGACAGCCTATATCGGACGCTTGTCGATGCTGTGGTGCACTTTGATCCTGGCTTGACCGAATGAGTGTTCGCGGCAGGAAGTTTCTCGATAAATGGGTAGCCGAAGAGTTGCCAATTGTGGCGCGGGGCGATCCGATCGCCGCCAGCGACTTGGCAGATGAGGCTCATGCCACCTGTGGGCAGCCGATTTGACTGCCAACTGTGGCAGAAAAACAACTACCCCTAACGGCGCGCTCTGCTACCGAAGGGCAGGTTAGGAGATGCCCACGAAGACGCTGCTTCTTGGTTCGTCGTTGTCTCTGATGGGGTCTTCGGCGTTTGCTGCCGATGCCGTCCTCGAAGAAGTCACCCCAGTTTTTAGCTGGACAGGTGGGTATATCGGTCTTCAGGCAGGCTACGCTCGGAGCGACGGAAATATACGCCAACGCAACGGCCGGGGCTTCATTGAGACAGATCCTGACGGGTTCCTTGGCGGTGTCTACGCCGGTTACAACTATCAGATGCCGAGCAATATCGTCATTGGTGTGGAACTCGACGTCGAGTATGCGAATGTTGATGGCAGCGGCCAAATATTCGCGGCTCCAGGTCTCCCGTTTCCGGGCGGCATCGGGACCGAGGAACTGAATTGGAGTGGGGCGGCAAGACTTCGCCTAGGGTATGCCGTCGATCGCTTTCTGCCCTATATCGCGGGCGGCGTTGCATATGGCGGCATCGACACAAGCAGTAATACTACCGTCTCAGGTTCTTCGGAGATACATCCACAGGATGGACGATAGGCGCGGGCTTGGACTACGCCATGACCGACAATCTTCTGCTGCGGGCCGAGTACCGCTATACTGACTTCGGCACTGAAGCGTTGCCAAATGGGAAGGTTGATTTGAAAACCAATGAGGTTCGCCTCGGCATCGCCTACAAATTCTAGTCCTCGCAAGTCCCAATAGAAAAGCCTGCCGCTTGCCGCGACGGGCTTTTCTTTGTGCACCGCTAATTCGGGGGACCGTGGCATCTGCATGAAGATGGCCGGCGCCGCAATGGGAGCATTGCCTGATCAGCGCCGGCCGGGCGGTAAAATCAGGTCCGCCGCAACTCAATCGATAGCTGATTCTTGACGTTGCGTCAGGTGGGGTTCGGACTACGCCTTCTTCGCCCGTTTCGCCGGCGCCTTAACCTCAGCCTTCCGAGCTAGACCAGACGCCTTCGCAAGGGCCGATCGCTTCGCGGCGTAGTTCGGCGCGACCATGGGGTAATCGTGAGACAAGCCCCAATTCTCCCGGTATTCGTCGGGAGTCATGCCAAGTAGGCCAGGGTGGCGTTTCATAGACTTGAATTTCCGGCCGTCTTCCAGGCTGATGATGTGATCCGGGAACACAGACTTTTTGGATTTGCCGCAGGCACAAGCTCTTTCGCAGCCGGTGCGATTTGGCTGCTCAACCTGACAATGAAGCGGTTTTTTCGCTACTCCGCATTTCTGACTCGATATATCTCTTGCGCCTCGTGCAAGCTCTGGCGGGCCTGTTGCAGTGATCGATGCAAGTTCGCCAGCAATTCGTCGGCGTCGGCCGTCGGACTGCCTTCGTGATCCAGTAAGCCGACGATAATATCCTGCTTGGAAACGATGCTCTCGTTGTGAACGAGTTGGCCCATAAAATACATGAGCCGGCTCTGTGCCTGTGTGGGCATGGGCCTTCTCCCTGGTCGGGCGAAAGCCTGATGATCGCTCCCAAGCGCCTCGTGCCTGTTTTTTTTGATTTTTCGAGGCGACCGCAGCAGTGTGCGCTCGTTAGCAGGCAATGGCAACCGGCCAGGCAATTGCAGCATCCACGCTGCGCACGCCGCCCTGACCGCGCGTGCCGGTCCCCTGGCGTCGCTCGGCCGCTACTTCAGTGTTTCCGGTTGACAATCGTGATCGGCGCACCGCATTTTTGGCGTTGAGGGACAAACTTGGGGATCCTGCATGAACAAGCCTGATCAGAAGCCTGAATTAAAGAAGCGCGACAAGCTCTCGGCCGTAACGGCTGTGTGCACGCCATCAACCTGCACCGATGAGTGAGAACCTTTAGACCGGCGTTTTGCCGAAATTCACCAGAGAGGGACTGCAGTGAAGAAAGAATACAGCAAGCCGGTACTGACCAAACGTGGGCGTCTCAGCGCAGTGACGGCGCAATTGGCACCCAGTGTTGAACCCAGAGGAGCCTAGGCAAACCCCTGCAACAAAGCCAGTTGGCTTCGCCGGCGGGCTTTTCCGCTTCCAGGCGGCCGAAACTTATCTTCGCGTGCCTGTCACAACGAGCCATGCGGTTTCCGTGCTCGGTCTCCGCACTTCAGGGTCGCTGAACCCTGCATCTCGCAAGGCAGCAATGACCTCATCCGGCTCGCGAGGTGTAAAAATATCGGCCGGCATGTTCATCCGGTCCATATGTGCCTTCGGGAGGAAGCCAAGCACGACGCGACCGGCTGGTTTGAGGACGCGATGGAGCTCTGCGGATCCAGCTCTAAGGCTTTGCCAGAAGTACACTGTGTGGACGCGGAGAGCCTTGTCGAATGTGCTATCCGGCAAGGCAAGTCCTCGACTAGCCGGTTCGGAACTCGGCTCGTCCGACGCGCACTGCATCGGCGAACCTTTGGGAGGCAGCGTTCACGACATCCTGCGAGCGATCAACACCGCAAACGAATGCTGCCTCACGGATAAGTTGCGGCAGTAAAACTGCGCCGCCGAAACCGACCTCCACGGCACGATCTGCCGTGACCAGTTGCATTGATCGAGAGCGTAGCCGTTGAGCCGGGCATTGCCCCGGTTCATTCCGGCCCGGACCAGCCAGCCGCCGACTCCGGTCGGCCAGGATAGTTGTTTCGCTATAAATCGTGGCGCCATCCGATCCCACCCGTATTGCCATAAGGCGCTCGTTGGTGGGCAACTCGCCCCCGTCGGATCAGCCGCCTCTATTGGACCTCATTATCCGATGACAATCCCAAGAGTATCAAGTCATGCGTGGAGTGGTGCCAAGTTTTTGCCCGATGACGCCATCATCTTCGCCCCCCGGAAGATGGAAGACAGCAACAGTCGGGCCCGTGCTTTCCTTCCTGGGGTGGCGCGGGCCGCCGTCGCCTAGCCTTTGCACGAGCCGGTTATGACGGACGCGAATTTGTTGCTGCTGCGAGCCACACCTACCATTTGGCGGAGCTCTTCGCATATCTCTCTCGCGTCTTGGCGCGAAATCTCGGAGAGATAGCGCAGGATTATAGCCTCTTCAGTCAAGGCCTCCTGAATGTGATTCAGTTCCGCCAGCTTCCGATCAATAGAGCTCATCTATGCACCATGCGCCTAGAAGCGGTGGCGCGCAAACGCTGGTTCGATACTGAAAAATGAAGGCTGCCCAGTTTTTCCTGCCTCCTGATCCAGTTCGAGCGGCTCACGGTCCGGTTGCTCGTGCCCCATGACCTGGCGGAAGTCACGCCGGTCGACCCGCTGGCCGCAGATGGGGCGCGCATAGAAATGCTCCCAGTCAGGTCGTGTGGCTTGCCGGGGATGGGCGGTCCGAGGTCGGCTAATCTGGTCATGCCCGACCGAACCCGTCGCAGCGGCAAAGACTTCCGGTGCCTGTTGCCCGATCGCCCGCTTGCATTTTTTGTACCATATATTCGCGGCTTCCATTAGCATCCTCTCATGGCAACTCTGCGGTACGGCGTAAGGCGAGAACCGGATGGGACGTGGACGGTGTTCGACGTGTTCACCGGGCTGCCGGCTATTGTAGCGGGCCACCCATCTGTCGACCTTCCCGACATGGAGTATGCCGAAGAGCTGGTCGCCATCCTGAATGCCAACGACCTGAAGCAGAGGCTATCTCACGGGAGGTTCCCCGGAGGGTTTGCCTGACCGAAGTGGCATTAGCCCCCGTCGTGTTGCCCATCCAGGATGGTTCGCCCGATCCGAACAAGCAATTGTTATTGATCTACCGGCTACGACGGTCTTAAGTCGACTTGCCATTGCTTTTCGTAGGAGGACGTGATGGGCAACGTGGTGCCAATCTGGAAGGCCGCGCCTTGCGTGCAAGTGGTCGGAGCCAGTGGCGAATGGGTCGTCCGCATCTTTGAAACTGACCAGGAGATTACACGCTCATTCGCCCTGGAATCGTTCGCGCTGTCCTTCGCGGAAGGCCAGCGGATACGCCTGCATCTCGACAAGGTTGAGCGGCTTTAGCTGACTTCGATCAGTGGGTTTTTTGTTTGACGTGTGGTAGGGGCCGGCGATGAGGCTGTCGCATGGCAATGTGCCTCGCCATTGAGTAAAACTCGTACAACTTTTCATTGCAGCGAGGGCGTCGGCCGGCTTATTAATGAGGCGTTTACCATTGCCTTTTTGGGAGGACGCGATGGTTGCAACGTCCATAGATATCGCTCAAGCGGCCACTGCGACTACGGCCACCTTGCTGAGGTGGCAGAAGTCCATGGAGCAACGCGCCACGTTTCGCCAGAACATGGGAATCGCGCAGGGCGATCCAAGCCACGATGCACAATCCAGCGCCAATGCGGATTCCACCTTGAAAGATCGATTTTCCCCCATCTTATAAATCCATTAATTGTCCCGTTGGGCGGTGGAGGCAATTGCGATGGGCGGAGTTCAAAACACCAAAACTCAGACAGTGGTTGAGGTGGTCGAAGCCTGCGGAGAATGGTTCGTCCGCGTGGTAGAGAAGGGCAAGGAAGACAGCCGATCATTCGGGCTCGAATCCTATGCCCTGGCCTTTGCGGTCGCGTCCACTGGATGAACTGTGCCTTCTGGCCGGTGATACGAGCCTTTGAGCTAGGGCTGTGTCTGGTGAGGCCACTGCGACTAACCGGGATCGAGGGCCAACGAACAGCTTGCCTGCCCCCCCAGCATTTGGACTTAGGTCTGATTCCTTCACGTAAATGGCCGAGCCGCGAAACATTTCTCCTTCCACTTTGTTGCAGTGGCCGTGCCGCTGAGGAGAACATGCACAGTGCCTCTATCAAATGAACTGCGCGACGTACCTATAGAATTCCAATGCCCCTCCTGTTCGTGCCCAATGGTGAGAAGGGGATCCTGGCTGAAAACGATTGCCGGTTTCAACTGCGATAGCTGCAGGTCCAGAGTGCGGATCGGCTACGAAGAGAAGCTGGCCATATTCGACCGGCACCTTAGAAAGGTGAGCGCCAGCACAAATTCAGTGAACAACCGCCCTTGTTAACGGCCGCTTTAGAGATCGGGTTGCAGAGGAGGGTACACGGGCTTTTCTCCTTATCCTTTTTTCTCCCTGCGGCGCCACTGTCTATTATCGGTGGCGAGGCTGCTATCACCTTCTGAGCGGGCTAGCGATGGAGTGCCTTCGACTGTGAAGATGATTCCGGCGTCTTCAAACGCTTTGCGGACGGCCGCGATGTTGTGGGGACGCGGTCTCCTGAAGCCGTTCTCAAGATCGCTGATCACCATCTCGCTAAGATTGGCCTTTGCGGCAAGTCGCACACGCGGCCAGTTCAGTAGGGCTCGTGCTGCTCTGGATTGATCTGCTGAGAGTACGGTTCGACTGTCCATAGACAGTCGAACATTCAATATCGCTAAAATGTTCCTCTTGACCTTCTGCGATTTCTAACGGCGTGAGGCCGGCCTCTCGGGTAACGCGGCGGGGTTTTCCAATAACTTTGCGGAACGCTGATCGTCACGCCGCAACGTCTTCTTTTTCGGCTTGGTCTTCTCAACCAGATCTGGCCTTTTCGCTATCAGGTAGTCAGCCCTGTTCGTTCGATAGTCTTCTTTGTGGATGGACATTGCTACAATCTCCATTTTGGAGATCAACGCGGCTGGAAGCCGACACGTTCCCAAAAATCGCTTGTTCAAGGCCGAGCCGAACTGCACACGGATGCCAAAATGTGAAAAGGGCGCGGTTCATGACGCGCCCTTTTATTTGAATAGGTTCAACTGTCGTGGCCTACGAGTCTTGCCGACCATACCAGTCGTCGACGTCTCGCCGCACGCGATCCTTCTCAATGCCGTAGCGTTCCTGGATCGTCCCTTCGAGCTGATCGCGGTTGCCGGCTATGCGGTCGAGATCATCATCAGTGAGCTTGCCCCATTGCTCCTTGACCTTACCTTTGAATTGCTTCCAATTTCCTTCGACACGGTTCCAGTCCATGATGGCGATCTCCTTTCTTCGTCCTTTCGAATAACGGTCGTAGTGGCCGTCAGGTTCCGCTGCAGGTAAGCGCGCTTGCTGGTGAATGGAACCTAATGCCCGTCGACCGCTTGTGTGCGCCGGCCTTTTCCGTTTTGGGAACACAGCCGGCCTTTTGCCGTTGGGTCCTATGGAACGGCTTCGCAAGGAAATGCACGTGCTCGCCGATCCGGGCATCTGGGTCGGCGTTGGCGGCTGTGTTCATCCCTTATGGGGTCGGTGTCGCACTGCTTCTGCGGGTAGCCGGGTTGACGGACCGGCTAGCGCTGCTCTGGCGTCAAGATGAGCGGATTCCCATAGCGGACTCCAATAGAAGCGTCGCAACGCTGATGTCGGGGTGGCCGTATCGCTCTCTTTGCTGTTCGAGGGAACAGCTTCGCAAGCTCGCCTATAGGGCTAACTGCGTGGTTGCTAATGTGCATGTATCTTACGGGACTTCAATTCCCCGCCGGTGCGGTTCCCCCACTCCTAAAGCAGTCACCGCGCCGGCCGTTTCTACGGCTGGGCAGGGTCAACGATCACATCTTGCGCCTCAGTCGCAGTCACTCAACCGTATTGCCGACTAGGAACGATGCTGCGACCAGGTCGTTGCCAGCAATTTGGCCGCGGCCGTCATCGATTGTGGCTGCAACCTTTCGGACGGTTGTTACCTCGGCACCAACAAGACGTGCTGCCTGCATTCTTGCTTGGAGATCAGCCAAGCGGGCAACCAGGGCTTGCGTCCTCTCGAGTTCAGGGTTCGTCATGTTCATTGTCCAGCTGAGTGGCAATTTGAATTGTCCGGCTGAGTAGCGTTTGAATGCACACACTCGCCACCCAAGGGTGGCGAGTGTGGGTTCGTTCGAAATCTCAGTCGTAGACCTTGACAATCTTGCGGGTGCCCGGATCGACCAGGACCGTGCGGTTGTCGACCACCACGTAACGGTATTTGACGTTCGGGACCTCGTGGATCTCCACAGTTTCCGGCAGAGCTGTCCCGACGTTCAATTCCACGCCGGGAAGGTTCACCGAAGCCAAGGGCTGCTTCTTGACATACTCACGGATGACCGTGTCCTGTTCCGGCTGGATGATAATGTCGTCAGCGGCGGCGGAGCCGATCCCCGCCAAGAGCAACATGGCTGCGGCGGTGTTCACAATGTGCATCTTCATATATTCTCTCCTGCAAGGACCGGCACACGACGATCATCGTCCCGCACTGCCCGGCAACCAACTTTGAACCGGGGTAATCGTTCCGCCTACGCACCTTTGTCTAATCCGTTTGGTCTAAAGTCCGACCGTACAACGCAATGGTCTTACCTTTGGACTAGGCGGAACGGATTAGGGCTTCAGCCTGTTGGTTCTCCACAACGGGAGAGAACAAATGGATCAAAGTGTTGGCCAGGCGCGATGGTTGCTCGCACCGATTTTTGCAACAGCCGTTACCTTTCTGGTAATGGCGGTCATCCTTAGCTGACATGTCTTGGATCGGCGCAGCCAGGTCCCTTCCTGCGCTGATAGGATTCGCGAGTTGCTTGATCGGCTGGCGAATCCTCTATTTTACCGTGCGCTGGGCCTGCTCCTTCAGCAGGCGCGGCGCTTCGTTCAGCTCATTTAACTTGGGAGGTTTACTATGGATCGGCGATCCTTTTTGACAGCGATATTTGGCGTTGCAGGGGCAGCAGCCTTTGCAAGCGCGGTCCGGCCTATCAACGCATTGGCCGGTGTTCCAGCGGCAAAAAGCGGCATTCTCGAAGAACTCGACGCGCCAGACGCCTTCGACAACGAAGGTACTCACGCGGAAGTGGAGCCGGTCAACCATCGGCGCTACTACGACCAAGATTACGACCCAGACTACGACCCAGATTACTACCACCGGCGCCGCCGCCGCCGGCGCGGCTGGAGAAGAGTCTGCCGTAGTTACTGGCGACACGGGCGCCGTCGGGTCCGGTGCTATCGCCGACGTGGTCCTTCGGTCGTCTTGCGATTTTAGCTAGTTGGCTGCTTCTGCTCATGGCCCGTTCCGGCTGACGTGCTGAGAACGGGCCGGTACGATTCCTTTTTCGTGGCAAACGCAATCCATCTGTCCAAGGGCACTCATCAGCAGGGCCGATGGACCTGACTTACAGCTTGGTGGTGTCGCTGTGGTGCGCCAGGAGCGGTCTGACGATCCCTCTTGTGCAGCGAAAGGTTTTCGGAAGGTTGATTCTCCGTTAGGCCACGGGGCCAAGCGCAGCCCAGGAGCATCCCGCAAACGATGAGCAACGGCCGGGTAGGCCCGGCGACCTCCTTTTGACATACGGGGAAACCGAAGGGCGCCAGCCTCGCCGGCGCTGCTTTGAGGGAGACGACGCCGGACTGCTACGGTTTGTAACGCAACGCTACGAGGATGAGACGAGAGGGACCAGCACGACAGGGACTAGCTCTCGTCGCGACACGTTGACAGGATTGACGGCATCGAACGGCAAGGGCAGGGACACCATCAAGCGAATTTAAAAACCGGTGCCTTAGCCGAGGGGTGGATAGTCGCTGATAACATCAGGGTATACCCCTAGGCCCTTATCCGGCGCGGTCCAGCATAACATTTGGGCCCGGCATCGCCCGTTGTGACATGATGGGGCCGAAGCCTAAACCTCGATGTGACAATGGCGATAAGATGATAGCTACGTTCGGCCTTACGCGAACGTCACTATGCGCGCATCATGTCGGCCATAAGGAACTTCGCCTCTGTCCGGCAGCAGTTAGAGCAGAACAATGCAGTAGGGAAGTCTGCGCAGGTCATCGCCCTTAACGCCGTCTGACTGACCTGATGCTTGAGAAGTGCGAGCAATCAAGTCGCTACCACCGTGCTGCCCTGATCGCCGGGTCGCAGTGCCACCGACGGGAACTGTAGCTTCTTTAGACCTCAGATAGGTTTTCCCGGTATTTGTCGGGAAAAGGAGCCGAAGTGATGACCGACATCTGGCATTCACTCCTCGCCAATCTTGCGCTGGTCTCGATCCTCGTGGTCGCCTGGGATCTTGTCGCGGATTTCACCGGGCGCCTGTCGAAGCGGACGCAATCCCTGATTCTCGGCGTGGTGATGTGCGCGGGCGCAATCATTTCGATGGCGAACGCGCTGTCCATATCCGGCTTCGTCGTCGATCTGCGCGCCGCCTTCATTGCTGCGGCCGCGTTCTTCGGCGGATGGCCGGCAATGCTCATCGCTACGGCCGGCTCCATTGCCTATCGCGCCCATCTCGGCGGGCAGGGTGCAGGTGCTGGGGTCATGGGTATCCTCATCACCGCAGTCGTCGGCATTGCGTGGCACCACATCGTAGCGGCCCGATCGCGCACCATGTACGACATATTCGGTCTGGGCCTAACGGTCGCTCTCGCCGGGCTGATCACGCTCCTGGTAATCCCCGCGCAAGCCACCGGCCTAGTGCAGCAGAGCACGTTTCCGTCCCTGGTGTTCCGCTTCCTCGGCACATTCATCATCGGCGTTTTGCTCGACCGGCAGCAGCGCCGGCGGGAGCTCTTGATGTCCAACATGATCTACCGGGCCATGGTCCGCGAACTGCCGGATTGCCTGAACATAAAAGATGTGGACGGCCGCTTCATCGCCGCCAACCCCGCCACCGCCGAAATGGTGCGTGCCGCATCGGTCGACGATTTGATCGGCAAGACGGATTACGATTTCTATCCCAGGGAGGTGGCCGAGCGCTTCCGGCAAGATGAGATGGGCGCACTGGAGGCCGGGCAGACGTTGCGGATCGACCAGCCGGCGCTTTTCCCGGACGGCCGGCAAGGTTGGCTCTACACGCTCAAGGCCCCCTTCCGCGACGAGTCGGGCAACATCGTTGGCGTCATCACCTACAATCGCGACATCACCGATCAGAAACGCACCGCCCAGCTCAAGAACGATTTCATTTCCACGGTCAGCCACGAATTGCGCACCCCGTTGACCTCCATCCGCGGCTCGCTTGGCCTGATCGCGGCCGGTGTTGCCGGCGAACTGCCGCCGAAGGCCGCGAATCTCGTCAACATCGCCCACACCAATAGCGAAAGGCTGGTTCTTCTCATCAACGACATTCTGGATATCGAGAAGATCGAATCGGGCGTGATCACCTTCAAGATCAAGCAGATGTCTGTCCGTCAGGTGCTAGAGCAGGCCATTGCCGCCAGCTCCAACTACATGGCTGACAGCCGGATCAAGATCGTTCTGATCGACGATGCCCCACGCGCTGAGGCCAACATCGATCCGGATCGCCTGCATCAGGTGATGGCGAACCTTCTGTCGAACGCGATCAAGTTCTCGCATGCTGATGGCACCGTCACGGTGAAATTCCAGCGTCGTGACGGCGACATGCTGCGTATTTCCGTCATGGATCAGGGCACTGGCATCCCGGAGGCTTTCCGCGGCCGTATATTCGGAAAATTCGAGCAGGCGGACGCTTCCAGCACCCGTAAGATAGGCGGCACCGGCCTGGGGTTGAGCATCGTCAAGGCCATTACCGAAAAACTGGGCGGAGCCATATCCTTCGAAACCGAGGAAGGCAAGGGAACCTCGTTCCACCTCGACCTTGCAGAAGCACGCAGGCACCACCCAAGGCCGTATCCGCCACCGCACCTGACGCGGAAGCCCGATGGCCGCCTACGGGTTCTGATCTGTGAAGACGAATCCGACGTCGCCGCCGTGATTGCGGCACTCTTGGATGCGGAGGGCTTTTCCAGCGACATCGCACCCGATATCGCGACGGCAACGGCCCTTCTGAGGTCCCGCGAATACGTGGCCTTGACCCTCGACATCAAGCTGGCGGGGGAATCCGGTATCAAGCTCTTCCACGACATTAGGGCATCGCCGGTCAATTCCGACATTGCGGTCATCGTCATCTCCGCCGTTGCCGATGAGGCCAGGGGATCGCTGAACGGCAGCGCCGTCGGTATTGTCGACTGGCTGGAGAAGCCGGTGGATTCAAAGCGGCTTCACGCCGCCCTTGTCAAGATCCTTGCAGGCAGGACCGAGCAGAGGCCTAAGATTCTGCATGTCGAGGACGACGAGGGCGTGCTTGCGGTGATGTCGGTGGGGTTGGGTTCGGGTGTCTCGATCACTTCTGCGAAGACGCTCAAGGACGCCCGGGAGGCGATCGCGCAGCATCGCTTCGACCTGGTGATCCTGGATATAGCACTCCCCGACGGATCGGGGTTGGACCTGCTGACCGATCTGCCTCTTGAGACTGGAGTCATCGTGTTTTCGGCGGCGGAGCTAGACCAGAAACTGGGGGATCGCGTGCAGGCCATCATGACCAAGACCAGGGCGTCGGAAATCGATGTGGCAAAGCTGGTCAGGAGCATGTTGGTTTCGTCCCGCACCCAACCTGTCGCGCACGCCAAGGAGTGACGCTCATGCCCGCAAGGATTCTCTATGTGGATGACGAGGACGATATCCGCGAAATCGCCCAGATGTCGCTGGAACTCGAGCCGGAGTTCGAGGTGCTGTCCTGCCCGTCCGGCGTGCAGGCGCTCGCCGATGCCGCCGAATGGCGACCCGACCTTATTCTACTCGATGTAATGATGCCGGACATGGACGGACCAGAGACGCTGCGGCGCCTTGCCGGATCTGGGGCGACGGCTTCGATACCCGTGGTGTTCATCACCGCGCGCACCCAGATCCATGAGGTCGAACGCTATCTGGCGATGGGGGCGGTAGGAGTCATCGCGAAGCCGTTCGACCCCCTGGCGCTTGCCGGTGAAGTCAAAAGATTGCTTCGACCGCGCGCCTGAGCCGACGTTTGGCTTGGCACCGAGCGCAGTCTGGCTGCAGACTGAGCGCCGCCGTTCACGGCTCCTATACCATGTCTCCTTATTCATCTACTGATTTTGACGAGGTGCAGGCGTAGCGAATCAGGTGGTCTATAATCGCCTGGCATCGGCGGACGGCGATGAGAGTTGAGAACAGTATTTCTCTGATGAGCCGCATTGGCGGATGTGGTTCATGGATTGATCACTCCGGGGGGCGACGGAACCGGAGCAAGGCTGTTGAACGGAGAGAAGGCAAGAGTTCTGATTTGCGATGACGATCCCCTCTTGATCGAACTGATGGAATTCAGGCTCAGGGCAAAGGGATACGAGGTCATCAAAGCAGTAGACGGGGCGGAAGCGCTCTTGAAGGCGGAGCATGAGGCGCCCGATATAATCGTGCTCGACGCGATGATGCCTAAGGCCGACGGCCTGGAGGTTCTTGCCCGCATAAGGAGCCACCCGGCTTTGTCGGCAATCCCGGTGGTCATGCTGACCGCCCGCAAGGGCGAAAAAGACATCGTCTCGGCCCTTGAGAAGGGGGCCGACGACTACCTAGTGAAACCCTTCATTCCCGAGGAACTCCTGGCCCGGCTTGCGCGTCTATTGGCGCGGAAGAGCGGGAAGCGCTGATGAGGCGCGGCCGGTGCGCCATGGTTGCAGCATGCGTCTTCCTGGCGGTTGCGGCAGCGCCCGCCGCGACGCTGGCCCAGACGGTCGAGGAACTGTACGCCTCCGGCGTCAAGGCCAGACAGGCCCAGCATTTCGACGAGGCGGCGCAGCTGCTTAGGCGTGCGCTGGCGCTCAAGCCGGACAATGCCGACGCCCTGGTGCAACTTGGCTTCACCGAACTTGGCCGCAACAATCTGCCAGCGGCGCGTGAAGCGTTTTCCAAGGCGCTTGCGATTGCGCCGGAATATCTGGATGCCAGCTTCGGCATGGCTCAGGTCGAGTTCCGGTCGGGCAATCTGGACGCTGCCCTGCCGCTGGCCGAAAAAGTCTCGCGTGCCCAGCCCGACAACGCCGATGCTAGTACGCTTGTCGCCAGCATCCACAAGGCCCAGCAAGCCGGCAGCAGCAAAGCGAAGCCTGCAACCGCGAGGAAGGGGCTGCGTCCGCCGCGGCCGGATCCCGTCGCCGGCCTGATGGAGAAGGGCCAGAGATTGCGGGCGGCGGGACAATTGCCTAAGGCGCAGAACGCCTATCGCCGAGCGCTACTGCTGGCGCCGAAAAATACCGACATCCTGGTCGCCATGGGTCTCGTGGCTGGATCCCAACAGAAATTTGACGAAGCCGGGAATTTTTTCGACCGGGCGCTGGCCATCAGGCCCGGACTTCTCGACGCCCGTTTAGGCAAGGTCCGTCTGGCGATCTGGCAGAACGACGTGCCGCGAGCCCGTACAATGATCGGTGATGTGCTTGGCGCTGAACGTGACAATACCGAACTGATCGCTCTCGATGCGCGGATTTCCATGCTGGAGCAGGATTACACGCGGGCCGAGCAATCGTTTCTGCGGGTGTTGGCGGTCGATCCGCGCAACGCTGAGGCGCTTGTGGGGATCGGCGATCTGCGCAGAGCGCGTGGCGACGATGCTGGCGCGCGAGACGCCTACCGCCAGGCGCTTGCCCTCGAACCCGGCTCGCGCGATGTCGAGCAGAGGCTCGCCGCGCCGCCGCCACGCAAATGGCGGCTCGATCTGGGCAGCGAAGTGAGCGATCTCACCGAGGGGCTTGGTGGCTGGACCGACAGTTCGGCTAGCCTAGCATATCGGCTCAGCGCGCAAACGACAATTTCGGGCCGCACCCGGGTGGCGACCCGCTTCGGCCACACCGACTTCCAGATCGAGGGCCGCATCGACCAGGCTTTCTCGCCCACTGTTTCAGCGCATGCGCTGGTGGCTGCGACGCCGGATGCCGATTCCCTCGCGCGCTACTCGATCGGAGCCGGCGCTTCATGGCAGATCCTCGCGCCCGCCAAAGCGTTCGGTCCGTTCTCGCTCAACATCGATACCCGTTATGACAATTTTGCCAACACCGAGATCACCACCATCTCGCCTTGGGTGCAGGCCTATGTCCTGGATGGCCGGCTCGGGCTTGCGGCGCGATGGGTGCACGCGGCCGACGATATCGGCACGCGCGCCGACGGTTATGTCCTGCGAGTCGATCTTGCAGTCACCCCTAGCGTCAATGTTTTTGGTGGTTTTGGGGATGCCCCCGAGATCTCCGACGGCACGCTGGTGCCTACGCGTACCGTCTTTGGGGGCATCTCCTGGGACGTTTCCGACCCGCTGACGCTGCGCAGTAGCTTCGCCCATGAGCAGCGCCCGACATTCGATCTAACCACATTCGGGCTCGGCCTGACTGCGCGGTTCTGATCATGTTGTACGTCTGGTACCTGTCCATCCTGCTCAGTGCCCTTTCCCTGGTGATCATGCTTCTGCTGATCGGGCGCCGGGTGCTGCACGAGCGCCGGGGGACGGCGGGCGCCGATCAGCGGCGCCTTCTTCTAACGGCGCTGATCGCCTTCACCGAAAATCGCGATCGCGAGGCATTGAAGACGGCGCTGCTTGCGGTGCCGGCAAGGGTGGCGATCGATGCCGGCTTCGAGTTTATCTCGCTGCTGCGCGGCGAGGAGCACGACGAGCTGCTTTCAGCCTTCAACGAATGTGGCTTGCCGACCCTTGTCGGCACCCAGCTTGAAAAGGGCAACGGCGCCGAACGCATCCACGCGGCCGAGATGCTGGCCGCGCTGCGTTCGGAGGACGCGGTGGCAAACCTGCTTTCGGCGCTCGATCGCGACCGCTCGCGCGAGGTCAGGATCGCCGTCGCCATTGCGCTGTGCGATATCGGCGCCCTGCCGCCGCTGGTCATAACGCTACGCAAGATCGGCGTGGCGGGGCAGCGCTCACGGCGCGTGATCGAGCTTTTCAGGCGCTTTCCGTCAAAGCGGTTCGACGAGCTTGAGGATTACGGCAGCCGTGAGGACGCGGTGCCTTTTATCAGGGCGGCGGCAATCGATGCGCTTGCTCGCAACGGCGGCTTCCGGTTTGGTGAGTTCTTTGCTCGCGCGGCTGGCGATCCGTCACCGGAGGTCGCCGCAGCCGCATTGCGGGCACTCGGCCTGACGGGACATGCCAATGCGCCGGCCATCCTGGCCAAGGCGATGGAAAATGGCGGCTGGGATGTGCGTGCCGACGCTGCCGATGCAGCGGGCCGCCTCGGCCTGTTTGAACTCGCCGCGCCGCTCGCTCAGCTGATGGACGACGAGGCATGGACCGTGCGTTATGCCGCCGCTAACGCATTGCGCTCGCTCGGCCAGCAGGGAGAACAGGTGCTGCGCGAGATCGCCGCCAGCGAGGTCTCGCGCCGCCAGCGCACGGCCTCACTGATCCTTGCCGAGGGGCCGGCCGCGTGATGTTCGACTGGAGCCAAGAGATCGTCCTGGGTGCCTCCATCCTGTCCTGGTTCATCATTGGGGCAGGGCTGGCGCAGACGGCGGTATACCTCCTGCAACTCATCATTGCCGCCTACGCGCTGTCCAAGCGCCCGCCGGTCGCGCGATCCGCCCTGCTGTGGCACCGTTACGGCGACGTCGCGCCGCCGATCGCGCTGCTGGTGCCTGCCTACAATGAGGAAGTTAACGTAGTCGAGAGCGTGCACTCGATGCTGGCGCTCGAATATCCGAATTTCGAGGTGATCGTCATCAATGACGGCTCGAAGGATCAGACTCTGCAGCGCCTTATCGAAGGCTTCAAGCTGGTGAAATTCCACCGGCCTTATGAGGACGCCCTGGCGCACAAGCCGGTTCGCGGGCTCTATTCCTCGTTGATTACCGAACGGCTGTTCGTGGTCGACAAGGAAAATGGCGGCAAGGCCGATGCCCAGAATGCCGGTATCAATGTCTGCCGCGCGCCGCTGTTTTGCGTGATCGACGGCGATTCCATCCTCGAGCCCGATGCGTTGATGCGTGCCGCGCAGCCCTTCATCGACGATCCAGAGCGCACCATCGCCGTGGGCGGCACGATTCGGATTGCCAACGGCTCCAGGATCGAAGGTGGCAGGGTGCGCGAGGTCCGGCTGCCGCGCCGGCTATTGCCGCTGCTGCAGGTGGTCGAATATTTGCGGGCCTTTCTCATGGCGCGGCTTGCGTGGAGCCGCATCAACTCGCTGATGCTGGTGTCCGGCGCCTTTGGTCTGTTTCGCCGCACGGAAGTTGTGGCGGTTGCCGGCTTCACCAGTGGGTCGATGGGTGAAGATTTGGACCTCGTGATCAAGCTGCATCGCCACATGCTGGACACCAAGCGAAGATACAGCATCCAGTTCATTCCTGAGCCGGTGTGCTGGACCGAAGCGCCGGAGTCACTTCGCGTTCTGGCAAGGCAGCGTACGCGCTGGCAGCGCGGTGCGCTCGAATGCTTCTTCCGTTACCGCTCCATGCTCTTCAACCCCCGCTATGGGCGCGTTGGCTTCCTTGGGTTTGGCCACATACTGATTGTCGATGTGCTGGGGCCGATATCGGAGGTGCTGGGCTATGTGCTGATCCCGACCTTCTGGCTGCTCGGCATCCTTTCGACCGAATATCTCTTGGCATTCACGTCGCTGGTTTTCACCTACGGGGTTTGCGTGAGCGTGTGTTCGCTGGTCCTCGAAGAGGCCGAGCTTCAACGTTTTCCGCGCGCGCGGGACCTCGCCTTGCTCACGGCCGTGGCTGTGATCGAGAATTTCGGCTACCGCCAGCTCAACAATCTCTGGCGCGTGAAGGGATGGTGGCAATATCTGCGCGCCGACCAAAGCTGGGGCGAGATGACTAGGACCGGCCTGACTGGGCCGAAGAAGTGAGCCAGCCAGTTGGCTCACCGCAGCGTCCGCTCGATTTCAGTGATAAGCGCATCGAGCGCCGTGTGCGCGGCCCCGTCATCCGCCTGCCCAATCAGCAATGTTTCCAGCGCCGATGCCCGCACGCTTATCTCCGCAAACCCGAACGTTCCCGCGGCTCCGGCGAGCGAGTGCGCGGTCCCGATCAGCGTGTCGCTGGACACTGGCAAAAGGCCTGTTTGACGCGCCGCCTTCAACTCCGCTAGTTGAGCGGCGCACCGGGCCAGGAAACGTTCCCGTAGGAGGGCGAAGGGATCTTCCAAAATGGGAGGCGCTCCACGGCCAGGTTTCAGAGGTATTCAAGCAGAAAATTCGGTGGAGTGAAACGAAAGTGCGGACTAGAGTGGGCCGTGCCCCAACAAACGGCAGCTTCGCGCCTCATTCCGGCCGTTGACTACGGATCATCGATTGCCCGAAACCGGACGTTGACCTCTGTCTAACCAGGGAAGGTGGCGGACGTTTTCCGCAAACAGCAGTTGTCGCCGTATCGCGAACTCCTATAGCGACAAGCCTTTCCTTCGGTCGCCTTCCGGTTCAGCAGCGGCAAAACGATCAATCCTTCCGTACCCACCTCAAGTCGAATGCAGCGCGCCTCAAGTTGCCATAGCAGCGCCCGAACCTGGGAGGTTGCAATTCTCAACAAGGGGTATTATCTAGTGCGCTAGATACTAGTTAACCAGTGAATTCTGTCTCTGCAGGCCACGGTATGGCACCTCGAAAAAGCGCGTCACATCAGGTTCGAATGCAAATCTCGTTCGCCGTCTATGGGGCGGCGGGCCGGATGGCACGCATGCACAAGCCGTTCCTCGATCCGCTGGGCCTGACCTTTCCCCAGTACCTTGTGATGCTGGAGCTCTATGCGTCCGCACCTCGGTCCGTAGGTGATCTTGGAAACTCTTTGGGCATGGACACCGGCACGATCACCCCATTGCTCAAGCGGCTCGATACCTGCGGGATGGTGACGCGAATGCGCGATCCCGAGGACGAACGCCGGGTCCTTGTCGATCTCACACCTGCCGCTCACAGCATCAAGGACGAGGTCTGGACCATCTCCGGCAAGATCAAGAGTGCCTGTCAAATGTCCGAGGACGAGATCATTGCGCTGCGAGACACTCTTCATGACTTCGCTCACCCTGCTAAAATTTGAAAACCAAAGGATGTAAAATGAAAATCGGAATCATTGGGGCCGGCAACATCGGCTCGCTGGTTGCAAAGAAGCTGGACGCCGCTGGCCACCAGGTGAAACTGGCGAACTCGCGTGGACCCGAAAGTCTTGCGGACACAGTTGCCGGCACCGGCATCCAGGCCGTTGAGAGAGAGGAGGCAGTGCTGGATGCCGATGTGGTCATCCTGTCAGTGCCCTTTGCCAAGAACCCAGACCTGGCAACGATTCTTGCCGGCGCCCCTGCTGGCGCAATCGTGGTGGACACCTCCAATTACTATCCAACCCGTGACAGCAAAATCTTCGAGGCTGATAGCGGCAAGCCGGAGACCGTTTGGGTCAGCGAGCAGGTGGGGCGCCCCCTTGTTAAGGCTTGGAACGCGCTGCTAGCGCAGACATTGGCAGAGGCCGGTTTGGAGGCCGGTGCTCCAGGTCGCATTGCCATCCCCATTTCGGGTGACGACGCCGCGGCCAAAGCACTTGTATCCGATCTCGTCAGCGTCACTGGCTTCGATACGGTGGATGCGGGTACTCTTGAGGAGTCCTGGCGACTGCAGCCGGGCACTCCCGCCTATTGCACTGAGTTGACCGCCCACGAACTCAAGGCTGCGCTCACCGCCGCTGACAGGAAACGCGCTCCTTCGAACCGCGACGCCATCATGGCATCGTTCTCCAAGCCGGATGCAGAGTTCACCCGAGCTGCCGCAGTAGCAACCAATCGGTCTCTCTCTGCCTGATTTAGCTTGCGGCCGCCCGCGATAAGCGGCGGCACGCGGCCTTCGGCCGAATGCGCTCCATTCGCCGCCAAATTCTCGCGCTCGGCCTGTGGCCACGTTTTTTTTTCGTCTGAGCTGACCATCAGGCGCGCCGCACACGCCGAAATTTCCTTCGATCAGCCGCGCTCAACCGCAGCCTCGAGCAGCATCTTGGCCGCATCGCGCGTTGCAAGAGGTTCAATGCCCCCCCTCATGGCTTGTGCGTTCACGAGCGAGCCCTGGATGAGCGCTAGGATCTGAACGACCACGCTCTCTTGATTTTTTAACTTCAAGGGCTGGATGAGCGACACGACAAACTCATGTAAGTCGTGGAAATATGCTGCGAGCGTTGCCTGCACCTCTGGGGTTTCCGCGTCCGGTCCGAACTCGGCCAGCCCTCGAACGAAAGGACAGCCGCGAAAAGTAGGCGCCTGGAAGGACTCATTCAGTGCGTCGAATATGGCCAGCACGCGATTCAGCGGCACCGGTCCGGCCTGTTCGGTCGCAGTCGCCAGCATGTCGAACCACAGCGCGCTTTTATGGCGCAGATAGGTAGCTGCAAGATTGGCCTTTGAGGGGAAGTGCTTATAGAACGTCATCTTTGCGACGCCGCTCTCGGCGATGATGCGATCTATTCCCACCGTATGGATGCTGTTCCGGTAAAATAGTTCGGACGCTGTTTTGAGAATTCGCTCTCGCGGAGCCAAGGCGTCCAGCGGCAGCGGTTCCAGGTCGACGCACTCACTTACATCCAAAGTTTTCATTTCATACTGCCATTGCGCGTTCGCTGCAGAGACAGAATAGTCTGTCCATTTTTCGTTTGCAAGGACAGACAGGTCTGTATATACCCCGCTTTCGTCCCATCAGAGCGACAAGCGAAGGATCGAGAAATGAGCAGTAAGGTTGTAGTTGTTACCGGCGCGAGCAGCGGTTTTGGAAAGCTCACCGCCTTGGAGCTCGCCAGGCGCGGGCACGTGGTGGTCGCGACCATGCGCGACATCGAAGGCAAAAACAGCCAGATAGGCAGTGAGCTAATCAACGCCGCAAAAACCGAAGGGCATAAGCTGCAGGTCATTGAGATGGATGTGACGGACGAAGCGTCGGTCAACGCTGCAATCGACCGGGTCGTCGAGCAACACGGCAGGATTGATGCGCTAATCAACAACGCAGGCACGATGTTCGTCGGCGTGACCGAAGCCTACACGGTGCCAGACATCGAGCAGCAATTTGCGGTGAACTTTTTTGGGGCCGTAAGGACCGACCGCGCCGTGCTGCCCCATATGCGTGCTGCGGGTAGTGGCGTGCTGATCCATGTCACCTCGTTGATGGGGCGCGTCATCTTTCCGTTCTTTGGTGTCTATTCCGCAAGCAAGTTCGCGCTTGAAGCGCTTGCCGAGGCATATCGATATGAACTGTCCAGCTTCGGCGTAGACTCGGTGATCGTGGAACCCGGGCCATTTCCGAGCAATCTGCTTCCATCTAGCCCAGCGCCCTCGGACGAGCAGGTCTTGGCGGCATATGGCGAAGTTGCGCTGGTCCCAGGCCAAATCAAAAACAACTCCGATCAGGGATTTGATCCTGCGAATCCACCCCGCCCTCAGTTGGTGGCTGACGCCATCGCACGGCTAGTCGACACTACGGAAAGGCGCCCATTGCGCACCGTCGTCATGCCAGAGGGCATGGACTTCGGGGTGGAGGGACTGAATCAGGCCGTCGCTCCTATTCAAAACAACCTGCTCACTGCGCTCGGCATGTCGAACATGATCTGATAGCGGAACCGCCATTGGCGGCCGCAGTGGCGCAATCCCAAGCAAGATGGCTTCCTGGAAAGGGGGGCGCGACAAATCCGGAGCAGTTGTTTGCTATCGGGGGTTACCGCCCCTACGACACACGCCCCTCTGACCGAATGTCAGCAACGCGCTCCATTTCTGCCACGTGGTGGTGCCCCATGTCGCGGCCAATAACCACAACGTCAGCTTTCGGCGCAGGTGCGCCGAAAGCCCTCGGTCCGGTTACGGCCCCATTGCTGCCCGAGGAGCAATGCGCCTCTGAGGTGACCAGAGTGAAGAAGCTAGGCCAAACCCGCACGACGGGCGCCTTCTCTGATTGCAGCAATGGCGACAGGATTGGTAACCGGATAGGTTCTGATGAACACCTCAGCCGTGAAATTCGGGAACTCGTCCTTCAGTCGCGAATTGATCCTGGCGACCTGAGGAGTTTCATTGAGCATCGCATGAGCCATTGCCAGAAACAGAAGGGTGGCGGGCGAATCTGGCGCAGATTGACGTAGCGCGACCAGTGATTCACGGTAAAAGCCTAGAACGTAGCTGCATCGAGCAAGCATTCCATAATACCAGGGAACATAAGGATTTAGCCGGACCGCTCGCTTGGCCAGTTCGTAGCCCCGCTTCGGGTCGCTGCCAACAAGAGCAAGGCTACCCGCAAGAAAGGCAAGTGAGTCCGCGTCATTTGGAGCAGCCACCAACACTCGGTCATGTTCTTCGACAGCAGCTTCGACATCGCCCTGCAATGCCCGAAGATCGGCAAGCATTATGCGGGCGTAAATGTCGGCCGGATCGAGCGCCAGCGCTTGCTTGACACATTGGCTCCAGCTCTCGATCGAGCCGGAAAGGTTGTCGGTAAACCCGTTGATAGCTTCCACAGCATGCGCAAGTGCCAGCGCGGTCCAAGCTCTTGCTAGACCCGGGTCGAGTTCGACCGCACGCGCCAGTAGCCGTATCGCCTCCTTGTTCGACTCACGGGTGAAAAGGTGCTTCTGCTCAAGCCCAAGCAGATAGCAGTCATAGGCCTGCAAACTTGCTGGAGCCTTCCGACGAGCCGCATCGCGCCGCAGATTGGCGAGCTGACCGTGGCAAGTTGCAAGGACATTGATGACGTTTTCGGTCACGCTGTCCAGCATCGCAAACAGGTTGTTCGCGGACCGATCGTAACGCACGCTCCAAACATCAACCCCTGTGTGGGCGTCGACGAGTTGGACACGGATGCGCACCCGCTGCCCGTCCACTTGAAAACTTCCCTCGATCACATAGTCAGCATTCAACTCTCGTCCGAGGGCTCGCACGTCAACACGCCGTCCTTTGTAAGAAAGCATTGTTTGGCGGGCGATCACCGCAAGGTCACGGTAGCGGGCGAGATCAACTATGAGGTCCGCCGACAAACCATCAGCGATACGAGTCCAGCGTTCTTCTCCGCCTAGATTGTCGAACGGGAGAACGGCGATGACTGGCGGGCCGTCCGTCGTGAGTGCCGTATACAACAGCCTGCTGTGCTTGTTGCCTCGCAAACACCTCAAAAACACCTCAGTCGATGTCGCGCGCATTTCTTCTCAAGGATATCGCCCTCCAAGCCGGGCTCAGCCTCGCCACCGTCGATCGTGTGCTGAACGACCGGCCGGGCGTGCGCGAGCACACCGTGCGGCGGGTGAAGCAGGCCATCGGCGAGCTCGAACAGCAGCGCGACCAGATCGGCCTTTCCGGCCGCAAATTCGTCCTCGATGTCGTCATGGAAGCGCCCGCCCGCTTCAGCGATGCGGTCCGCCAAGGACTTGAGCAGGCGATGCCGTCCTTGCAGCCGGCGATTTTTCGCGCCCGCTATCACCTCGCCGAGACCCGCAACGTCGAGGCCACCGTCGGGATCATCGATGGCCTGCAGCGCAGGGGCAGCAATGGCGTGTTCCTCAAGACGCCTGACGTCGCGGAGGTGAGGGCTGCGGCAGCGCGGCTTGTCGGCGCCGGCATCCCCGTGGTGACGCTGGTGACCGATCTCCCCGACACAGGACGGCAGGCCTATGTGGGGGTGGACAACCGCGCGGCGGGCGAGACGGCGGCCTACCTCTTGGGCGAATGGCTTGGCGGCGGCCCGGCGCGCATACTGGTGACCATCTCAAGCAACCGTTTCCGCGGCGAGGAAGAGCGCGAGATCGGCTTCAGGCAGGCGCTTCGCGAGCGCTATCCCGGGCTTGGCATTGTCGAGGTCAGCGAAGGCCATGGCCTCGACCGCGACACCGGCCGGCTCGCGCGTGATGCCTTGCGCGCGCATTCTGACATTGCCGGCGTCTATTCGATCGGCGGCGGTAATCTGGCTGTGATCGAGGCTTTCGCCGCGCTTGGCCGCCCCTGCCGCGCCTTCGTCGGTCATGATCTCGATGCCGACAACATCGCGCTATTGCGGGCCGGCCGCATCAGCGCCGTGTTGCATCACGATCTCGGTCAAGACATGCGCAACGCCTGCCTGCATGTCATGCGTGCGCACGGGCTGCTTCCGAAATCGCCTGTGGCGGGAATGGCCAACATCCAGATCATCACGCCGTTCAACTTGCCGCGGGCGGGGGCGGCGCCGTAGCTGCCGTCGAGGCAGCCCGGCACGTCATGTCGGGCTGCTGGGTTTATGAGGGCAAGGTTGGCGGCGCTCCGCTCAACGAGGAATTCGGCAAGGCCGTTGGCGCCTGCGCCTATTGCCGCGATGCGGCCGTGGCAGTCGAAACCGCCAAGGACTACATGAAGCGCAAGCACAACGTCCGCGCTTCATAGCCCCAAGGCAATCTTCCGCCCTTCGTGGAAGGCATAGGGCGCCTGGCGCGGCGCGACGGCGTCGCCGATCTCCATGAAAGGCTGGGACGTACTTTCCAACTCTTTCGCCAGCCAATTCGCTGCCACATTGGTGGTTGCCAGAACAAGGCAATCGCCCGGCACGAAGCTTTCTTCACCGGTGTTGTGGTCAACGACGGTCGCGCCGTCCCCGTGCCACGCCAGCACGCTGACATCCACCAGCCATGTGACGCCAAGCTGACGCAATGTCCGCCGCAGCGGGAAATCGGCAGCCGTGCGCTGGAGTTCCTTGCCGACCAGCGGATCGGGCGTCAGAATGGTGACTTGGTGACCTTCCTCGGCAAGTTTCCAGGCTGTGCCACCGCCGCGCCAACCGCCGCCCTCATCGAGCAAAAGCACGCGCTTACCCGGTCGCGAAACGCGGGCCATAACGGACTCGATGGAGAAGACATTGCCCTTTTCGATGCCCGGCAGGCTCGGCATTGCCGGCATAGCCTTCTGAAACCCGGTTTCAGGAGACACGGACCCCGTAGCCAGGATGACGGTATCAGCTTCGAATGAGGCGATTTCCGAAGCTTCGACATAGGTATTCAGTCGTACGTCGACGTTCAGTTTGCCGAGCTGGCGATCATACCACCCAATGAGGTCGAGGATTTGGCCGCGTCGCGGTTGCAGTCCGGCGAGCAGAAAGTTCCCGCCCAATCTGCTGGAGGCTTCGGCCAGCACCACGTCGTGACCCCGCTCGGCGGCAACCCGAGCCGCCTCGAGGCCGGCGGGACCGCCGCCGACGACAAGCACCCGTTTCTTGATGGCGGCTGCCGTGAACCGGTCACCATCCCACTCAAACTCGCGCCCTGCCGAGGGATTGATAAGGCAGCTGATCCAGTAGTCGCGGGAACGGCGGCCCCAGCACATCTGGTTGCACGATATGCATCCGCGCACATCTTCCGGCCGGTCTGCAGCGGCCTTGCGGGCCAGGTGCGGGTCGGCGATCTGGCCCCGCACGATCGAGACCAGGTCTGCAGCCTTCTCGCCGAGCACCGTTTCGGCGTTTTCGGGCGTCCTGATATGGCTTTCGGCGATCACGAGCGCCGTCTTGACCACACTCTTGAGGACCGCTGCGAGATCGGTGCCAAGCCTCTCCGGGTAGAGAAACGTCGGCATTATCTTGTAGAAATCGAGGTAGCTGCCGGTGCCGCAGGTCACGTAGTCGACCAGCCCCTGCTCATCGTGCAGCCGAATGATCTCCGCCAGTTCTGGCCGACTAAGCGCGACGGTGTAGTCGGGCTCATCGCTGACCGACAGTCCAACGATGAACTCTCGGCCGCATGTTTCGCGGATGCGGGTCAGGATCTCGCGGGAGATCCGCGTACGATTTTCGAGCGAGCCTCCCCACTGGTCTTCACGTCGGTTTGTCCAGGGTGTCCAGAACTGATCGACCAGTCCGAGATAGGCGGCCCAGACTTCGACGCCGTCGAAGCCGGCTTCCTTGCAGCGGCGCGCGGCCTGGACAAAGCCGTCGATGGTTTCCCAGATCTCATCCTCGGACATAGCGTGGGAACCGTCGCTGTCATGGTAGCTTGGCAGGCCCGAGGGCGACCAATGCGCATGAAACGAGTTGTCAGAATCTCCGTGCGCACCGACGTGATAGAGCTGCTGGATGGCGATCGCCCCATAGTCCTTGATCGCGCGCGCAATCGGCTGGAAGTGCGGAATGACGCTATCGTCGCCAGGTCGAAAATTGCCGCGTGTCAGGACGGCGGCCTGATGAACGGGCATCGGTTCGACAACAATCATGCCGGCCCCACCGATGGCTCGCTCGGCATAGTAGGCGACGTGTCGTTCTGTCGGCACGCCATTCTCCGCCATGTTGGCGGTATGAGCCCCGAACACGATCCGGTTTCGCAGCGTGCGACTGCCCAGCTTTACTGGCGAGAACAGATGCGGAAAGAGTTTTGACATAAGTATCTCACCAGCAGTCGGATGGCACGGCTCGTGCGGCGGTCAGTTGGCTTGTCCCATCGTCACGGATTTCTGAAGCGCTGCGGCAAGGCCGTCCGCCACGGCAGATTCAAACCCGGCTGCACGCATGGCTTCGATTGCTGCCGCGGTGGTGCCGCGGTAGTCGAGGAAGGTCTGGACGATATCTTTGGGATTGTCTGCGCGAGCCTCGAGGAGTTTTCCGGTTCCAACAAGCACCGCGCTGACGCCCCGCCGGGCAATATCTGGGTTCATTCCTCGGCTGACCGCATCGTCGATCATCGCCGCCGCCAAAAGCGCCGGAAACGCCGGGCCGGAGCCGGTGAGGCCGGTCATGTAGTCGATGTCTGCTTCGGTTTTGACTTCGTCGGCAGCGCCACAGGCTTCAAGGATCCGGCGAATAACATTGCGGTCATCCGCGGTGACGCCTTGGGAGCCTATCCAGGGCGTGTAGGAATTGCGCACCTCTGCGGCTGCATTAGGAAGCGTGCGGACGACGCGGTCGGTCTTGAGACGTCGAGCCAATTGGTCGAGAGGGATCCCGGCCATGACCGACATGACAAGCTTGCCGGACGCAGAAATGTCGATGGCAGGCCAATCCTGGGGCCGGACCGAGACGATGATGACATCAGATCGATCCACCATTTCCTGATTGTCCCTGGTCCAGGCGGCGTTTGGCAGAAAGCCCGGTTGCCCGCTCCTGTAAGAGAGCATGAGGTGCTCTGCTGCAACTATTTGTGCATCGACAATGGCCTCGGCGAAGGCGCGTCCAAGCCAGCCGCCACCGCCAATTATCCCGATGCTCATGGGTTCGCTCATTGTCGCAACTCTTCCTCAGTCCGCCAAATAGTCATGTCTGGCGAAGAACCGATCCAGTTCACGCTGCTGCGGGGTCTCGCCTGTAAAAATCTCCACGTATCCGGGAATGCGCTTCATGCGGGCCGTGAGATCTTCCCGGGTCTGCATTGAGATGTAGCCGATCTGCACGAGGTAGACGGTGCGCGCTCGAACATCGGCCAAGCTTTCCTTGTAACCGAAGCGGACGAACATCTGGCTCATGGCGTCGAGACGCGTCTGGTCGGCTTTCTGGACCTCCGCCAGAATGTCAGGGGATTGAATCGCCCAGCTTCTGACTGCGAATTCGAACTGGGCATCGAACAAGGACTTGTCGAGCCAGCAGTCGAAAACGTTCAGCATCGCTTCGGCAACCGTCTCGGCATAGGCCTCGGCCTGCTTGACGAGGCTGCCGGTGTTCTTGTCGCGCCAACGCGCTACGAGGGCCGCCAACAGTTCTTCTCTGTCCTTGAAGAACCAATAGAAGCTGGTGCGCGACAGGCCCAGCTTCTTGGCCAATGGCGAAATTCTCACCGTGTCGACGCCGGATTCCAGAAGCAGGTCGTAGGCGGCTTCGAGCCATCCCTCCGGCGATCCACGCCATCCGCTATCGTTCGAAATCTGCTCCATGGGCGACTAGCCTAACAAAAGGTCAAACTGAAAACCAGCAAAATGTACACCTGTGTCGACTCTGTCGACTCTACCGAAGCTAAACTTGACATATATGTACATTTCCGGTTAGCGTTCGCGCTTGTCCTACCAGCCCGGAG
This sequence comes from Mesorhizobium sp. M0761, assembly GCF_040320205.1. Lineage (NCBI taxonomy): Bacteria > Pseudomonadati > Pseudomonadota > Alphaproteobacteria > Hyphomicrobiales > Phyllobacteriaceae > Mesorhizobium > Mesorhizobium sp. M0761. The sequence continues at coordinate 261,522 of NZ_JAMYPF010000002.1, forward strand.
CCGGTCAGATGTCGAGCGATCCTCTTCTGCAACCTTACAAACTCAAGCATTTGACCCTGCGCAATCGCATCATCGTGACCTCTCACGAGCCGGCTTATCCGGAGGACGGGATGCCGAAGGAGCGCTATCTCGCTTACACGCTAGAGCGGGCGCGGGGCGGTGTAGCGATGACGATGACAGCCGGGTCCGCAGCCGTCTCGAAGGACAGTCCCCCGGTTTTCAACAACCTGCTCGCCTACAAGGACGAGATCGTGCCATGGATCAGGCAGATGACCGATGCGGTGCACGAAGAGGGCGCCGCCATCATGATCCAGCTAACCCACCTTGGACGGCGTACACGCTGGGACAAAGGCGACTGGCTTCCCGTTGTGGCGCCGTCCCATCATCGCGAAGCCTCCCACCGCGCGTTTCCCAAGAAAATTGAAGACTGGGATATCGAGCGCATCATCAAGGACTTCGCGGACGCCGCCGAGCGGATGAAGGCGGGCGGGATGGATGGCGTCGAGCTCGAGGCCTACGGCCACCTGCTCGAACAATTCACGTCTCCTCTCATGAATGACCTTGACGGCCCTTATGGCGGTTCCCTTGAGAACCGCATGCGCTTCTGTATGGACGTCTTGAAGGCGATCCGGTCACGGGTCGGCGAGGACTTCATCCTGGGCGTGCGCTATACTGCGGATGAATGTCTCCCCGGCGGCACTGGCAAGTCGGAGGGCATTGAAATCTCCAAACGGCTTAGGGAAAGCGGACTTGTCGACTACCTCAACGTGATCCGCGGTCACATCGACACCGATGCTGGCCTGACGGACGTCATTCCGATTCAGGGAATGGCGAATGCGCCGCATCTTGATTTTGCCGGTGAGATTCGTGCGGCAACCAACTTCCCAACCTTCCATGCAGCGAAAATACCGGATGTAGCGACGGCGCGCCACGCCATTGCATCGGGCAAAGTCGACATGATCGGCATGACACGCGCCCACATGACCGACCCACACCTCGTGCGCAAGATCATCGAAAATCGCGAAGACGAAATCAGGCCCTGCGTGGGCGCCAACTATTGCCTTGACCGCATCTACCAGGGCGGGGCGGCATACTGCATTCACAACGCCGCAACCGGCCGCGAACTGACCATGCCTCACATCATCCCCAAGGCAGAAACCCGCAAGAAAATCGTCATCGTCGGCGCAGGTCCGGCCGGCCTCGAGGCCGCCCGCGTGGCGGGCGAGCGAGGACACGAGGTCGTGGTCTTCGAGGCTGCCAGCAACCCTGGCGGACAGATCCGCCTGACAGCGCTGAGCCCGCGCCGCAAGGAGATGATGAGCATCATCGACTGGCGCATTGCCCAGTGCGAAAAATACGGAGTGACCATCAAGTTCAACGCCTGGGCGGAAGCCGAAACCATCGAGGCGGAAAATCCGGATGTCGTCATCGTTGCGACGGGCGGGGTGGCGCACACCGACGTCCTTTCCAAGGGCAATGAGTTGGTGGTGTCTTCATGGGACATCATCTCCGGAGACGTAAAGCCGGGTAGCAATGTCCTGATCTTCGACGACGCCGGCGACCATGCCGCACTCCAGGCCGCGGAATTCATCGCGGGTGGGGGAGCGAAGGTTGAGATCATGACGCCGGATCGGTCCTTCTCCCCCGAGGTGATGGCTATGAACCTAGTGCCTTACATGCGGTCCCTGCAAAAGCTCGATGTGACCTTCACGGTCACCTATCGGCTCGAGTCTGTTGAAAAGAATGGCAACCAGCTCATTGCAAATGTCGGCAGCGACTACGGCGGCATATCCAGGCAACGCATCGTGGACCAGGTCGTTGTCAACCACGGCACCATTCCACTCGATGACATCTATTTCGAGCTGAAACCGAAATCGACCAATCACGGCGAGATTTCACACGATGAGCTGATCGCCGGACAACCGCAGTCGGTGGTGCGGAATCCGCAAGGCCAATTCCAGTTGTTTCGTATCGGCGACGCCGTTTCAGCGCGCAACACCCACGCTGCGATCTACGACGCACTTCGACTGGCGAAAGATATCTGACGTTCGGCCACGGACGATACCACCCGCTCACACCAAGGGCTGCAAGATGAACAGAAGTGATGCCCTGCAATATTTTGTAGACACCGCGTTCGTGGCCTTCGACCAGTTCGCACACGACCTGCGATCGCGCAGATCGATCATCCAACTCTTCGCCCAATCGGAGGTTCCTGGGCCGGAAAGGACCAAGGCCGGGAGCCGTTTGCCGGTCTGCTCTTATCTTGGCTCGGCGTTGGCGGAAGAAGCGATCCCGTCCACGCTCCGCAACTTGATCGAACGCTTCAAGGCGATCGAGCCGCTGCTCGAATGGCGGCCGAAATCAAATCCCGCCCCGTCTGCCAGCAGCAATTTCGCTGACGGTCACGCCAACGCGATGATCCTTGGTCCGGGCGGCATCGAGGACAGAAACGATCTGTGGCTCGGCGTCACTTTGATGGCTCCTCACGTCCGGTATCCCGACCACAATCATCCGCCGGAAGAAACCTACCTCGTGCTTTCGGATTCCGAGTTCAGGCAGGCTGACAAGGAGTGGTTTTCGCCGGGCATCGGTGGATCATTCTACAATCCGCCAGGCATCAAGCACGCGATGAGATCGCTGGAGTCACCGCTTTTCGCTTTCTGGGCGCTGCTGGTAGAACAGACCCATCATTGAACGACTTTTCCAGCAGCTCCATAGAACTGTTCGTCGACGCCTTAGCGCCATCCATCTTCGATTGAGCGCGGAGCGCCGCGCATCGAAGACGGACCGGATCGAGGATCGATCGAATGTTTTCTATGCGGCGACGCTCACACGACCGATCGGGCGAGAGCAGCAGGCAAGGATATAGCCATCGGCGATGTCCTCGTCCGTGATGCCGCCATTGTGCACCATGTGCACCTGCCCTTCGGTCTTGAGGACCTTGCAGGTCCCGCAGATTCCCATCGAGCATCCTGAAGGGATCACCAGGCCCGCAGAGCGTGCTGCTGCAAGAAGGGTATCAGTCTCGGCGCATTTCGCTGTGACGCCAGACGAGGCGAAGATGATCTCAGCCTGATTCTCTTCGTTTGGCATCACGTCGTCAGGTACGTCCTCGGCCTGCTCCGGCTCTACCGCGAAGCTTTCCTGATGGTAGCGACTCATGTCGTAGCCGAGACCGGCAAGCGCCTCACGCACTGCCCGCATGAAAGGCTCAGGTCCGCAGCAGAACACTTCGCGCTCCAGATAGTCCTGCGCCATCAGGCCCAGCATGATCTGGTTGAACATCCCGCGGTAGCCGGTCCAGGACCGGAAGGGATCTGCCTCTTCGACGACCCACTTGAGATCAATGCCGACGATGCGCGATGCCATGAGTTCCATCCTGTCGCGCAGAATGATGTCGGACGGGCGGCGGGCGCAGTTGATGAAAACGATGTTCGGCTCGCGCCCGGAATCGTAAAGCCAAGTGGTCATCGCCACCATCGGTGTGATGCCGGAACCGGCCGAGATGAAAAGGTACTTCTCGACCGGATGGTGGACAATCGAGAATTTCCCAGTCGGCCCTATAGCCTTGATGCGCGCGCCTTTGCGCAAATTGTCGAGCATCCATCTGGTGCCGATGGACCCTTCCTGCGCCTTGACAGTGACCGTCAGGGCAGTCGGACGCGAGGGCGAAGACGAGATCGTATATGTGCGATAGACCGGCCCCTCAGGAACAGGTAGTTCAAGGGTGACGAACTGTCCCGGTTCATGATTGAACAGCGCGCCTGACGGACTCTGAAAGCTGAAGGTCACGACATTCGGCGCTTCCGGAGTACGGGTGACGCATTCCAACTCTTCTGCGTCGGTCCAGAACGAGAGCTTTTTGAATGCACTCATCGGGTCATTCCGCTGCAACTTGAAGCGGCGCAAGCGCGCGCTCAAGCCAGTCTGCATACCAATCGACAAATTGTGTCACGCCGCTTTCCTGCCCGGGCGAATAGGGGCCAGGGATGTAAGCCGGCGACAGGATCCCAAGCTGGTTGTTTTCGACAATCTCGCGGTCTTCGTCATTGGTAGCGATCCAGACCTCGGTCAGGCGCTTGAGGTCGTAGTCCACACCTTCGACCGCGTCCTTGTGCACAAGCCAGGTGGTGGTGACTTCGGTTTCAGTGGCGCTGACCGGCAACACTCGGAACGTGAGGGAGTGGTCCGGTAGGAAGTGGTTCCATGTAGAGGGATAATGGAACATGAGGAGCGAACCGGCATCGGGCGGTGCAACCCGGCCAAGGTTCTTGGCGACGGCGGCCTTGCCGTCCATCGTATAGCTCACAGCCTTTTCCTGAAGCGGCATCCGCGCCATGCGATATTGCCCGTCGCCAGCGAGCTGGAACTGCGCCGGCGCACCGGCGCCAGCGCAACGGTCGAAATGCGCCTGGAGCCGCGCCGATACCCCCCCATCAGCCTGAACGCCGGCGACTTCGGGATCAAGCGGGAAGGAGCGGCACAGCGAAGGATGATTGCTGCTGCAGTGATAACATTCGCGGTTGTTCTCCCACACCAGCTTCCAGTTGCCTTTTTCGATGATGGTCGACGTGTAAGCGACCTTAGAATCCGTAAGGTCGTGGACTTCAAGATATGGCTGGGCCATCTGGGCGAAAGCATCGAAATCAGGTGGAGTGGTGGACAGGCAGATGTAGATCAAGCCGTCGAGATTGCGAAGATTGACGGGCTTGAGACCATGTTTCGACGCATCGAATGCTGGGCCCATCTCATTCGCCCAGATCAGCTTGCCATCGAGCTCATAGGTCCACTGGTGATAGGGACAAACGAGCTTGGCCGCCTGGCCTTCGCGCGCCTTGCAGATCAGCGACCCGCGATGCCGGCAGGAATTGTGAAAAGCGCGGATTTCACCATCCCGGCCTCGAACGACGATCACCTCGTAGGCACCCACGCGCATCGTTACATAGCTACCAGCTTTGGCAAGCTGGCACGCCGGGGCCGCGTAAAGCCATTCCTGGTAGAAGATGTGTTCGAGGTCGAGCTGGTAAATTGTCGGCGATGTGTAGAACGGCTGCTCAAGGGCATAGCCCGAGACGCGGCGCGCTAGCAGCTCTTGGATGGACGGCGAGGCGGCGTTCATGCAGAAATTCCATAGATTGCAGGCCTATTTGGAATGAAATTCTCTGGCTTGAACGCCTTTTGCGCAACAGCAGTAATTTTCAGCACGAGTTAGTCCAGCTAATGTCTTCCGCGCCGCGAGCTCCCACGAGCCAACAAGCGGTTCCGAAGGGGCTTTGATGCCAAGACCGTACGATCTCTCCTCGGTGACCGCACTCATCTGCTTCGAGGCGGCCGCCCGAAATGCAAGTTTCAAGAAGGCCGCTCAGGAATTGAACGTGACACCCGCGGCTATCAGCCACCAAGTCAAGGCCCTTGAGGGCGACTTGGGATGCAGCCTGTTCCTGCGCAGGAGCCGCGGTGTCGAATTGACCGAGAAAGGCGCGTTCTTGTTCGTTGCGGTGCAACGCGGGCTTGAAACGATTTCCGACGCCGTCAGTCACATGCGTGATCGGCCGGAAGCCGCAGACGTGACCATCCGGATCACGACGGCCGTCAGTTCGCTTTGGCTTACACCGAAGATTTCTACCTTCTGGAAAAGCCATCCCACCATCACGGTCTCACAGATCGTCAGCGACGTGCCTGGAGCAGCCATCCGTTGCGATCTAAGTGTTCAATACGGGGATGCGCAGGAGAATCTCGAAGAGTGCCACAAACTCTTTCACGATCGCATCGTCGCGCTGGGAACTCCAAAATTCGCCGCTGAGCATGGCATTGGGCGAGTGGAGGATCTGCTCAAGGCACCGTTGATTCATACGAGTAACGAGGAAACCGACTGGGAGAACTGGTCGGACTGGTTTCAAGCGCTTGGACACACCATCCCAAAGGGCCGAAGGTTTTCAGTCAACAACTACATGATTGCCCTCCAGGCCGCTCAGGATGATATCGGGGCGGTGTTGGGTTGGGATGGATTGGTCAAAAGTCTGATGGATCAGGGACGGCTGGTCGCACTTGTGCCCGACAATATTCCATCGCCCAGGGCATTCTATCTGAAAATCCATCCCAGGGCAGGCCCGAAAGCCCGGCTTTTCGCGGACTGGCTCGTAAAGAGCACATAGCGAAAATGTTTCTGCCCGGGACCGAGACAGGCTAGCGCTACGTGGTGCCATCCGCTCGCACTTGCGTTGAGTGATAATGCTCCCGATGGCTGCCGAGCCCACAAAGGGTCGGGCTCGCGCTAGTTGAGTTAAACGTCTGTGTGGCTGACTTGCATGTCGCATTCGGCATGTTCAGTTCCGTTTTGTGTAAGGCTCGGTGGCCAACGAGTGTCAGTGTCCAGCCATTCGGAGATTTGACATGAGCAACACCGCGACGTCAGGCAGAATAAGATCAGGAGGTCGTGCAGCGCGACAAATCCTGCGTACAACCCCCGACTTTCAAATGCTGCCCGGTTTGACCCGTGGCATCCCCGTCTGTGAGGTTATGGATGGATCCCAAGTCGAGAAGATCGACAATGCGTCCATGCACATCCTCGAAAACATCGGCGTGCTTTTTCGCGATCCGATCGCGCTGGACGATTGGAAACGCGCCGGCGCCAAGGTCGAGGGAGAGATGGTCTACCTCGACCGTGGATTGGTGCGTGAACTCATTTCCACCATCCCATCGGATTTCACCTACCACGCGAGAAATCCCGCCAACAATGTCCGTCTCGGCGGACGGCATTCGGTCTTTGTCCCGATGACGGGCGCCCCCTATCTGCGCGACCTGGATGACGTTAGGCGCAATCCCATGCTCGAAGACCTGGCGATGTTCCACAAGCTGAGCCACATGATGCCCGCACTGCATTCATCGGCCCATCACATCGTGGAACCTTATGATCATCCGATCAGCCAGCGGCATCTTCGCATTACCTATTCCTCGATGAAGCATTCCGACAAGATGTTCATGGGAATGACGACGAGCGCCAAGAACGCCGAAGATGTGATGGATATGTGTGCGATCCTCTTCGGCGAAGATTTCATGGAAACGCATCCCGTCACTACCGGCAACTGCAACGGAAATTCTCCGCTGGTCTGGGATGAGGTCATGCTGGGTGCAATGCGGGCGTTCTGTCGGCGCAATCAGCCGGTGCTGTGCTCTCCGTTCGTGCTCGGCGGCGCCAACACGCCAGCCTCCGTGCCTGCGACCGTCGCACAGCTTAACGCCGAGGCACTCTCGGCGCTGGCGTACACCCAAGTCATCCGCAAGGGGACGCCGGCGATCTATGGCCACTACCTGTCGACCGTCAGCATGAAATCCGGCGCCCCGATGGCAGGCACGCCCGAGATCTCCCTAATGAACTTCATGATAGGGCAAATGGCGCGCCATTATAACCTGCCATGGCGCACATCGAGCCATCTCGGTGGGGCCAAGACCTTCGATGCGCAAGCCGGCTATGAAAGCGCAACGACGATGTCGGCGGTCCTGCATTCGGGCGCGAACTACATCTGGCATTCTGCGGGTTGGAATGAGGCCGGGATGCACTGCTCGGTCGCAAAATTCGTCGTAGACGCGGAGCAATGCGCCATGGCCTATCGAATGGCCGAGGGACCTAAATGGGACGATTTCGATCAGGCCCTAACCGCGATTCCCGATGTCGGACCGGGCGGGCACTATCTGGGCCATCCTCACACATTGGAGAATTTTCAAAAAGCGTACTTCATGCCCGAACTCTTTGACAACAACTCGGTCGAGCAATGGCAGGCGGAAGGCGCCCTCGACACCACGAAACGCGCCCTGAACCACGCTCGCCGGCTGCTGTCGGAGTACCAAGAACCCAAGCTCGACGAGGCCAAGGACGAGGCGCTGAGGGACTACATCGCTCGTCGTGAGCAGGAAATCCCGGCAGCCGATGAACTCAATCAAAGCTACTAGTTTTATGATGGCTGGCGAGTGTCTGCGTTGAAACGACAATGCAAGGGCGGCTGATCTGTTGCTCTTGAAGAAAAGGAAGGCTGTGATGAGGGGTAAAGTAGCGTTGGTGACCGGCGCGGCGGGCGGTATAGGGTCGGCAGTTGTGCGAGCCCTTCGTGCGCGGGGTGTGAAAGTCGCGGTCGCCGATCGAGACGTCTCGGCGGTCGAAGCCGACGCCCATTTTCCGGGCGACCTCCGCGACGCTGCCTATTCGGGCGCACTTCCAGAAGCGGTCGCCAAAGCCCTCGGCGGCCTTGATATTGTCGTCAACAATGCAGGTGTCATCACGCGCGGCAAAGTCACTGAAACGACTGACGCAGACTGGTCGCTGTCCCTAGGTGTCAATGTCGAGGCGCCGTTCCGCATCAGCCGCGCCGCGATTCCGCTCATGGCCAAGCCGGCGGAGGCGCGATCGTCAACATCTCTTCCTGCTGGGGCGTACGACCCGGCCCGAACCATGCGGTCTATTGCATGACGAAGGCGGCCATCGCATCGCTGACGCAATGCATGGCAATCGATCACGCGCCGCAGGGCATCCGGATCAACGCCGTTTGCCCCAATGAAGTGAACACGCCGATGTTGCGCACCGGCTTCTCGATACGCGGGCTTGACCCGGATACAGCAGTTGGGGAGCTAAACAAGACCGTACCGATTGGCCGCATCGCCGAACCGGAAGACATTGCCGATGTGGTGGTTTTCCTCGCATCCAACGAGGCGCGCTACGTCTGCGGCGCGCTTGTTGAAGTGAACGGAGCGAAGTTCTGAGTATGGGCCGCTTCACCGGAAAGGTGGCGCTCGTCACCGGCGGGCGCAGCGGCATCGGTCACGCCATTGCGCTTCGCCTGCGAGAGGACGGCGCGCGCGTGTTCACCGCACAGCGAGGCGATCATGCCGAGTTCGAAGCGATGACCGCCGACTTCGCCGACGGCGGAGCCCCCGAGGCCATTATCGACGACGTCGTCGGGCTCGCCGGGCGCCTCGACGTGCTGGTCAACAATGCCGGCATGATGCAGGAAGCCCGCGTCGAAGACGTGTCGCTCGCCGACTGGGAGCGGACCTTGCGCATCAATCTGACCGCGCCGTTTCTCCTGATCAAGGCAGCCCTGCCGCACCTGCGCGCAGTGAAGGGTAGCATCGTCAACGTTGGCTCGATCGAAGGTCTCGGCTCCAACCCGAAGCACGCCGCCTACTGCGCGTCGAAGGCTGGTCTGCATGGGCTGACCCGTGCCGTGGCGGTCGATCACGGCGGGGAAGGCATTCGTTGCAATGCAGTGGCGCCGGGCTGGATAGACACCGACCTCAACGTTGATTTCATCAACAGCATGCCCGACCCGGTCGCCTTTCGCCGCGACATCGCCCGAATTCATCCCGTCGGTCGCACCGGCAAGCCGGAAGAGGTTGCAGCCTTGGTTGCCTGGCTGGCATCCGAAGAGGCGGCTTTTGTCACTGGACAAGTCTGGACCGTGGACGGCGGCCGGATGGCGAAGCTCAGTCTGCCACAGTGATTAGCGGGCGCCGAGCGTTGCGCCGCCGTCGATGACGATGTTTTCCATGGTTATGTGGCGGCTACGGCCCGACAGCAGGAACAGGACGAGATCACAGACGTCCTCCACCTCGGCCATGCGGCCGAGCGGGATGCCAAGGCGGTAGCGTTTCGGGTCACCCTTCAAAACGCCTTCTCGACTGCCCGTTGTCGTCTGAAAATGTTGCTGCATTTCGGTGTTCGTCGAGCCCGGCGACACGATGTTGCAGCGAACGTCATACTCGGCCAGCTCCAATCCAAGACACTTCATCGCATGGATGATGCCGGCCTTGGAAGCCGGGTAGGAGCCGAGCCCCATGCGCGCCGAAGTGCCTGAATTCGACCCCAATGTTACGATGCTGCCCGCATGTCGCGATGCCATATGCCGCGCGACCGGAAGCGTGATTTCCAGTGTGGAGATCAGGTTGAGATCGATAACCCGACGCAGGCTTTCAGGGTCGCAATGCAGCAGACTGCCTGTCTCCAGCATACCGGCGGCATTCACCAGCCCGATGATATTGGGATCGGTATCGATCCAGGTCGCCAGTCGAGCGCCAAAGGCTCGCGCGTCGCGAAGATCAAGAGCTTCGGCAACCAACCCGGGTGCGGCGTCGCCCACACCCTCGGCGAGCGCCTCAAGTTTCTCTTGAGACCGTCCTACCGCGATCACTCTTTTGCCCTCGCGCAAGGCTGCCAGAGCGATCGCCTTGCCGATACCCTGGGTCGCGCCGGTGACAATGATCGTGCCTGTTCTCTGCATCGGATTGGTTTTATTCATCGCGCGCTTTCCATTCCTTCCAACGCAGCAAGAAGTTGGCGCCAATCTGGCGAAACGGTTGCGGTGGCAGTTTCCTAGGCCGCGCTTGGGCCGTAAAATAGTCCGTGACAATGCTGGTCTGTCCGCAGGCCAGTTCGGCTGCGCCAATGCCGGTCAAGGTCCCGCGCGTCGTTCCAAGACCGTTCTGGACGCAGCCGGAATAGACGCCGTCGTCGACCTGGCGCATCACGGCAACGCCGTTGAGCGTCAAGCATAGGTGTCCGGACCACGCATACTCCATGGTCATGCCCGCGAGGCTCGGGAAGCGCTGATCAAATTTGCGCTGCATGACTCTGGCGGCGCGCTGGAGGTCGGCTTGCGTCGCCTCGCAGTTCGGCCTCAGCACTGCGCAGGTGCGTGTCACGACTCGGTTTCCGCCCTGGCCGAGGTCGATGCGACGCACGGTGGTGCCCATGGGATCGGAAGGTGTAACCCCCCAGCGTGGCTGGCCGCCGAGGCTTTTGAGCGCTTCAGCATCCAGTTCGGGTGTCATCACGGCGAACAGAAATATCTGCATTAGCCGGTCTTGCTCGAAACCGAAGCTTTCCAGATGTCCGTTGACGGTCAGGATCACACGCGGGGTGCTCACCGAGCCGGTTGGCGCAATCACGCGCCAGCATCCGCTCTCGCGCATGAAGCCAGTGACCGGGCTGTCCTCGAAGATGGTGACGCCTTTGCTCACGAGACCAGCACCGAGACCGCGGACGTATCCGGCCGGCTGCAGCATCACCGTACCGGGCGTGTAAAGCCCGGAAACGTAATGCGACGAGCCGGTGACCTCACGCATGGCCCGTTCGCCGAGCAGTTCGCTCGGCTCGCCGAGCTTTGTCAGGTGGCTGGCGTAGCTCCTGTTGTGTTCATCTGCAGCGGCGCTCGCTGCACCGTTGATCTTGCCAGCTGGGTCAAAGAAGTTCCGGTCTATGCCGTATTCTTCGACGGCATCGCGTGCATAGGCGATGGCGTGGCGATTGAGCCCGATCATTGCGCGGTCGTCGCCGTCGCCGGAATAATTGTCAGACTGCACTTCGTGCGGCAGGTCGATCATGAATCCTGAATTACGCCCGGTGCCCCCTTCGGCCAGTCGCCCGGCTTCGAGAACAGTGATACGCGCTCCCGGCTGCAATTCTGTCAGCCGCCTTGCCGCTGACAGGCCGGCGAAACCACCGCCGATGATGACGAAATCGGCGGTGCTGTCGCCCTCAATTCGCGGGAGCGACACCTGTTGTCCAAGGATGGCGTTCCAGGCCGCCGGTCCTAGACGTACCGGCAAGCGCCGCGCGGAGTATGAGCTCAATCCACAGCCTCATCGGCGTCGTCGGCAAGGTCGACCCAGATGGTCTTGATGCGAGTGTACTGGTCGTGCGCGTGAATGCCATTGTCACGGCCACCGAAGCCAGACGACTTGAAGCCCCCGAAGGGTGTCGTGATGTCGCCTTCGCCGAATGAGTTGACAGTCACGGTGCCTGCTCGAATGGCGCGGGCGCCGCGCAACGCGCGCTTGACGTTGCTGGTGAAGATCGATGCAGCAAGGCCGTATTCCGTGTCGTTGGCCAGCGCGATCGCCTCCTCGAAGCTGCCAACCGTGAGTACCGAAAGTACCGGGCCGAACACCTCCTCGCGAACGATCTTGGAGTTCGTGTCTGTGACGTCGATGATTGTGGGTTCGACAAAGCCGTCCTTGGCCTTGCCGCCGAGAAGCACTTTTTGCCCCTTCTCAAAATAGGAACACACCTTATCGAAATGCGCCTTCGAGACTAACGCGCCGACGCGATTTTCCGGATTGAGCGGATCGCCCATCGGCCATTCCCGCGCGTGCGCCACCACCCGTTTCATCAACTCGTCTTTGATGCCGCGCTGGACGATAAGACGTGAGGCCGCGCTACAGTTTTCGCCCATGTTCCAGAACGCGCCGTTGACAATGTGGGCGGCGACACGGTCGAGATTCTCGGCATCGTCGAGAACCACGGCTGGATTTTTGCCACCCATCTCGAGGGTCACCTCCTTGAGATTGGAGTCGGCCGAATATTGAGGGAATCGCCGTCCTGTCGCGGTCGAGCCGGTGAAGGACACCATGTCTACATCCATATGGCGTCCGAGAGGTTCACCAACTTCGGCGCCGCCACCTGGCAGCACATTAAATACACCCGCGGGGACGCCCGCTTCCATCGCGAATTCGGCAATTCGCAGTGCGGTCAGCGTCGTTTCCTTGGCCGGCTTGACGATGACGGAATTGCCTGCCGCAAGTGCCGGACCGATCTTCCACGCCAGCATCAGCAGTGGGAAATTCCAGGGCAGGACGAGGCCCACGACGCCGATCGGCTCCCGAACGATCATTGCAATATGGTTGTCGGAGGTTGGAGACACCTGATCGTAGATCTTGTCGATAAGCTCCGCATGCCACTGCAAGCAGTGGATCGTCTCGGGCACGTCGACGTTCTCGCAGTCATAGATTGTCTTGCCGCTGTCGAGGCTTTCGAGAACCGCGAGTTCGCGGGCGTTGCGCTTTATAAGCTTGGCCATGCGGAGCAGAATCTGCTTGCGTGCTGTCGGATGCAGGCGCGACCAGCGACCGTCCTCAAAGGCGTCTCGTGCTTTCTGGACGGCGAAGTCCACGTCCTCGGCGGCGCATGCCGCGACCTTGCCAAGGACTTTTCCAGTCGCTGGATTGGTCGTATCGAAGGTTTTTCCGGAGATCGCGGGCCGAAAGCTGCCGTCTATGAAGGCCTGGGTCGGGAACTCGATCTTGGCGGCAAGCGCTGCATATTCTTCGTGTGTGAGAAGATTGCCCATTTTCATGCCTCCGCCTGGATTTTCGAGATCGTCCGCTTCAGTACCTGGACGACCTGTTCGAGCTCGCGCATATCATCCCTGTTCAGCGCCCGCAGGGGCGGCCTGGGGGGGCCGGCCTTGAAGCCGGCCATCTCGCAGCCATACTTGATGCACTGAATGAACTTGCCGCCTTGTTCAAGCACGCGCATCAGCGGCATCATGGCCGACATAATGCGTCGGCCCTTGGCAAAGTCGCCATCGATTGCGCAAGCCTTGTAAAGCGCGATGTGTTCTTTCGGCAAAAAGTTAGAGCCGCCGCAGACCCAGCTGCGCGCGCCCCATGCGAAGAATTCAAGCGCCTGGTCGTCCATCCCGCACGACATCTGAATATGCGGATAGTCTCGCGCCAGAAGATGGACGCGGTTGATGTCGCCGGAACTTTCCTTGATGGCGCAGAAATTCCGGCTTCGCCCCACCCTGTCGAGAAACTCTTCGCCCATGTTGATGCCCATGCGGCCGGGATAGTTGTAGAGCATGATCGGAAGGTCGGCCGCGCGGTCGATGGCAAGCGCATTCAAGGCATTCTCGCGTTCCGTTGGGACCGAATAGGGAGGCGAGCCGATCAGGATGGCAGAGGCGCCGATACTCGCTGCGGTGTCGGCCATCGTGATCGAATCGGGTAAGCGGATCGCGCCGGTGCCGATGATCAGTTCTACCCGATCTCCGATGACCTCCTTGGTAAGCTTGGCCATCTCGATCCGTTCATCCATGGTCTGGGCGTAGTATTCGCCTGTCGATCCGCCATTGATGATGCCTTGGACACCAGATTCGATCAGATGCTCGACCATCATGACAAAACTATCCCGATCAATCGAACCGTCGTCGTGATGCGGAGTGATGACAGGTGTGTAAATACCCTCGAACTTCATAATTCCCTCACTTTCACTCGGCGACGGGTGCGCGACCCAAAGGAATCTGGATGCTGGGCACGCGGACAAAACTCTCGATTTCTGTTCGAGACAATTCCCAGTGCGCAATCGCTAGGGCGGCGGAGCCGTCAGAATCGGCAGCCTCGATCAAGTCGATGAATTCATCGTGCTGGTCGGCGGCTATAGCGCGCTGCGCTGCCAGTGCCGGATTGCGCGGATTGTAGAAGGTCATGCCAATGCGGGTGTGGTCGATCAGCAGCCGCCGCAGGCTTGGTATCAGAAAATCATTGTCAGCCATCTCGCCAATAACCGCATGGAAGCGTTCGTTCATAAGGGCTCTACCTGCGGTGTCTCCATCGCGGATGGCGGCACGAAAGAGCAACTGGATATCCTTCAGTCGCATCACTTGTGCCGGCTTGGCATTCTCCGCAGCCAGCCGCGAAACAGCCGAATAGATCATCGGTGCGGCAACGAAGAAGTTGCGCAACGTCTTGTGCGTCATCGGGGCAACTTGAGCTCCGCGATTTTCGTGCAAGACGAGATAACCTTCTCCGGCCAGCTGGCGCAGCACTTCGCGAAGCGGCGGACGCGAGATTGAATAGGCATCGGCCAGTTGCGTCTCGTCGACGTAAAGACCGGGTTCCAGGTCTTGGGTCAAAATTCGCCGCCGGAGCGCATCCAGGCAGATCGCTTTCCTACTCCGATTGTCCTCTTCCATAGCCCCCGCTCCCGATCGCCTCGACGCGAACCTTAGTGAAGGTTCTTTGTAGCGGGATAAAATACATATTGTCTACAGCTTCGTTTTGTGTTTTTTAGCGCAGGTAAGATCGCCAAGACGGGCGACTGGGAACTGGGGCCGATCATCCTGCTGCGATTCCAACTGGCGAGCGTTTGCCACGTTGTGATCATGAAATTGCAGCATTCTAACGCTCTATACAAGCAATCTGAAGGTGCGCCAAAATATATATGAGAGCATGCTTATCGAATTGCTACATTCACATCACTACAGAGGAGAATAAAATGAAGAATATACTTCCTTTAACGGTCGTCATCGCTGCAACATGTTTTGCTGGGTCGGCTTATGCAGATTGTGGCGATGTTTCATTGGGCGAGTTTAGCTGGCAGTCCAGCCAGGCCATGACGAATGTCGATCAGGCGATCTTGCAGACAGGCTATGGCTGCAACGCGACCGTCGTGGCCGGTGATACCGTCCCGACCATCACCGCTATGATTGAAAAGGGCCAACCGGATATAGCCTCTGAGGCGACACCGAGTCTGCTTGGAGCAGTCTACACGGATGGGGAGAAGGAAGGCCGGATCAGCCAGGTTGGCACGGCAATCAGCGACGGTCAGGTTTCGGGTTGGTACATTCCGGAATACTTCGCCAAGGCGCATGCGGACATTAAGACAGTCGAGGATGCCATGAAGCATCCAGAACTGTTTCCCTCAAGCGAGGACTCGTCGAAGGGCGCTGTCATCCAGGGCCCGCAAGGCTGGGGCGACACCGTTGTCACCGCTCAGCTCTTCAAGGCTCTGAATAACCCCAACTTCGTCATGGTGCCGACCGGATCGGCCGCTGCTCTCGATGGTGCCATTTCGAAGGCATATGAGCAGAAGCAGGGCTTTATCACCCAATACTGGGCGCCGACCTCCCTTCTCGTCAAATACCCAATGGTGCGCCTCGAGATGGCACACGATGAAGCTGAATGGGCACGCTGCACCTCCAAGCAGGACTGCCCAGACCCGAAGCCGAACTATTGGAAGCAGGCCGAGATGGTCACGTTGGCAAGCAAGTCGTTTTCGGATCGCGCCGATGCGGCTGTCAAAGACTACTTGGCCAAGCGCAGCTGGAACCAGGCAGAAGTGAGCAAGGTGATGGCTTGGATGACCGATAACCAGGCAAACGGTGCCGATGGTGCCAAGTGGTTCCTGAAGAACATGCCGGAAGTTTGGGAGAAGTGGGTTCCCGCCGAGGTCGCAGCGAAGGTCAAGGCCGCTCTCTAAAACCTGAGACTACCGGAAGGCCCCGGCGACTCCGGGGCCTCCCGGATCGCAGGCCGTCGTCCAATGGACCAAAATGCCCTTTGCCCGTGCGATGGACAAGGCGGAATTCAAATTCGCCGCCGCCGATCCGGCATGCACGGTTTCGGCGCAAGGTGGCGCAGAAGGGGGAATAGATATGGATTGGCTGTTCAAGTTCCCTCAGGTAAGTCCCGAGGCTCTTCTCGCTATCAAGCGCGGCATTGACGGTTCTCTCAAAGCGCTGACTCGCCTGTATGGCCAGTCTATCGAGAACTCTTTCTATCCACTGCAGCGTATGCTGACTTTCTTTGAGAACGTCATGACAGGTGCGCCGTGGCCGCTCATCATTCTGGTGCTCGCCGGCATCGCTTGGTTTGCGTCCCATAAATGGAGCGTGGTCGCGGGAGTGGTCGGCACGCTGATCGCTATCGGTCTCCTGGGCCTCTGGCACGATGCTATGCTGACGATCTCGCTTGTTTTCGCCGCGACGATCTTCTCCATCGGTATCGGCATTCCCCTGGGCATCATGATGAACCGCTTGGAGCGTTTCGGCGGTGTCCTTAAGACACTCCTCGACGTCATGCAGACCATGCCGCCCTTCGTTTACCTCATTCCCGTTGTCATGCTGCTCGGCATCGGCCGCGTGCCCGGTTTCATTGCCGTCGTTATCTATGCCATCCCGCCGATCATCCGCCTCACCGACCTTGGCATCCGGCTTGTCGATAAGGAAGTGCTCGAGGCGGCCGACGCCTATGGCTGCTCACGCTCCCAGAAGCTTTGGAAGGTTCAGTTTCCACTCGCGATGCCCACGATCATGGCCGGTATCAACCAGACCATCATGATGGCGCTGGGTATGGTGGTCATCGCCTCTATGATCGGCGTGCAAGGCCTTGGACTCAACGTGCTTCAGGCCATCGCCAACCAGTATTTCACACAGGGAATATTCAATGGCTTCGCTATCGTCGGCATCGCCATCATCTTCGACAGGATCAGCCAGGCATATGGTCAGCGGCTGCAGAAGCACCGAGGCGGCGCGGCATGAGCAGCAATGAAACTTCGATCGAGATTCGTGATCTCTACAAGATATTCGGGCCTTCGCCTCGGCAGTACGTCGCTTCGATTAAGAACGGTCTGACGAAGACCGAACTGAGCAAGGTCCATGGGCATATTCTGGGCCTGAACAATATCAATATCTCGATGCCGGGAGGTAAGATCCAGGTTGTCATGGGCCTTTCGGGGTCCGGGAAGTCGACTCTGATCCGCCACGTCAATCGGCTGATCGAACCAACCTCCGGTTCCATACTTGTTAACGGGCGCAACGTCCTGGACATGCCGGAAACGGAGCTGCGTGAGTTTCGGCGCACCCATACGGCCATGGTTTTCCAGCGGTTTGGCCTGCTGCCGCACCGCAGCGTCATCGACAACGTGACGTTCGGGTTGGAAGTGCGCGGGATGGATAAGGCCAAAAGCCGCGAGATCGGCATGCGCTGGATCGAACGGGTCGGTCTCAATGGGTTTGAAGCGCGCTATCCCAATGAGTTGTCGGGCGGTATGCAGCAGCGGGTCGGACTCGCTCGCGCCCTGAGCAACGACGCCTCCATTCTGCTGATGGATGAAGCCTACTCGGCTCTTGATCCGCTGATCCGAACCGACATGCAGAAGATGTTGCTGGAACTGCAAAAGGAATTGAAAAAGACCGTGGTGTTCATAACTCACGACCTCGACGAGGCACTTCGGCTTGGCGATTCGATCGCGATTCTACGTGACGGGGAGATCATCCAACAAGGTGACAGCCAGCGTATTCTAATCCACCCCGCCGACGACTACATCAAGCGTTTCATCAAGGATGTGAACCGCGCGCGTTACCTGAAGGTTGACGCGGTGATGGAGGCGCTCGGACAATCCGACACCGGTTCAATGCCAAAGTTGAAGTCCGGTACCACGCTCGAGGTCGCCGCCGGAGAACTGACGAGTTCATCCTTCGATACGGCTATCATCATTGATGACCGTGATCGCCCTATCGGAGCGGTTTCCCTACGCCTGATCACGGCGGCCATCTCATCGGAAGGCGAGGCGGAGGTGAAATGATCGGGATCCGCCATCCGATTGTCGGGGGCAATACGTCAAACAATAAGCTCGGGAAGCTATCCGACCACGCCTTTACCGGCAGGGAGACAAGAGCTTCAGCCGGCACAAAGCAGCACACTCAGCAAGCCAGGATCGAGCAGCCTGACTACAATCTTGTGCGTCAAAAGTCCCTCGAACCAGGCTTGGCACGATCGCAGACGCCCCAACGTTTTTTGTTCGCTTTGGTTGATGACTTCACGCATTTCGCGTTTTCATGCGCGAGCGAGCCGCTTCGTCTCGCCAATCTTGTGAGCGGAAAGCAACTCTACACATGGTCGCTTGCCTCGGCGGACGGAGCATCAGCTAGAAGCTCCAACGGTTTCGAGACCAAGGTGCATCACAGGTTCGATAGGCTTCCGGCATGTGACATGCTGTTCGTGCTCTCTGGAATAGACATGCAGCACAAAGATATCCGCCTGCTGGTCTCGGCAGTAAGACGGGAGCGCGCCCGCGGCGTGCAAATCGGGGCCTTGTGCTCGGGTGCACACATCCTGGCCCGGGCCGGCCTTCTGGACGGTGCGCGCGCCGCAATCCATTGGGAGTACCATGACAGTTTCCGCCAGGAATTTCCCCAAGTAGACTTGGTCCGCAGCGTATTCGTCGCGGACGAAAGGTGCATCACCGCGTCAGGCGGCACTGCTGCCACAGATTTGATGCTTCACCTGATTGAGAGGAAGCATGGTCGAGATCTCTCGATCGCCGTGGCCGAGCAGATGGTTTACAGCGGCGTTCGCACCGCCAACTCTGTACAGGGCTTCTCGCTACAGGCGCGCAGCGGCATCCGAAGCAGGCATTTAATCGAGGCAATTCAGATCATGCGCGAGCGAATCGAGGAACCGCCGTCTGCCGCTGAGATCGCCCGCCGCATCGGAATCACGCCTAGGCAAGTGCAGCGTCTCTTCGAGAGGTACCTCCAAACGACACCCAAGAAGTATTTCTTGGAAATCCGGCTCGAGCGCGCGCGACATTTGATCCTGCAGACGGAAACCGATGTTACGGAAGTTGCCTTCGCTTGCGGGTTTGCGAGCCACGGTCATTTTTCCAGGCTGTACAAAGCCACCTATGGGGAATCGCCGTTTGCGCACAGGCAGGGAGGGCGGCTTGTCCGTCGTCAGGAATGGCCGACAACGCGCAGCCGGGAAGTATCTGAAGAGTCCAGTCGGCACGGCCTCCAAAGGCAGTTTTCCGGTATCTGATCAGCTTGCTCCACAGCAACCAAACTTGGCGTGGCTCGCTAGAAGTTCCGACGCTCGACATCTGTAGGCCAGAGAGGGAGATTTGCACGTGAGCATCGAAGCGCGCATAGGCATCATTGGCGGCAATGGCTGGCTCGGGAGCGCCATAGCGCAAGCAGCTGTTTCAAGCGGGTCGATTGATCCGACCCGCTTGACGTTATCTGGACGATCAGATCGCCGCGTGGACATTCCGGGTGCAAAGTGGACCCATGACAACAAAAATTTGGTCGAACGTTCAGACGTAGTAGTTCTTTCGGTCCGCCCAGATCAATTTCCAGGAGTGCTCATTGATGCCCGCGGCAAGCTGGTGGTGTCCGTAATGGCCGGTGTTTCGGCGCAGACGATTGCTGACGGCACGAATACGCACGAGATCGTCCGGTCCATTCCCAATGCTGCCGCCGCGATCCGCCGGTCCTTTACCCCGTGGTTTGCAACGGCTTCGGTCTCGGCTGAAAACAAGCGCGTGGTCCACCAGCTGTTTGAGGCTTGCGGGGAGTCCGCCGAGGTACCGATTGAATTCCACGTCGACTATTGTGCGGGTATGACAGGCACCGGTGCGGCTTTTCCAGCTCTGCTTGCCGAAGCGCTCGTAGCACATGCCGTCAGCCAAGGGCTTCCGCCCGATTTTGCCAAACGCGCCGCCAAGGGTTTGGTGGCCGGTGCCAGCCAGCTGTTTGCTAGCGGCGATGTCGACCCGGCAGACATCGTCAAAGAAATGATCGACTATCGCGGCCTCACCGCCGCGGCGTTGCAAGCCATGCTGGATGGAGGGTTCAACCATGTCGTGGCAAGCGGACTGGAGGCCGCCGCCGCTAAGGCTGCGACAATCATTCGTAATTGAAGCACGAGGAGAAATCAGGATTTGGAAAGCCGATCGACATTGCTGGAAACGTTTGTGGCGGCCCTCGATGAGGCGTTTGCAGTTGCCCCCATGGAGGCGGAAGCGGAAGCCTCAGTCGCCCGAATTTTTGAAGCACTTCGCGTAGCTGGCACAAGCGGCACCGTACAAGGCACGCGAATCCCGGTTTGCCGGCATCTTGGAAATGCCTATTCCTTTGGGCGGTCAGGATCAGCGCAGCTCGCTCGCGTCACGGATGCATTTGCTGCGTTAGAGCCAAATCTGAAATGGGCTGTGCGGCCAGCAAGTGGGCCTTTTGCCAGCGAGAACTGGTCGACTGGTCACGCAAACTCGATGATCATCGGGCAAGGAGGTCTCGAGCAACGCAAGGACGTCGCCGTCGGCGCTTCGCTGCTCGCCCCCGATGTTCGATACCCTGATCACAATCACGGGCCCGAAGAAGTGTACCTCATCTTGTCACCAGGCCGTTTCCAGCACGGCAATTCGGGTTGGTTCGAGCCGGGTGTCGGTGGGACACTCTACAACGAACCGAACATCCGGCACGCTATGGCCTCAGACAACGCTCCATTGCTGGCTTTCTGGTGCCTATGGGTCGGCAGCCAGCCCCCTGCTGACCTTGGCAGACCGGTTAAGTCGTCGGAATAGAGATACTTATCGCGTGACCAAGAGATTTGCATTTTTGCTGGTTCGGGATTTCACGCTTTCGCCCCTCTCGCTGTTCATCGACACACTGCGCCTGGCAGGCGATGAAGGGGACAGGAGCCGTCGGGTCGAATTCGACTGGCAGATCATCGGCGATCATGGCCTGCCGATCAGGGCGAGTTGCGGCGTCGAATTGCTCCCTGGCAAAACCTCGGGCAGACCCGAGGATTTCGACAACATTGTCGTGGTCGGGGGCCTTCTCGACAAAAGCCGCGGACTAAGCTCCGATGGTGAGCAGTTTCTTCTTCGCGCTGCCGAGAAGAAAATACCGTTGACCGCGCTCTGCACGGGAAGTTTCGTCCTTGCCCGATATGGCTTGCTGGATGGATACAAAGCAACCGTAAGCTGGTTCCATATCACAAATTTTCGGACGTCATTTCCCCAAGTCAACGCAAACGCCGACAGTCTTTATTCGGTCGATCGTGATCGCGCGACCTGCGCTGGAGGCACGGGCGCGGCCGATCTGGCCGGTTTCTTCGTTTCCCAATTGATCGGCCAGAAGGCCGCGGAGAAGGCGGCCAAGATCCTCGTCCTTGACCGTATCCGCAGCACCCGCGATGTCCAACCACTTGGCGATCTATTTCCAAATGCATCGAGCCGGGTGGTAAGACGAGCTTTGCTGTTGATGGAGAGCAATCTGGAAGAGAAAATGTCTGTCACAGACATAGCCGGTCGGGTCGGTTGCTCCCGGCGGCAATTGGAAAGGCTCTTTGCGGCTGAACTCGAGCTGAGCCCGATGGCGTCCTACCTGGCCCTGAGGGTGCACTGCTCTAAATCCTTGCTTGAAAATAGCGATCTGCAGATTGGCGAAATCGCGTCCAAGTGTGGCTTCACGAACGCCGGACATTTCAGTCGCGTTTTCCGCCAGCACACCGGCGTTAGGCCGACCACGATCAGGAGCGGCTGATTTGTTGCCTGCTTTGACAGAGGCCGTGAGTAACCGTGACGGGCCAAGCACAAGACCGCCCGTGCGGCTGGCTTAGGGCACCTCGTGAGGCGCCTGGAGAACGGCGGCGTGACTGTCTCGGTCGTGCCGACAAGCGGGATACCCATAGTCAATCCGCTATCAAGGGTTCGATCGTCGCCTGTCATGGGGTTGGCCGTCGAATAGCAGGAGGGTGATGCTTCGGCCGCCAACTCACCGACATCGAAACCAGACCTGGAGACAACGGCTCAACTGATCAATGCAGCGTCGAAAGGACACCTCGTGAGCTTCTCGTACCCGTCCTCGGTTATCAGGACCTGCTCTTCGAGTTTTACGCCTTCACGGCCCCCGACGGCACCAATGTAAGCCTCTACGCACAATGTCATGCCTGGCTCGAGGATGTAGTCGAACGCTCCCGGAATGAAATCTTGAGGGTAATAGATCGCAGGATATTCGTCACA
This sequence comes from Mesorhizobium sp. M0761, assembly GCF_040320205.1. Taxonomy (NCBI): domain Bacteria; kingdom Pseudomonadati; phylum Pseudomonadota; class Alphaproteobacteria; order Hyphomicrobiales; family Phyllobacteriaceae; genus Mesorhizobium; species Mesorhizobium sp. M0761. The sequence continues at coordinate 283,879 of NZ_JAMYPF010000002.1, forward strand.
CAGCCCGATACCATGCATCATGACCCCGTATCGTTGATCTACGAATTCTTCAGGTAGTTTGTGGCCGCGCTGGGTGAGCTCAGTGAAGGCGATGCCTGGCCGCAAAAGTTCCATGTTGGTCGTTATGTGCTCAAGAGCTATGGCGTGAAGTCTGCGTTGTTCATCGCTGGGGCGCCCATCACCGCAAAACCAGGTTCGCGAAAAGTCTGCGCACATACCATATGGTCCCACCATATCGGTATCGAAGGCAACCAGATCTCCTGCCGCTATCCTTCGGGGTCCTGCTTCCTGCATCCAGGGATTTGTCCTCGGGCCAGAAGTGAGTATTCGTGTCTCGATCCATTCGCCTCCGCGCGCGATGTTTTCTGCATGGAGAACTGACCACAATTCGGTTTCTGCAATACCTGGTCGCAAAAGCTGGCGCATTTTCGCAACCGCGATTTCGCACGTTGCCAGGGAGCAGCGCATGGCATTGATCTCGTCGATACCCTTTACAGCCCTTGCATGCTCCATGAGTTGCATACCGTTGCAGATCTCGATGCCGGCGGCGTCCAGTGCGCGCAAGCCGGGGATCTCGATCTTATCGACTGCAAGGCGGCGGTTCTTGCCCCCATGCGTTCGCAACAACTCATCAATTTGCCCTGCAAAACTTTTGGCAACGGCTTGCTCCTGATCGCCAGCCGCGAAATAGTAGAAGCCCGCACCGTCCATGCGAATCTCGTTCACCAATAGCAGATGCTCCGAAAGGTGCCCGCAGTGATGGAGGTCCCAAAGAACAACGTAGCCATCTGCTGAAACAAAAACGGCCCGTGACGGATTGTGCGTGATCCAAAGATGCATGTTCGAGGAGTCAGTTGCATATCGGATGTTCAATGGATCGAAGCATAGCACGCCGGCGTAGTCCCGCTTGCGTAGCTGGCTCACGATCCGTTGGAGGCGCGTGCTTCTCATCCGATCGAGGGTGGGAGCCGAGAGACCCAATGCAGCCCACTCGGCAAACGCGATGTCCGTCGGTCCTATTTCGACACGATCATTGTCGTCGATGCTCCCATCAGGCCTTCGCGCGATCTCTCCCCTAGTGGGATCGATTTTATGACTGATGATCGAAAACGAGGACATGTTGGCGAAGTCGCTTGGGTTCGGCAAAGAATGCCTGTGCCTCTGTTCTGCGGGTATCGGCAGTATGGGTACTCAGTTGCGGACGTTGTGCTTGCGCTTCATGAAATCCTTGGCCGTCTCGACCGCTACCGCCGCGTCGCGGCAATAGGCATCGGCGCCGACGGCCTTGCCGAATTCCTCGTTGAGCGGCGCGCCGCCAACCAGCACGACATAGTCGTCGCGAATGCCCTTTTCCTTCATCGTGTCGATGACGACCTTCATGTAGGGCATGGTCGTGGTCAGCAGCGCCGACATGCCGATGATGTCGGGCTGGTGCTCTTCAATCGCTGCCATGTATTTCTCGACCGCATTGTTGATGCCGAGGTCGATGACGTCGAAGCCGGCGCCCTCCATCATCATGCCGACGAGGTTCTTGCCGATGTCGTGGATGTCGCCCTTGACGGTGCCGATCACCATCTTGCCCTGCTTGGGCGCGCCGGTGGCGGCGAGCAGCGGCCGCAGGATGAACATGCCGGCCTTCATCGCGTTGGCGGAGAGCAGCACTTCGGGAACGAACAGGATGCCGTCGCGAAAATCCTCGCCGACGATGCGCATGCCTTCGACCAGCGCCTCGGTCAGCACCTTGTAGGGCACCCAGCCGCGCTCGAGCAGGATGTTGGTGCCTTCCTCGATCTCTTCCTTCAACCCGTCATAGAGGTCGTCGTGCATCTGCTGCACCAACTCGTCGTCGGAAAGCTCGGAAAGGATGATCTCGTCGTCGGCCATGTCGGGTCGCCTCACGCATAGTTCAAAGGAGGTCGGCACCCCATGCCCGATGGCGCACCGACCAGGCTTCCGGTTGGAGCCTTGGGAGTCTGCTAGGCTGCCAGCCAGACTTTCTGCAAATCCATCTGGAAAGTCTGATGGATTGCATAATTCTGAACTTTTTTGTTCATGTGACCAAAGAGGCTTTGCCAGAACGGCTGGATGATGACCCCAGAATCCTGCAGCACGTCTTCGATGTCCTGCATCAGTTCCTTCCGCTTGGCGGCGTCGCTGACCGAGAACGCCTTTTTGAGCTTGGCATCGAAGTCGGCGTTTGCGTACGCAGTCTCATTCCACGCCTCGCCAGTGCGATAAGCCAGCGCCAGGACCTGCACCCCGAGCGGTCGCATGTACCAAACGGTCAGCGAATAGGGATACTTCGCCCAGTCGTTCCAGAAAGTCGAACCCGGAAGCACCGTGCGCTTGACCTTGATGCCGGCCTCTCGAAGCTGCGCCGCAATGGCGTCACCGGTGTTTTTCTGCCAGTCTTCGTCGATCGAAATTAGTTCATGCTCGAAGTCGGCATGTCCGGATTCAGCAATGAGTTTCTTCGCGCCCTCGACGTCCCGGCTCTTCTTGGGCAAGGCATAATATTCCGGATGGATCGGCGCGACGTGATGGTTTTCGCCGACCGTTCCCCGTCCTGCATAGCCGAGTTGAAGGATGGTGTTGTTGTCGACCGCCATCTGCAGCGCATTACGGACCTTCTTGTCGTCATAGGGTTTGTTGGCCGTGTTGGTGCGGCACACCAGCGTCGTTGCGGTGGCGACCTCCGATTTGACCACGTCCATCTTGTCCAGAATGTCGATGAAGTCAGCCGGTGTCTCCATATTCACATCGATCTCACCGGAGTCGAAGGCTGCCACCGTTGCCTGGAAGTCGGTGCCATAATCGATGAATTGCACTCCATCCAGCAGAGCTTCGCCGCCCCACCATTTGCCATTCTCCCGCCGCTTGACTTCAGCCTTGCTGCCGACCGCGTAGGATACCAGTTCGAAGGCGCCCGTTCCGATCGGCTTTGCGACCGGGTCGGCGCCGCCGGCATCGAAACTGCGATGGACGATCAGTCCAGGGTAGTCGGTGAAATTCGCGATGATGGCGATGTCCGGGTCGCTCAGCTTGAGCTTGACGGTATGGTCATCGACCTTGACGATCGCTCCATCTCTCGCCTTGCCGGTCTTGGTATCGATCAGTCCCCCGACGCGCGCGGCCATCGAATTGCCGGAGACGCCCTTCTCGCACCAGCGGGTGATGTTGAGGACTACGTCATCGGCGTCGAAAGCGTCGCCATTGTTCCAGGTCACGCCCTTCCGGACATGGAAGACATATTCGGTGGCATCCTCATTGACCTCCCAGCTTTCCAGCAGGACAGGTTCAAATGTGAATTCATGTGTGTAGCGAACCAGCGGTTCGAGCCAGCAGCGAGAAATGTTGGCAAGTTCAACCCAGTCATAGGTACGTGGGTCTTTCTGCGCCTTGACCGGCATGGACACGCGCAGAGTCCCGCCCTTCTTCGGCTCGGCCGCGCGTGCGGGCTGCGGCAATGCCACGCCGATCAAGCCGTAGGCCATCGCAGCCGAGGCGCCGAACGTGCTTGCAAGCGCGAGAAACTCGCGCCGGTCCATTTGTCCGGCTTTGACGTCGCTCGCCATCTTTTCGATGGCAGCCGGAACGTGATTCCCATTGCTTCTGAACAGTCCCATTTTCTTCTCCCTTGTTAGTGTTTCCCGGATATTGATCGCGTGGGTTCTTGGATGCCTAGGCGAGGCTTGGCGAGATTTCCTCCTGGCGATGCGCCACGAATGCATCGAGTTCCTCGCGCACGGCTGGATCCATCTGCGGCTGCTCGTAACTCGCGATGATCGATGTCGCTTTCTCACGGCAGCGCTGCGCCATATCCTTGGAGCCTTTGACCTTCCACTGCTCATAGCTGAGGTAATCGAGGATCTCAGGCGCGAAGAATGCGTCCTTAAAGCGCTTGAGCGTGAAGGAATCTCCGAGATAGTGGCCGCCGGGGCCGATGCGCCGCACTGCCTCGAGAGCGTCGTCGAAATGCTCGAACGAAATCCCCCGCGCGTATTTTTCGATCAGCAGGTTCTGTTCGGCATCGGCGACAAACTTCGCCATGCAGCATACGAGGCCGGCCTCATCCCAGCCGCCCGCGTGCATCATCAGGTTCGCGCCTGCGCTCGCCCCCGACATGTAAGCGATCGCCGACTCGTAGCCGGACTGAGCATCAAAGGTCTTGGCGGATGACTGGGATGCAGTCGTTCGCCACGGCAGACCATACCGCCTTGCCAGTTGGCCGATGACGGCGTTGATCAGAGTGACTTCGGGCATGCCGGACATCGGGGCGCCGCTGCGCATCGACACCGAGACTGAATATTGCCCATAGATCATTTTGGCGCCGGGCCTGACCAACTGGGTGTAGGCGAGGGCTGCCAGCGCCTCGGCGTTCAACTGGGCGATTGTGGCCGGGATGTCGGCGGGAGTGTTTGCGGCACCGAGCACAAAAGGCGACAGCAGGACGACCTGGTTCGCTTCGACGAAAGCGCGGAGCCCTTCCAGCATGGTCGAATCCCAAACCAGCGGTGAGTTTCCCGATACGTGCCCCATCATCACCGCGTTCTGGTCCATAAAAGCCGTGCCATGGACGATCTGCCCCATGGCGATCGAGTCCTCGGCTCGCTGTCTCCCGGTCGTCAGACCGAAGAAGGGCATGTTGGTTTCCACCAGGCTCGAATGGTTGATGTGCAAATGGCGCCATGGAACAGCGATGTCGGTCGGCTCACAGGTGAACCCGCCGGCGATATGGAACCCCGGCAGCATCTGGGTCAGCCGGTTCATGTTCCGCAGATCCTCGATCGTGGATGCGCGTCGCACACCCTGAAGGTCACGGACGTTTGGCGCGCCTTGCATGGCGCCGAAGGTCATTGTGTCCGGCGCGATCTCGAAACGCTGTGACGGATCGCGAGATGTCATCTCAAAACGGGATGGCGCCTTGGAGATCAGATGCATCAGCATCTCGCCATCGAGGCGCACACGCTGGCCTTGGACGTCGGCGCCAGCCTCCTTCCATTGCCGGATCGCCGTTTCATCGCGGAATTCGATTCCGATCTCGCGCAAGATCGCCAACGAAGCCTGGTGAATGCGCTCAAGCTGCTCAGCCGTGACGGCCTCCACAGGCCGAATGCCGTACTTGATGGTCGAGACGCGAGGCCTCTTCTCTGCTTCCCGGGCGGCTACGACCGACGCGCGTCCTCCGCGGCGCCGGATTGCGGGAGTATCAGTGTCCAACATCGCGTTTTCCCAGAGGGGCGCAAAAGGTCGCCGTCAAAAGAGCCTTCTTCGGTCCGCGTAAGGAACGCGGCCCTGCTCATTGACTTTGATGATAGGGTTCGGCGAACGCCCTGAGGACTCGCAAAAGGTTTCGCTGGCGTTAAACTCAGTTTATACCTGGGTCGACGGCGCAGGTGCCGGTTACCTGGTAAGGATAGCCGACGCGGCGAGGTCAGGAACCGGGGCGCGACGCCGGTAGCCGGTCTAAGGGCGCAATTCCTTCGACTGAGCGAGGAACCAGTCCACAAGAACCTTGCACTTCTTGTTTTTGCCGGCATCTTCATTTGACAAGAGGAAGAAGGCGCGGTCGGTCTTGATCTCGGTCGCGATGGGCCGAACCAGCTGGCGGTTGTTGAGCAGGTGTTGGGCGGTCAGAGACCATCCCAATGCGATTCCTTCGCCTGCAAGAGCTGCTTGAAGCGTCAGCTGATAGTCATTGAATACAATGTTAGGCTTTGTCTCGTTGGCATCTCCGCCTGCAAGCGCGACCCATTCCGGCCAGCTCATTCGCTTGCGAAAAGCATCGGACGAATGAATGAGCTGGTGTCGAACCAATTCATCGACGCTCTTTGGAGCGGCATGTGCCAGAAGATATGCGGGGGAGCAGACGGGAAAAATGATCTCGTCGCATACGAACCAACTATTCGTACTGTCAAAATCCCGTGGGCGCACCCATACGGTGACGTCCACTTCGTGATCGGGCTCGATATCCCGATCGGTGGCGACAACCTTGATCATAACGTCCGGATGTTCTTCCTGGAAATGATAGAGTTGAGGCGCAAGCCAATGTGCGGCTAGGGATGTCGACGCAGCAAAAGTGATGTATTTCTTTCCGCGATCGGAGATGGTCTCAAGCCTCTGTTCCAGACGGCGGAAACTGGTGCGCACCTCATCGTAGAGCTGCCGGCCAGCCTCCGTCAGCTGCACGCCTCGATTATCACGGGCAAAGAGCGCGGTCCCGCAATGCTTCTCGAACGACTTGATCGAGTGCGAGACGCTCGGTTGCGTCACGTTGAGCTCGCTGGCTGCGCTTTTGAAACTCAGGGTTCGGGCAGCCGCTTCGAAGACAAAAAGCGAATGCGTCGAAGGCACCAGGCTACGAAGCTTTGACATGAAGCAGTTCTATATCAGACGCCATCTTTTCCGTCTACGAGATGCCCGCCAACTGGTCTATTCGAACAGGCAAACAATGCGACCGCGGATTGTTGCCAAGCCTTCGTCATCGGTCGCCTGAACCCAGCGAGTTGGCAGTGAATTCGTTCAACCAAACGATGACGAAAGAGCGCAAAGTCGTTCAGCCACCCCATCCCGAACCGACTATGTCCGGTTGGTACACTACGTCAGGGCCGGAGTTGGCGCTGCTACCTCAAGAAGGCGACGTTGCATGTGACTGCCTGGTGATTGGCGGCGGCTGGATGGGGCTGCACGCGGCCCGTCGATTTGCCGAACTCAACCCGCAGTCTTCGGTTGTCTTGGTAGATGCCGGGCGCATTGGCAACAATGCATCCGGACGGTGCATGGGTTTCGTCATCGATCTCGCGCACAATCCCCGGAAGCGCGATTTCGTCGAAGACATCAAAGGGAACAAGGAAGAGTTGTTCGTTAACCTGGACGGGATCGCCTACATCCGAAGCGCTGTCGAAGAGCATGGGGTCGATTGCGACTGGGACGCGCAGGGAAAATACCACAGCGCGGCCACCGCTCACGGCGTGGAGGACCTGCACCGCTTTTCGGAGGCGCTGGATAAGCTTGGCCAGAACTACAGCTGGGTGGAGACCCCCGAAATTCAGGCGATCACCGGCAGCAAGCACTACATCAAAGCCTTGCATCATCCCGGCACCGTCTTGGTCCAGCCTGCGAAATATCTCCAGAATGCGACAAGAAGCCTGCCCGCGAACGTCACCGTTCACGAAAACACCCCCATCGTGGCGGTGCAGTTCGGGGCACCGAAGCACGTCTGCGAGACCCCCACCGGAACTATCAGGGCGTCGAAGGTCATCATCTGCGCGTCAGGCTATCTGACCAAGTTCGGTTTCTTCGACAACCGCGCTATACCGCTGTACACATTTGCGAGCATGACACGACAGCTAACCGAGAGCGAGCTTTCGCAGGTGGGGAACAAGAGAGCTTACGGACTTATCCCAGCCAACAGCTTCGGCACGACGGTTCGTCGCACGATCGACAACCGGCTTTTCCTTCGCAACGTCTATTCCTATGCGACGGACTTCAAGACCACCACGCAGGACGTGATGAAGGCTCGGGTGCAGCAGCAGATCGCATTCGATCGGCGGTGGCCGGAGCTCTCGTCGATGGGATTCGAGGCCAGTTGGGGTGGCCTTCTTACTCTCGCGCAAAATGGCGGAATGGTCTTCGGCGAGTTGGCGGAGAAGGTCTACGGCGCCGCATTCTGCAACGGTACAGGCGTCGCGCGAGGAGCTGCCTTCGGCAAGGCCATAGCCGACCTGGCGTCAGGGCGATCGTCGCCGGTAGTCGACATCCTCAAGACTCGCGCAAGTCCCAGCAAGCCGTATCCCAGGCCTGTCACAGCGATGGGCGTTCGAATCGTAACCGCGGTCCGTTTCCGACAGGCCGGAGCTGAAGTCTAGATACAACGAGAGAGATCATGGCGGACCTGAAGGGCATAAATCTGGCAATGCAGACACCGTTCGATGAGAATGGTGCGATCAACTATTCGATTTTCGAGGATCTGATCGACAAGTACGTCGCCGCAGGTGTTCACGGGCTGGTGCTTGGCTCAGGGACCGGGCAACATCCCTATCTTACCGAGGCCGAGTGCAACCGCCTCTACGAAGTAGGCGCAAAGCGAATAGCTGGTCGCTGCAACGTCATTTGCCAGACCTCCGCTTTGAATATGGACGAAGTCATCAGAAGGTCGCGTCACGCGGAGTCCGTCGGCGCCGACGCATTGATGGTGCTGCCACCCTACCTGGAGGGTCCGAGTGATGAGCAGGGAATCTTCGACTTCTACAAAGCGGTCGATGCCGAACTGGGTATCGACCTGGTCGGCTACAACATCCCACAGGCCACCGGCATTTCGGTTTCACCACAGCTGTTTGAGCGCCTGAGCCAGTTGAAGAACTTCAACTACATCAAGGACAGTGCAGGGGACTTTACTGTCCATCAGGAATACCTGCAGACAAGCGGCACGGTCCTCAATGGCTGCGACACCACCACACTCTACGCGTTGATGGCCGGGGCACGCGGCGTCATATGGGGCGGTGCGAATTACATGCCTTCTGAAGCGGTCGAGCTATATAGATTGGTGGACCGCAATGAGTACGAACAGGCGCTAGCGCTCTGGCAGCGCATGTTGCCCTCGTTGCTCTTTATCTGGAGGTCGCCCTATACGCCGTCGGTGCTTCGAGCGGCGCAACTGCGCGGCTACGGGACAGGAAATGTTCGCAGCCCATTGAGAAAGCTATCGGCAGATCAGGAAGCGCAGCTTCGCCGTTCGCTTGAACCGTTGGGCGTCTAGAGCGAAGAGAGGCGAGGGCTTCGTGAGAATCGTTCATGTTGGTGCGAGTGGCGTGATCGGCAAGGCCGTGTCGGCCGAACTCGGCAGACGGCATGATGTCATCGCTGTCGGCCGAAGCACCGGCGATTTCCGGGTCGATATCGACGATCCCTCGAGCATAAGTCGAATGTTCAGCCAGATCGGCGAGTTCGATGCCCTGGTATGCACAGCGGGCACGGTTCATTTCGCCCCGCTCGCGGAGTTCACCATTGAGCAGTATGCAATCGGCTTGCAAAGCAAACTTATGGGGCAGGTGAACCTTGTCAGACTTGGACTTAAATTCCTTCGCGAGGAAGGATCGTTCACGTTGACCTCCGGTCCAACGAACGACGATCCGATACCGCTTGGGACATCGTCCGCGATCGTCAACGGCGCGCTCGAGGGATTTGTCCGAAGTGCTGCAATTGAGCTTCGGCAAGATCGTCGGATCAATCTGGTGGGTCCGACTATGCTCGAGGAGTCCTCTGCACTCTACGGTCCTTACTTCCGGGGTTCGAAGGCCGTCGCGACGAACGACGTGGTGCTTGGTTACGTCAAATGTGTCGAAGGCAAGCAAACAGGATGCGTTTACAGGATTGGATGGTCACGAGATCGCTGACCCGAATGTGGCACAACGGGCAGATCTGCGAGCTGGCGCAGGGAAATACTCTGGATATGAAGACCTCGGCCCGCTTGTTGCATTGGGCACGTTTGAGCGGCGACACATCGATCACCACTCTAGAGCGCCCCCGTATTTTCACAGAGCCATTCAGCCAGATCGCTATGCTCGTCTACCCGGACTGTCACCTTGCCGACGATAACCGCAGAACAATGACCGGAACCATTACCGCGATTGGTGTACGTCTACGAAACGCAATCCGCTGCGTCGGGAGAGGCAATAGCGTTTCCGGATCGAACTGATTGAGATGCTTTCATGCCGGAATTCGTGCACCGCGTTGCAAGCCACACTGTGCATGAACGTCTGCTTCCGGACTGCAAACATCCCGAAAGCCGGAACGTCCGCCCTCAGCCCAGATCAGTCATTGCCAACGCAAGCGTTGCAAGATCGGTGCCCCAATCTTTCGGCTAGCCGCACTGGCCTTTGTCGCCGATTCATGCTACAGGCGTGCTACGATACGATGAAAATAGATAAACAGAATCAATGCTTAAGGCGATCGTGCGCTGCTTCTCTTCGGGCGCGCCATTTCCGCCGAATCTGCGATTTCCTGCGATCCGCTTTCGGTCTTGGGCTCGCATATGAAGAGCAGGTCGCGGAACACGTTGCCGAGCACCGCCTCATCCGAGTGCTGGAGAACTGGACGCCGCCTATTCCGGGCTTCTTCATTTATTACCCCAGTCGTCAGCCTGACTGCGCTATAAACGCGCTGCGATGTTCTTGAAACGGGAGAGTACGCGGCGACCGTTATCTGGGCGCAGCGACGCTGAATGCTCATTCACGCCGCCGCGCAGCACGCTCACTTTTCTTCCGCCTTTCCCGGATCAGGGCCCAATCGGCCTCGCCCCAGCCAGATACCGCTCATTGTCGAACGGCTCGGCCTGGGTGCTGTCCGGACTCCACATGTGGCGGTGGGTCTCGGTCAGATTGCCGAGATAGACATGCAGTGCGCCTGAGCGGGCACTGCCGGTGTTGGCGACCGCATGCACCGTATCCGGGGTCATATGCACCACCGCGGGCGCCGCGATGTCGTGGCGTTCCGGCGCATCGATCTCGCTGCCGTCGACGGGATAGATGAAGTTGGTCTCGCTGCCCTTGTAGATGCCGATCAGCGCATCCATCAGATGGTTGTGCGGCGGGTACTGCAGGCCGGGTGACAGCGTGATGTGGTAGATGGTCAAGTCAGGGCTGGCATGCAGCAGCACCTCATCGTCGTCTTCCTCATGCGCGAGCACGCCTGATGCATGGAAGCGGTCGGTGTGTTCGCGCAGCACCGCCTTGACCCGTTCGAAGGCATGAGCACCTTTGGCTGCGTTGACGATATCGGAGGTTACGGCGTAAAGAGGCGAGTTGGCGGCAAGAGACATTTGTCGTCATCTCCATTGGGAAGCTCAATCAATACAACTGAGATGCTCAGACCTAGCGAATGCCGGCAGACCCGTCAACCGGATGGTCGAAACCGGCAAGCAGACTACGCGGGCAGACCACGCGGGCAGACCACGCGGGCAGACCACGCGGGCAGACCAAACGGGCAGGCAGATATGGCTCTTCCGAAATCAGTGTCACCGTCCGCCGTCAAGGCGCCGTCGACCGCCGACATATTGCGCAGCGAGGAAGCTTATGAGCAGCTGAAGAGCGACATCGTCGCCTGCGTCCTGCAACCCGGCGAAAGCCTGACCGAAAAGCAGATCGGCGACCGCTACCAGATCAGAAAGGCGACGATCCGCTCGGCTTTGGCCCGCCTGACGCAGGAAGGGCTGATCAAGAGCGAGCCGCGCCGCGGCTATGTCATCGCACCGCTTAGCCTGCGCGACGTCGACGAGATCTTCGACGTCCGCAGCCTGATCGAGCCGGAAGTGTTCCGGGTGGCCGCGGCCAACCTCACCGAACGCGGGCTCGACGACATCAGGCTGGCGGCGCAAAAGGTGCTGAAGCCGGAGACGCTGCGCAGCCATGTCGCCTTTCTGGCGGCCGACCGCGCCTTTCGCCTGGCCCTGGCCGAACTCTCCGGCAATCTGCGCCTAGTTCGCCTGCTCGACCAAACGCTCGACCAGTCGGAGCGTGTCCTCCATCTCGGCTTCAAATCGCGCGACTTCACGCAAGCGATCATCGGCCAGCAGAAGGAGTTGGTGCTTGCCTGCGAGCTGGCCGAGGTCTCGGCCATCGCAAAGCTTGCCCGTTCGCAGTGCCTGTCGCTCAAGAAGCAGGTGCTCGAGGCCTTGCTCGCCGGCTCCAAGCTGCAGGACGCCAATTTGCAAAGCTTCGCCTGAGGCGCGAAGCCCGCGCTCTCTGGCCGATGCTTACCCGTCGATGAAGCGGATGTCCGCATCGGCAAGGCAATAGGGCGCGTAGCGGAAATCGCGGATATGGCTGACCTTTCCATCCTGCCAGTCGACCAGCATGAAGCCGCGCACGGCGTCATCTCCCGTTTGCGGGTTGCGGATCAGGATGGCCGGCCTGCGGTCGACGAAGCCGAGCGACAGCGCCCAGTCCTGGACACGGTCGTAATTGCCGAAATAGTTGGAAACCTGCGCCTTGCCGCGCATGCGGGTGCGGTTGACGACTTCAAGCTGGATATCCTCGGCGATCAACGCGCGCACGGCGTCGAAGTCGCGCGCGTTGAACAGGTCGACATAGCGGCGCAGGCGCCGCTCGTCGTCGGCGTCGAGCTTTGGGGCAGGCGCCTGCTCGTCCTGTGACGCCAGCAGGCGCAGCTGCGACCGCCCGCGATGGAGCGCTGCCTTGGTCGCAGCCAGGGTCGCGCCGGACACTTCGCAGGTTTCGTGCAGGCTGAGGCCAAGCACGTCGACAAGGATCACGGCGCTGCGCTGCACTGTTGCCAGCTGCATGAAGCTTCGCAGGCTGGCGGCGGTGGCGAGCCTCGCATCGGCGCTGGCGGAGGGGTCTTCGATCGTCGTCATGTCGGTCTCGCTCATGCGCGCCTGCTCCCGCTGGCGCCGGCGCAGATGATCCTGCGCGGCATTGTGGGCTATGCGGAACAGCCATTGCTCCGGACGCTCGACGGCGGCGTCGCCGTCGATGGCCTGCAGTGCCTTGATCAGTGTCTCCTGGACGATGTCCTCACCATCGATCACCGAGCCGGCCATGCGGGCGCAGTAGCGGTGCAGCTTCGGTCGCAAGGAGCCGAGCATCGCCTCCAGGGCAACGCGGTCGAGTTTTGCTGTGTTCATCCTGTCCGTTCCCAAAATGCCGGTCTTTGCATTCAAGCCGGCACGACCTCGCCGGCCAGCATACGATAATTGCCGACGATCTTTGCCGGCGATCTGGCAAGCGGCGTCGAGCGGCGTCCGGCATGATCGGCGCTGAAGGCCTTGAAGGCTGCGAGCCCGGTCAGGCCGTCGCCATCCTGGCTGATAAGATGGATGAACTCGCCATTCTCCAGTTCCAGGACGAGGTAGCGCACGGATTGCGGATTCGTGTCGTCGAGTGCCTCGAACACCTGTGCAACCAGCATACGGTTCTCGGCGATGCTTTCGTCCTTCACGCCGTAGCGGATGAGATTGTAGCCCATTGTCGTCTCCTGTTTTTCAACTCTGCACAGAGAAGACGTTTCGCGGCCTCGAAAAGATTCGTCGCCCGGCGAATCTTTTCGATCGTCCGGATCGTCTTTCCCGTCGACGGCTGCGCGGCAGCCGTCCAGGAGCAGGAGAGACCCATCATGCACATCCAGTTTGCCGAATTGCCGGTGTTCGACCAGGACCGCGCCAAGGCCTTCTACACCGGACATCTTGCTTGCCAGGTGGCGGAGGACCAGCTGATGGGCGACAGCGGCTGGCGCTGGATCGAGCTGACATTTCCCGGCGCCGTCACCAATTTGCATTTCGTCAAACGCCCCGATGACACGCCGGGCACTGAGCCCGTGCTGGTGCTCGTTGATGGCGATGTCGAGGCAACGGTCGCGGGCCTGAAGGCGCGCGGCGTCGAAATCATCACCGAGCCGCAGGAAGCGCCTTGGCAGCCGGGCCGCACGGTCGCCGAATTCCGCGACAGCGAGGGCAACCGCATGGTTGTCGCCAGCAAATGATCGGACCCGGCGCAAAGCCGAACTTTGACATGAGAACAACAGGAGAGATGGACATGACCCCCCAAACGTCGACGCTGAAAGTACCGGGCGCCAGCCTCTATTATGAGATGCGCGGTTCCGGCCCCGTACTGTTGATAATCCCCGGCGGACCGCAGGACGCCGGCGTCTTCGCCGATGTCGCGGGCCACCTCGCCGACCGCTACACGGTGGTCGCCTATGATCCGCGCGGCAATTCGCGCAGCACCTTCGACGGAGAGCCGCAAGAGCAGGACCTCGATGTCCATGGCGACGATGCCGCGCGATTGATCGAGGCGCTTGGCGCCGGACCGGCCTATGTGTTCGGCACCAGCGGCGGCGCCCAGATCGGGCTCAACCTCGCCGCCCGCCATCCCGGCCGGGTTCGTGCACTGGTGGCGCATGAGCCGCCCAGCATGATGCTGCTCGACGACCCGTCGCCGTCACTGGCCGGCATGCGCGACCTGCACGACACCTATCGCAGCCAGGGTGTCGAGGCGGCGATGCAGAAATTCTTCAGCGAGAACAGCCTGTCGGAAGGGCCGGGTCAGGATGAAGCCGGGCCGCAGGACGGACCGCCTTCGTTCGAACCGTCGCCCGAGGAGGCCGAGACCTTTGCCAGGGTCAGCGGCAATTTCGAATACTGGCTGGCGCATGGCGTCATGCCGCTGTCGCTCTACCGTCCTGATATCGGGGCGCTGCGCGGCCGCCCGGTCGTGGTCGGCATCGGCGAAGAGTCCATCGGCCAGCCGATCGACGGCATGGGCAAGGCGCTGGCCGACAGGCTCGGCAGCAAGCGCGCCGCCTTCCCCGGCGACCATATGGGCTTTGCGCCCTATCCCGATCGCTTCGCCGAGACCTTGCACCTGACGCTCAGAGGCGCGTGAGATCGTCAGTCCAATAGGAAAGGAGCGTCCGCATGCACAATGCCCTTCTCCCATGAAATTACCGGCTAAGATTGGTGTATCAGACGGCCTCCCAGCCTTCCTTGGCACCGGCGCGGAAGATGGCGTCGATGACCTTCTGGTTGAGTACGGACTCCTCCAGCGTGAAGATACGCTCCTTGCCGCCCTGTGCCGCCCTGGCAAACGTCTCGACCTCGCGCCGGTACTGTTGCGTGCCGGGAAAGCGGAACACCTGCGCCTCGGTGTGGTTCTGGTTGTGCAATTCGATGCGGTGATGGTCGTAGAGCCCGGCATTGAACGGCGAGAACACCTCGATGAAACCCTTCTCGCCGTGGAACACCATCACCTGCCGCGCCGCCATCTGCGTCGACAGATAGAAGGACAGTTCGAAATCGCCGAAATCGGCGCGGATCGAGGAATAGATGTCGGTGCCGAATTTCTTGTCGCGCTCGATCGTCGCCTGCACGCGCAGCGGCTCCTTGCCGCTCGAAAACCGCGTCGACACCGTCGGATAGACGCCGATATCAGGCAGCGCGCCGCCGCCGAGATCGAGCTGGTTGCGCATGTTGGTGGGATCGACATTGTAATAGGAGAAGGCGCCCTGCACATGGCGCAGCCGGCCGATGGCGCCATCGGCGATGAGATCGCGCACCTTGATCCATTGCGGGTGGTAGATGACCATGAAGGCCTCGCAGACCAGCACCTTCTTGCTGTCGCGCAGCTTGATCAGCGGCGCGATGTCCTTGGCGTCGAGCGCCAGCGGCTTCTCCACCAGCACATGTTTTCCCGCTTCGATGGCCTTGGCCGTCCATTCGACATGCTGCGAGGTCGGCAGCGGGATGTAGACGCCGTCGACGTCTTTCGAAGCGAGCAGCTCCTCATACGAACCAAAGGCATGCCTGGCGCCGAACCGCTCGCCCAGGGCCTCGGCCTTCGACAGGTCGCGGCTGGCGATCGCGGACAAAACGCCATTCTCGGCCTCGACGATTGCCGGCAACAATTGCTCGCGGCCGATCTTGGCCGTCGACAAAACACCCCATCGGAACATCAGGCTTCTCCTATCGATTTACAGGCGAAGAGGTTTGCCCGAAATTGCGGGAAAAGCCAATGCGGATCGCTGGTCCTGCTAGCCTCGCTTGCCCGTCAGCGTCATGTCGAAATCGACAATATTCGAATAGATCGGCGTGCCGACACCCATGCCGTAGCGGGAGCGCAGCACCTTGCCGGTGACGTGGAATTTAATGACGCCACCCTTCAGCCCGCCGAGCTCGGCAGTGAACTTTTCCGCAAACGTCTTGCCGCGCGCCGTCAGCCGGCCGCTGACCAGCGCCGTGGTGTCGCTGGTTCGGGTTACGCTGGTCGAGCGGAACTGGATTTCGGGGCTGTTGGCCACGTCGAACACCGCATCGGAGCGCAGGAAGGCGTCGATGCGGCCCTGGCCGGTGCCAACGCTTTCGGGATAGATGGTGAAGTTGACCGCGGAACGGCCGACATCGCTGTTGTCGATGCGGATAGAGCCCTTGAAGCGGCCAAAGGCGCCGTCGAGGCCGCCGCCACCGACCTTGCCGATGGAGAAGCGAATGCTGGAGCTGGCCGGGTTGACCGTGTAGCTGCCGGCGGCGTCGCCGAGGTCCACAGCGGCGGAGACAGGCATGGCAAGGCAAGCGGCAACAGCCGCCAATCCGAAGATGCGCGCATACATGGGTTTTGTCCTTCTGGGGCAGGCGAAGTGTTGCGCCCTCACTCAATGAACGAATGCGCGGCGCTCGCTATTCCATGTCCTGATCTGACGAAGGCGTGATCATGCGCGTGAGCACGCTGTCGCGCAGCCAGAAATGATGCCGCAGCGCCGCCAGCGCATGCAGCGCAACCAAGGCAATGCCGGCATAGGCGAGATACCAGTGTGCTACCGCCCAGAAGTTTTCCGCCTCGTCGGACACGCCGAGCGGCAGGTTCGGCATCACGAAAAGGTTGAACGGCATGCTGGGGATCTCCAGCATCGACACCGAAACCAGTGCCCAGCCGGACAGCGGCAGCGCGAGCTGGAAGCCATAAAGCGCCAGATGCGCCAGCGGCGCCGTCCGACGCTCCAGGCCTCCGACCGAGGCCGGCAAGGCCGGGGCCGCATTGCCGAGCCGCCAGGCAATGCGCAGGATAAGGAGGCCGAGCAGCAGGAAGCCGAAGGATTTGTGCAGCTGGATCAGCTCGAAGGCGGTGCGCTGGCTGGTCAACCGCACCATGATGAAGCCGAGCATGAACTGGCCGATGAACAGGATGCCGATCAGCCAGTGGAGGACGATCGCCGCCCAGCCGTAGCGGGTTGAGTTGTTGGTGATGGATGCCGGCATGGTTGGTGAACGAATGGCAGATGGGCTTTCTTCCACCCTCCCCCTTGTGGGGAGGGTCGGCGCGAAGCGACGGGGTGGGGGTGTCGCCCTACGAAGACCCCCACCCCGATCCGCTACGCGGATCGGCCCTCCCCACAAGGGGGAGGGTGGCTAACCACTCACCTTGAAGAAATCCACAAACGCCCGCAGCGCCGGGCGCATCTGGCGGCGGCTGGGGTAGTAGACGAAGAAGCCGTCGAAGGGCGGACACCAGTCTTCCAGCACGTGGATCAAGCGGCCGTCAGCGAGCGGTGCGCGCACATAATCGTCGAAGACGAAGGCGAGCCCTGCGCCGTCGACCGCTGCCTGGGCGATCAGATGGTCTTCGTCGAGGATCAGCGGCCCTTGCGCCGCGATCTCGATCTCTTCGCCATCCTTCTCGAATTCCCAGCGGTAAAGAATGCCGCTGGAAAAACGGAAGCGGATGCAGCGGTGGTCGGCAAGATCGCGCGGATGACGGGGTCTTGGCATGGTCGCGAAATAGGATGGCGCGCCGACCACGGCGCCGCGAAGGTCCGGTCCGATGCGCACCGCGATCATGTCGCGCTGCAGGCTCTCACCGAGCCGCACGCCGGCATCGAAGCCGCCTTCGACGACGTCGGTGAAGCGATCCTCGATGACGATTTCCAGCACGATGTCGGGATAGGCCGCGGCAAAGCCGCCGAGCCTGGGCGTCAATGCCAGGTGGGCCGCGGTGCGCGGCACGGTCAGCCGCAGGTTGCCGGCCGGCCGGTCGCGCGCCTCAATCGCCGTTTCCAGCGCCAGATCGATCTCGGACAGCGCCGGCCGCAGCCGTTCGAGCAACTGCGCGCCCTCTTCCGTTGGCGCTACGCTGCGGGTGCTGCGCGCCAAAAGCCGCACGCCGAGCCGCGCCTCCAGGCTGGACACGGCATGGCTCACTGCCGAGGGCGCGATGGCCAGTTCGCGCGCCGCGCCACGAAAACTGCCGCATTGGGCGACTGTCGCCAGTACAGCCAGTTGAGAAAGATGCGCTCGGTTCATTGCTCTATTTTATAGAACAGCCCGTGCGAATGACAGCCGATTATCGAACGTAAAGCCAGGCGCTATCTCCCTTTCATCGCAACAAGGAGACGCGCCATGAAAACCCGCAAACTTGGTACTGAACTCGAAGTCTTCCCCGTCGGCCTCGGCTGCATGGGCATGAGCTTCGCCTATGGCGGTCAGGCAGAGGTTGACGCAATCGCCACGCTGCGCCGCGCTGTCGAGATCGGCGTGACGTTTTTCGACACCGCCGAAGTCTATGGTCCCTTTGAGAACGAGATCCTTCTCGGCAAGGCGTTGAAGCCGGTGCGCGACAAGGTGACGATCGCGACCAAATTCGGCTTCAAGATCTCCGAGGAAGGCTCAGGCCTCGAACGCATGGTCGGCGTCGACAGCCGCCCGGAGCACGTCAAGGCGGTGGCGGAAGCCTCGCTGAAGCGGCTCGATGCCGATGTCATCGACCTCTACTACCAGCACCGCGTCGATCCCAACGTGCCGATCGAGGACACGGTCGGCGCCATGGCGGAACTGGTGCGCGACGGCAAGGTGCGGGCGCTGGGCCTGTCGGAGGTCAGTGCCGCCACCATCCGCCGGGCGCACGCCGTGCATCCGATCGCTGCCGTGCAGAGTGAGTACTCGCTTTGGAGCCGCGACCCTGAAGACGAAGTGTTCGATGTCTGCCGCGAACTCGGCATCGGCTTCGTCCCCTACAGCCCGCTCGGTCGCGGCCTGCTCACCGGCACCATCGCCAAGCCCGAGGCCCTCAGCGACGACGACTGGCGCCGGACCTTGCCGCGTTTCCAGGCCGACGCCATGGCCGCTAATGCCAAGGTCGTTGCGACGCTGGAAAAGCTGGCGGTGGAAAAAGGCGTCACCTCGGCCCAGCTGGCGCTGGCCTGGGTGCTGCACCAGGGCGACTTCATCGTGCCGATCCCCGGCGCAAGAAAGATACGCCATCTCGAGCAGAACACGGCGGCGGTCGGGATCGAGCTGAGCGCGGCTGAGGTCGCGGCGATCGGCGATGCGCTGTCGCCGGACAAGGTGGTGGGTAAGCGCTATACGGAGGAGCTGTTGGCGCTGGTGAATGGGTGAACAAGCGGGGGAGCTTGGCGCCCTGAGAAGTCAGCGCGCGGCACCCCCCTCTGTCCTGCCGGACATCTCCCCCGCAAGGGGGGAGATCGGCTGTCGTCGCTGTTTTCGCCAATCACCAACGTTGCAGAAAGTGCGCCAACGATGAAGCTGCCAATCTCCCTCCTTGCGGGGGAGATGGCCGGCAGGCCAGAGGGGGGTGCCTCGCGCCGCCATTTCGTATTACCAAGGCACCACCGTAATCTCCGGCCAGCACGCCTTCGCCCTCGCCCCCTTGGCCTCATGCGTGCGCCTGTTATCCATCAGCCGGTTGGGCGTGATGCGAAACGCGAAGAGGTCATCCAGCCCGAACGGCGCCACGACCTCAAGCTGCCCATCGGCATCGTATCGCACCCCGACCGCATGCGTCTTCGAGGCGAAATAGCTCACCGACTCGCTGGAACTCGTATAGCGCGGGCAGGGCTGGCCGAATTTCTGCGGATACCACAGATGCACCCGTGCCTGGTTGCGCACCTCGGCCGGCAGAGCCAGCCCCTCGAAATGCTGCGCGGCTCGACGGATGACCGCGTCCTCGGCCTCGTAGGACAGGTCGCTGTCATCGAAGTAGAAGAGATCGACATCCTTGATGCCGTAGCCCGGCGGCTTGCCGGTCAGGTGGTTCCAGACGCTGTTGTAGAGCGCGCCGGACACCACCAGCCAGTCCGGCAACGCCAGCGTGCGGGCCCGCTCCAGCGCGTCGCTGACGAGCGCATCCGCCAACACCATGGCGAGAAACGCTTCGCGCTGGGCTTCGAACGGCAGACCGGAATAGCGCAGATGGTCCATCGCCCTTTGGAGAGCGATTCGCAAGTGCCGGCAATCCTCAGAAGCAATTCCAGGAAAAGTGTGTAGCGGTTTTACTGGGAAAGCGCGCCGCGCTTTCCCTAAGACGCGCTTTCCCTAAGAATTGCGTGAAGTCGAAATACGTAGGGCGGCGTTAGCCGCTCTACGTTCTCAGCATGCCGCCCGTTTGCTTGCCAACATTGTCGACGATGCGCTTGGCCAGCGCCTCGAAATCCTCGTCGGTGAGCGTCTTTTCAACCGGCTGGATAGATACTTCGATGGCAACCGACTTCTTGGCGGTCCCGAGAGATGCCCCCTCGAACACATCGAACACCGAAACGCCGGTGACCAGCTTCTTGTCGGCGGCGAGCGCCGCGCGCACCAGCGCGCCGGCCTCCACCGTCTTGTCGACGACGAAAGCAAAGTCGCGCTTCACCGCCTGGAAGGCGGACAGCTCCAGCTTTGGCTTGGTTTTCGTCGGCTTGGCCTTCGGCTCGGGCACGGCGTCGATATAGACCTCGAAACCGCAGATCGGTCCGGAAACGTCCAACCCCTCCAGCGTCTTCGGGTGGAACTCGCCGAAGGTGCCGAGCACTGTCTTCGGGCCGAGCTTGATCGTGCCGGAGCGGCCGGGATGATACCAGGCCGGACCGCCTGGCTCGATCTGCAGCCTGTCGACCGGCGCGCCGCAGGCTTCCAGCGCTGCAATCGCGTCGGCTTTGGCGTCGAACACGCCGACCGGACCGGAATTGCCGGCCCAACTGCGGCCGGAACCGTCGAGCTTGGCGGTGCCGCGGCGCACACCGGCGGCAACGCGCCGCTGCTGGTCGGGGCCGTCGCCCTCATAGGTACCGGAGACCTCGAACAGCGCGACATCGCCGATCCCCTTGTCGGCATTGCGCTGCGCGGCGACGATCAGGCCGGGCAACAACGAGGGCCGCATGTCGGACATGTCGGCTGCAATGGGATTGGCGAGCTTCAGCGCCGTCTGGCCGCCGCCGAACAGTTCGGCGTGTTTGGCCGGGATGAACGACCAGGTGAGAACCTCCAGCATGCCCCGCACGGCGAGCGAGCGCTTGGCAGTGCGGGTGCGAACCTGCACCGTCGTCAGTATCTTGGAGTTGACCGCGTCATGCGCGCCGAGCGGCTGCGGCGCGATGTTGTCGACGCCGTGGATGCGCATCACTTCCTCGACCAGGTCGGCCTTGCCGTCGACGTCAGGACGCCAGGACGGCACAGCGACATCGACGACGTCGCCCGAGCCTGACGGCTTGAAGCCGAGGCGGGTCAGGATGTCGAGGCTTTCCGCCTTCGGCACCTCGATGCCGGTCAGCCGCTTCACTTCCGAGATCGGGAAGGAAACGATCTTCGGCTTGTAGCCGGCATAGCCGACCACCTCCGTCTCGGTCGGCTCTCCGCCGCAGAACTCCAGCACCAGCTTTGTCGCCAGCTCGACGCCGGGCACCATGAATTCCGGGTCGACGCCACGCTCGAAACGGTAACGGGCATCGGTGATGATGCCGAGCGTACGGCCGGTGCGGGCCGTGGTGATCGGATCCCAAAGAGCGGATTCGATCAGCACGTCCGTGGTGTTCTCGTCACAGCCGGAATGCTCGCCGCCCATGACACCGGCGATCGATTC
Organism: Mesorhizobium sp. M0761; assembly: GCF_040320205.1. Classification (NCBI taxonomy): domain Bacteria; kingdom Pseudomonadati; phylum Pseudomonadota; class Alphaproteobacteria; order Hyphomicrobiales; family Phyllobacteriaceae; genus Mesorhizobium; species Mesorhizobium sp. M0761. The sequence goes on from NZ_JAMYPF010000002.1 coordinate 305,238, forward strand.
GACGCCATTGTCGTCGGCGATCACGCACATCTGCGGCGTCAGCGTGTATTCGCGCCCGTCGAGCGCCAGCACCTTCTCGCCGTCGCGTGCGCGGCGCACGACGAGATTGCCGGCGACCTTCTTGGCATCGAACACATGCAGCGGCCGGCCACGGTCGAAGGTGACGTAGTTGGTGATGTCGACCAGCGCGCTGATCGGGCGCAAGCCGATGGCGATCAGCCTTTGCTGCAGCCATTTCGGCGACGGCCCGTTCTTCACGCCTTTCACCAGGCGCAGCGCGAAACCGGGGCAGAGCTCCGGCGCCTCGATGGTCACCTTGACCGGCGTTTCACCTTTGCCAAGGACCGCTTCGACCGGCGCGGTCTTGAGCCGGCCAAGCCCGCTTGCCGCCAGGTCCCGGGCGACGCCGTAAATGCTGGTCGCATCCGGCCGGTTCGGCGTCAGATTGATCTCGATCACCGGATCGTCGAGATGCGCGTAAGCCGCGAAGCTGGTGCCGACAGGCGCATCGGCCGGCAGGTCGATAATGCCATTGTGCTCATCCGACAGCTCCAGCTCGCGCTCGGAACACATCATGCCATGGCTCTCGACGCCGCGGATCTTGCCGACGGTCAGCGTCACGTCGATACCGGGCACATAGGCGCCGGGCGCGGCGAAGGCGCCGATCAGGCCGGCGCGGGCATTCGGCGCACCGCACACCACCTGGACAGGGGCTGCGCCATTGCCGGTGTCGACGGTCAGCACCCGCAGCCGGTCGGCGTCGGGATGCTGCACCGCCGTCAGCACCTTGGCGATGACGAACGGCTTCAGGCCGGCCTTGTCGTCGACATGCTCGACTTCGAGGCCGATCGAGGTCAGCCTCTCGACGATCTCGTCGAGCGTGGCGTCGGTGTCGAGATGATCCTTGAGCCAGGAAAGGGTGAGTTTCATCACTATGTTCCGTTTTGTCTGTACCCGCCCGGACCTTGTCCATCGGGTCTGGGCACGCTTGTCTTCAAATGGCGCGGCAAGTCGTCGGGCATATGCACGAAGGGCAGCTGCTCGCGCACATAGGCATGGTGCGTCGGCCGGAAATAGGCCGGCATGTCCATGGCGCCCAGCATGAAATAGATGTGGTCTTCCAGCCGCTCGTCGACATAGGCGATAGGCGAGCCGCAAATGCCGCAGAACGAGCGCGTCACCGGCCCGTTCTCGTACATCTTCAGCGCCTTGCCGGTGAAAGCCACCTGCTCGGTCAGGAAGCCGACAAAGGCCGACACCGGCGCGCCGCTGGCGCGCCGGCAATCGCCGCAATGGCAATAGCTGATATGGTGCGGTTCGACTGATGCCTCGAACCGTACCGCGCCGCAGCGGCAGCCACCCGTGTGCGGCGCCGTCATGCGGAAAGACCTCCGAACAGCGTCGGCATGTCGAGCGGCCTGAAACCGTAATGCGACAGCCAGCGGACATCGGCGTCGAAGAAGGCGCGCAGGTCCGGCATGCCGTATTTCAGCATGGCGATGCGGTCGATGCCCATGCCCCAGGCAAAGCCCTGATATTCGTCGGGATCGAGCCCGCCGGCGCGCAGCACATTGGGGTGCACCATGCCGCAGCCGAGGATCTCCATCCAGTCCGAGCCTTCGCCGAATCGCACTTCGCCGGGCCGCGAGCGGTCGCACTGGATGTCGACCTCGAGGCTGGGCTCGGTGAACGGGAAGAAGGACGGCCGGAAGCGCATCTTGACCTGCGGCACCTCGAAGAAAGCCTTGCAGAATTCTTCCAGCACCCACTTCATGTTGGCGACATTGGCCGATTTGTCGATCACCAGCCCCTCGACCTGATGGAACATCGGCGAGTGGGTAGCGTCGGAATCCTGGCGGTAGGTCTTGCCGGGAATGACGATGCGGATCGGCGGCTTCTGCTTCTCCATGGTGCGGATCTGGACCGGCGAGGTGTGGGTGCGCAACAGCTTGCGCTCGCCCTTTTCGTCCGGCTGGAAAAAGAAGGTATCGTGCATCTCGCGCGCCGGATGCCCTTCGGGGAAATTCAGCGCGGTGAAATTGTAATAGTCGCTCTCGACATCGGGACCTTCTGCGATGGCAAAGCCGAGATCGCCGAAGATCGCCGCGATCTCGTCGATGACCTGGCTGATCGGATGGATGCGGCCGCGCTCGGCCGGCGATTGCCGCACCGGCAGCGTCACGTCGACCGTCTCGGCGGCGAGGCGCGCAGTGACAGCAACATCCTTCAGCTCGGCCTTGCGTGTCGTCAGCGCTTCGGTGACGCGGTTCTTCAGGCCGTTGATCGCGGGGCCCTTGACCTGGCGCTCCTCGGCGCTCATCGCGCCCAGTGTCTTCAGCAATTCCGAGATCGACCCCTTCTTGCCGAGAGCCGCGACGCGCACGGCTTCGATAGCAGCCTCATCGGCGGCCGACGCGACGTCGGCAAGCAGGGAGTTTTCGAGAGTATCCAAGCCGGTAGCTATGTCGTTCACGGTCAAACTCGCTGTGTTGGGAGTCAACTTTGAGGTGAAAGTCACTTTCAAGTTGAAAGTTCAGCCATAAGAAAAACCCGCGCCAGCCGTGCCAGCGCGGGTTCCCCAATCAGAATTGCGAATGCTGGGAAGCGCTGGGCTCGGAGCCCGATCCCGAAAAGTTGCAGACTTTTCGGAAAGATCGCGCTCCTCGCTAAATTTCCCTGAGCATGATGTTGTCCAAAAAGTCAGCAACTTTTTGGCATCATGCTCTAGGCGACAGCGCTTTCAAAAGCATTCGGGGTGGTGTTCTTCAGATATTCGAGCGCGACCTTGGCCTTGGCCACGAGTGCGGCGAACGCCTGCGGTTCATGGATGGCCATGTCGGACAGGATCTTGCGATCGATCTCGATACCGGACTTGTTGAGGCCGTCGATGAAGCGGCCATAGGTCAGGCCATGCTCGTGCGTCGCGGCGTTGATGCGCTGGATCCACAGCGCGCGGAACGAGCGCTTGCGGTTCTTGCGGTCGCGATACGCATACTGCATCGACTTTTCGACCGCCTGCTTGGCGATGCGAATGGTGTTCTTGCGGCGGCCGTAGAAGCCTTTCGCGGCTTTCAGGACCTTCTTGTGCTTGGCGTGCGAGGTGACGCCTCTTTTTACGCGTGCCATGTCATGATCTCCTTAAACGCTGTTCCTGAAACCGAATGCTCAGAGGCCGTTCGGCAGAAAATTCTTGATGACCTTCTTGCCATCCGGTTCAGCCAGAACCATCGTGCCGCGGGCATTTCGAATGAACTTGTTGGAACGCTTGATCATGCCGTGACGCTTGCCGGCCGCAGCCGACAGGACTTTACCCGTACCTGTGATCTTGAACCGCTTCTTGGCGGCCGATTTGGTCTTCATCTTGGGCATTTTGCTACTCCGTATTGGTGGCGCACAATCGCGCTTCTTGTTCGCTTCGGGCGGACCAAAAGCCCGAAAAGCAAATGAAACCGCCACGGCATGCCCTGCCGGGCGGTTTTCTTGGAACGGCGGTCCTATACGTCAAAGCGGGCTGGCGCGCAACACCCGAGCGGCTGCGACGCTCTGTCCGCGATCAGGGCAGCCTGAACAGCACCGGGAGTATGCCCGATTGCTGGGCGCCATCGATGGTCTCGAACACCGGCAACGCCACCAGAAACACCAGCCCGTCGAGCAAGGTGGTCAGCAAGAGGCGCGGCTTGAAGCTGCCGGTGTCGCCTTCCTGGTAGAGCGACAGCTGGGGGAAGAAACGCGGCACCCGCGCCAGATAGGCTGTGTAGGGCGCGCCGAGAACCTCCTTGAGATACCGTTCCTCGCGCAGGATGACGATGTGGAAGGCGCCGGCGCACAACAGCGCAAACAGGACGATGCCGGAGAACGAGCCGATCTGCGCCCCGACGCCGGCGGCGGCAACGGTCGAGAACACGTAGAGAGGATTGCGGGTGATCGAATAGGGTCCGCCGGTGACCACTTCGGAGGATTTGCGCCCCCCGATATAGAGTGTCGACCACAAACGGCCGACGACGCCAAGGAAGATCAGCAGCACGCCGACCATCTCGATCGTTTCATGCACCGGGGTATCGGGCGGGAAGGTCGACTGGCCGAACAGCAGTGCCGCAAACAGCACCACCACCAGCACCGCAAGCACCATGCGGCGCATGTGCTGGTAGCCGCCCAGCTCCTTGATGGGCGCAGGGTTGATTTCATTGGCCATGTCGGGAATCCGATCGTCGAGAAGCTTTGCCGGCGATCGCGGCGTCTGGGCAGGAGAATAGGCGTCCCGCCGATCGCCGGGACGCCATGAGACAGGATTCAGGCGGATTTAGAGCGCAATGCCCGAACTGATCTAGCGCGGGGCCAGCACCATCATCATCTGGCGGCCTTCCAGCTTCGGCTCGGCTTCGACCTTGGCGATGGTAGCCGTCTCCTCGCGCACCTTGTTCAGGAGCTGCATGCCGAGTTCCATATGCGCCATCTCGCGGCCGCGGAAGCGCAGCGTCAGCTTGACCTTGTCGCCTTCCTCGAAGAAGCGCCGCACGGCCTTCATCTTGGTTTCGTAGTCATGGCTGTCGATGTTCGGGCGCATCTTGATCTCCTTGATCTCGATGACCTTCTGGTTCTTGCGCGCCTCGGCCGCCTTCTTCTGGTTGGCGTATTTCAATTTGCCGAGATCGAGAATTTTGACGACAGGCGGCACCGCATTGGGCGAGATCTCGACCAGATCGAGCCCTGCCTCTTCGGCGAGCAGCAATGCGTCGTTGATGGAAATATCGCCGCGGTTCTGGCCATCGGCGTCGATCAGTTGGACCCGGGGAACCCGGATATCACGGTTTGAGCGCGGGCCATCCTTGGTGGGCGCCGCTGCTTTGAAAGGTCTGCGAATGGTCGTGGTCTCCTTGGCCGTTTCGTTCAGGGTTTCAATCTAAAAATGTTCGGGACGCGCCAATGTGGTGAGCGCGCGGGCGGAGTCAATAGCACAGCGCTGACAGAAAATCACCCTGATCGCAGGCCTGCACCAAACAAAGGATGTCGCGAGCACTTTCCGCCTCGCCTGTGCCTGTGTCAAAAGACCGGCGAGTAAAATCAGGCTCCCACAATCAGCCCCCAGAACCAGGATTGATCCACAGCCATGACCGCGACCACCCCAACCCTGCTGGATGTCGACGGCATCGATATCGCGGTTCGCCATTCCTCGGGCGCAACGCCCGGCGTCGTCTGGCTCGGCGGCTACAAATCCGACATGCTGGGCACGAAGGCGCAGACGCTGTCGGATTGGGCGGCCAGGGAAGGCCGCGCATATCTGCGCCACGACTATTCCGGCCATGGCGAATCCGGCGGCGCCTTTGCCGACGGCACCATCTCGAAATGGCTTGGCGAGAGCCTCGCCGTCTTCCGGCGTTTCACCGAGGACAGGCAGGTCCTGGTCGGCTCATCGATCGGCGCCTGGATCGCGCTGCGCATGGTGCAGGAAATGCGCAAGGCGGGCGACAGCAATGTGGTTGGCCTGGTGCTGCTCGCGCCGGCGCCGGATTTCACCGCCGAGCTGGTCGAGCCGGCTCTGACGGAGGAACAGAGGCGCGACCTCCGGGAGAAAGGCTTTTTCGAAGAACCTTCGGACTATTCCGCCGAGCCTTACATCTACACAAGCGCGCTGATCGAGGACGGCAGGGCGAACCGGGTCATGACCGGGCCGATCGATACCCATTGCCCCGTCCACATCCTGCAGGGTCTGGCCGACGCCGACGTGCCGGCAAGCCATGCGCTGAAGCTGGTCTCGCTGCTGCCAGCCGACGACGTCACCTTGTCGCTCATTCCCGACGGCGACCACCGCCTGTCGCGGCCGCAGGATCTCGACATGCTGCTGAGGGCGGTGGGCGACATGGTTCAGCGGGCGGGGTAGGCAAGAATGCGCATTTCCATCCCGATATCCGCCTTTGTCGCGGCAATCGTCGGCTTCGGCGGCACGCTCGCCGTCGTCATTGCCGCCGCCAAGGCGGTTGGCGCCACCCAGGCCGAGACCGCGAGCTGGGTGACAGCAGTGTGCGTGGCGATGGCGATCGAATGCCTGTGGCTGTCCTGGCGCACGAAAATGCCCATCATCACCGCCTGGTCGACACCAGGCCTGGCGCTGATGGCGGCATCGAGCGGCTTTACCATGGCCGATGCGGTCGGCGCCTTCATCGTCACCGGCCTAATGTTGATCGCCACCGGCCTGTTCAAGCCGCTGACCCAGCTTATATCAAGGATACCGACGTCGGTCGCGTCCGGCATGCTGGCCGGCATCGTCGTCACCTTCGCGCTCAATGCCGTCAAGACCATTCCGGTCGACCCCTGGTTGATCCTGCCGCTGATCGCGGCCTTCTTCGTCATTCGCCTGTTCAACCCGGCGCTGTCGGTGCTGGCGGTGCTGATCGGCGGCGGCATCGCCGCCTTCCTGACAGGCCGCGTCGGCGGACTGCCGGCGCCGGAACTGTCGACGCTGACGCTGATTGCCCCGCATTTCAGCGCCGCAGCTGTCATCGGCCTGGCGCTGCCGCTCTACCTCGTCACCATGGCGTCGCAGAACCTGTCGGGTCTCGCCGTCTTGCGCGCCGCCGGCTATCACCCCGAACCCGGCCCGCTGATCGGCGTCACCGGCCTGTTCTCGCTGCTGTCGGCGCCGTTTGGCGGCTCGACCACCAATCTGGCCGCGATCTCTGCGGCGATCTGCACCGGGCCGGACGTCCATCCCGACCCGGCCGAGCGCTGGAAGACCGGACCCTTCTATGCACTTGCCTATCTGATCTTCGCGGTTTTCGGCGCCTCGCTGGTGGCGATCTTCGCAGTGCTGCCGCAAAGCCTGATCGTGCTGGTGGCCGGCCTGGCGTTGATGGGGTCGCTGGCCAACGCGCTGGCGATCGCGCTCAAGGACGAGGACCAGCGCATGGCGGCTACTGTCACCTTCGTTGTCACCGCGTCGGGGCTGACTTTGTTCGGCGTTGGCGCCGCCTTCTGGGGCTTGGTCGCCGGCCTGGTCGTGCTTTTCCTCGAAGCGGTCAAAAAGCGATAATCAATTCAGGACCTTGTCCGGTTTTGGCGGACGTTGTCTTGAATCGCCGTTTTTCTCATCCCATTTCGAATCCACGCAGCCGCTCTTGGCTGTCTCCAACCGAAGGAATGGGAGAAAATGAACACATCCGCATTGATCCGCCCGGCCTGGACGCCGGCGACCATCGCGCTGATGGTGATCGGCTTCATGGTGTTCTGGCCGCTTGGCTTCGCCATGCTCGCCTACATCATCTGGGGCGACCGGCTTGACGGCTTCAAGCGCGACGTCAACCGGGCCACCGACGGCATCTTCGCCGGCTGCCGTCGCGGTTCCGACAAGGCCGCGCGCTGGGGCCACGGTTCGGCCCGCACCGGCAATGTCGCTTTCGACGACTGGCGCGAGAAGGAACTCGAACGCCTCGCCGAAGAGCGTCGCAAGCTCGATGAGATGCTGAGCGAGTTCGACGAGTACGCCCGCGAATTGCGCCGCGCCAAGGACCAGGACGAGTTCGACCGCTTCATGGCCAACCGCAACAAGTCGACAGCGCCTGCGAAGACAGGCTCGGCCGAAACGGCCAAGCCCGCGACGCCCAAGCGCAAGGGCCCGAACCTGCTTGACGACTGAGGCTGCGCGCATGACCCCGAAAATCGAAACCGATTTTCGGAAAGGTTCATGCGCCGAATTAGAGTGCTACAGCGTCCTTTGCGCGTCAGAGACGCGCGGCGCTCTAAGACAGGCCTTGGCATGATGGACGGCGTCGCGCGAGCGGCGCCGTTTCTTTTTTGTTCTGGTCGTTTTCCTCGAATCGCGTATCGTTCAGCCATGTCCTTCGGCTTTTTCCGCAACCTGACCAAACCAAAACCCTCGCCTGTCGAAGAGCGAGAGCACGTCGTTGCCGGCCGCACACTGCCGCTCAGGATCGTCGAGAGCGCCCGCGCACGGCGGCTGACGCTGCGCATCGATTCCGGCGGCCAGGGGCTGCGCATCACCGTGCCGCCGGGCCTGCGCCGCGGCGAGGTGGAGAAATTCCTTCACCGCCACCAGGACTGGCTGGAGCAGCGGCTGGCCAAGGTCCCGACCCGGCCGCAAGTGCGCCCCGGCATCAAGATCCCGATACGCGGCGTCGCGCATCGCATCGTCCACGAACCGTCGAAACGCGGAACCGTCACCGTGTCGCGCGACGAGCGCGGTCCGCTGCTGATCGTCCATGGCGAGCGCATACATTTGCCGCGCCGCATCGCCGATTTCCTCAAGCGCGAGGCCAAGAAGGACATCGAGAAGCTGGTGGTCAAGCATACCGAGGCCATCGGCAAGCGCGCGAAGGCGATCCGCTTCAAGGACACGTCGAGCCGCTGGGGCTCCTGCACCTCCGACGGCAATCTGTCCTTCTCCTGGCGCATCATGATGGCGCCGACGCCGGTGATAAACTACCTGGTCGCGCATGAAGTGGCGCATCTCAAGGAGATGAACCACGGCCCGAAATTCTGGAAACTGTGCGAACACCTCTGCCCCGACACCGACCGTTGCAAGGACTGGCTGAAGCGCAATGGCGGCGCGCTGCAGGCGATCGTGTTCGATTAGCCTTCGCCGGCGGCGCGCTTAGTCATCATTGGCCGCATTAAGCTCTTCAGGCCGCAGCCCTTCGTCGCCATGGCGCGGCCATGGCAGGAAATTCTGCTCGAACGCATCGCTGCCGAAATAATCCAGGACCCGGTGCGCTTCCGCCCCGTCGAAGGCGGCCTTTTGCATCAGATGGGCGATGACGTCGCGCGCTTGCGCGATCTTCTGCCTGAGTTCGGCTATGCTCTGGTCGGCCATTCGTCTGCTCCGCCTTGCTTCTCCCATCAATAGGTAGCGCCTTTGGCGTTGCCGGCAAACAGCATGCTTTTTCTCGACTCTTGGCCGGTTTCGTGCCAATCCCCGCGCCATGGCGCTCGATATCAAGATCTGCGGATTGAAGACCGATGAAGCAATGGCCGCGGCATTGGCCGGCGGCGCCAGCCATGTCGGCTTCATCTTCTTTGCCAGGAGCCCGCGCTATGTCGAGCCTGCGGCAGCCGGCCGCCTGCGCCAGGCGGCAATCGGCAAGGCCCTGGCGGTTGCCGTGACGGTCGATGCCGATGACGCCTTCCTGGACGAGATCGTCGAAAAGATGCGACCCGACATGCTGCAACTGCACGGCACGGAGACGCCCGAGCGGGTGGCCGAGGTGAAAGCCCGCTACGGCTTGCCTGTCATGAAGGTGTTCTCCGTCAATGAGGCTGCCGATCTCGAGCGGCTAAAGCCGTTCATCGGCGTTGCCGATCGCTTCATGTTCGATGCCAAGCCACCAAAGGGCTCGCAACTTCCGGGCGGCAATGGCGTCGCCTTTGACTGGCGCATCCTGGCCGGCCTTGACGCCGGGCTCGATTACATGCTTTCCGGTGGGCTCAACGCCGCCAATATCGGCGACGCCCTGATATCAGCCAATCCGCCCGCGATAGACATTTCGTCGGGGGTGGAAAGCGGCCCGGGCGTCAAGGATCCGGCGCTGATCGAGCAGTTCTTCCGGGCCGTCAGGGCCGCGCGCGACGACCGCGCTGCCTGAGGCACTTCTTTCGAACCCGAGCATGTTCCGGAGAAGTGGGAACCGGTTTTCCGATAAGACATGCTCAGAACCAAGACCAGGAGATCGGCGATGAACAAGCCGGCGACACCCAATTCCTTCCGCACGGGACCCGACGAACAGGGCATGTTCGGCATCTTCGGGGGCCGCTTCGTGGCCGAGACGCTGATGCCGCTGATCCTCGACCTCGAGCGGCACTGGAACGAGGTCAAGGACGATCCGGACTTCAAGGCTGAGTTGACCAACCTCTCGACCCACTATGCCGGGCGGCCGTCAAAGCTGTATTTCGCCGAAGGCCTGACCAAACATCTTCGTGAGGTTTCCTCGGCGAAGGGCCTCGGGGGCGGCGCCAAGGTCTATTTCAAGCGCGAGGACCTGAACCACACCGGTTCGCACAAGATCAACAATTGCCTCGGTCAGATTCTGCTCGCCAAGCGCATGGGCAAGAAGCGCATCATCGCCGAGACGGGCGCCGGCCAGCACGGCGTGGCGGCGGCCACAGTCGCGGCGCGCTTCGGCTTTCCCTGCGTGGTCTATATGGGCGCCACCGACGTCGCCCGCCAAAGCCCCAACGTCTTCCGCATGAAGCTGCTCGGCGCCGAAGTGCGGCCGGTCACCGCCGGCCACGGCACGCTGAAGGACGCCATGAACGAGGCGTTGCGCGACTGGGTCACCAATGTCGAGGACACTTATTACCTGATCGGCACTGCCGCCGGCCCGCATCCCTATCCGGAGCTGGTGCGCGACTTCCAGTCGGTGATCGGCATCGAGGCGCGCGCCCAGATCCTCGAACAGGAAGGCCGGCTGCCCGACACCATCATCGCGGCTGTCGGCGGCGGCTCCAACGCCATCGGCCTGTTCCATCCTTTCCTCGACGACAGGCAAGTCCGCATCATCGGCATCGAAGCTGGCGGCCGCGGCCTCGACGGCATCGAGCATTGCGCCTCGATGAATGCCGGCGCGCCAGGCGTCCTGCACGGCAACCGCACCTATCTCCTGCAGAACGCCGATGGCCAGATCCTCGACGGCCATTCGATCTCGGCCGGCCTCGACTATCCGGGCGTCGGCCCCGAACATTCCTGGCTGCGCGATTCCGGCCGCGTCGAATATGTGCCGATCCTCGACGACGAGGCGCTGGAGGCCTTCAAGCTGACGACGCGCGTCGAAGGCATCATCCCGGCGCTGGAATCCGCCCACGCCATCGCGCATGCGGTGAAGATCGTGCCTGATATGGACAAGGACCAGATCGTCATCGTCAACCTGTCGGGACGCGGCGACAAGGATGTGCACACAGTGGCCTCGATGCTGGGCATGGAGATCTGATCATGGTGACCCGCATCGACCGCCGCATGGCAAAACTGAAAGCCGAGGGCCGCCCGGCGCTCGTCACCTATTTCATGAGCGGCGACCCCGACTATGACACCGCTTTGTCGATCATGAAGGCGCTGCCGAAGGCCGGCGCCGACATCATTGAAATGGGCATGCCGTTTTCCGATCCGATGGCCGATGGACCGGCGATCCAGGCCGCGGGCCTGCGCGCGCTGAAAGGGGGCCAGACGCTGGTCAAGACGCTGAAGACGGCGGCTGATTTCCGCGCCACCGACAATGAAACGCCGATCGTGCTGATGGGCTACTACAACCCGATCTACATCTACGGTGTCGATCGCTTCCTCAAGGACGCGATTGCCAGCGGCATTGACGGGCTGATCGTCGTCGACCTGCCACCGGAGATGGACGAAGAACTCTGCATTCCGGCGCTGAAGGCCGGCATCAACTTCATCCGCCTGGCAACGCCGACCACCGACGACAAGCGCCTGCCCAAGGTGCTGCAGAATACGTCGGGCTTCGTCTATTACGTGTCGATGACCGGCATCACCGGCTCGGCTTTGGCCGACACCGGCAAGGTTGCCGCCGCGGTCAAGCGCATCAAGGGCCACACCAACTTGCCAGTCTGCGTCGGCTTCGGCGTCAAGACCGCCGAGCAGGCGCGCATTATCGGCGCCAATGCCGATGGCGTCGTCGTCGGCACCGCGATCGTCAACGCGGTCGCCAATGTGTTGGGACCGAAGGGCGAGAAGACCGCCGACCCGGCCGAGGCCGTCGCCACCCTGGTCAGCGGACTGTCTCAGGGCGTGCGTTCGGCCCGCCTTGCTGCTGCCGAATAGTTTCCCTACTTAGGCCTTGTGCAAGTCGTTATCCCAAAACCGGTTCCCACTTTTGGGCGACATGCACGAGCCAACTCTTCGTCAGGACAGGAGCCGAAGCGATGAACTGGATCACCAATTACGTTCGCCCGAGGATCAATTCGATGCTCGGTCGGCGCACCGACATGCCCGAGAATCTCTGGATCAAGGATCCCGAGACCGGCGAGATGGTGTTCCACAAGGACCTGGAATCCAACCAGTTCGTCATCCCGTCATCGGGCCATCACATGAAGATTTCGGCCAAGGAACGGCTGAAATTCTTCCTCGACGACGGCAAATACGAGCAGCTTGAGAACCCCAAGGTCGTGCAGGACCCGCTCAAGTTCCGCGACGAGAAGCGCTACACGGACCGGCTGAAGGACGCCAAGGCCAAGACCGGCCTGGAAGACGCCATCATCAACGCGCTGGGCACGGTCGAAGGTCTGCCGGTTGTGGTGACGGTGCAGGATTTCGCCTTCATGGGCGGCTCGCTCGGCATGGCCGCGGGTGAAGCTATTGTGCACGGTTTCGAGGTCGCCTTGCAGCGCAAGCGGCCGCTGATCCTGTTTGCCGCCTCCGGTGGCGCGCGCATGCAGGAAGGCATTCTGTCCCTGATGCAGTTACCGCGCACCACGATCGGCGTCGACCGGCTGAAGGAAGCCGGCCTGCCATACATCGTCGTCTTGACCAACCCGACCACCGGCGGCGTTACCGCCTCCTACGCCATGCTGGGAGACGTCCACATTGCCGAGCCCGGCGCGCTGATCGGCTTTGCCGGCCCGCGCGTCATCGAGCAGACCATCCGGGAGAAACTGCCGGACGGTTTCCAGCGCTCCGAATATCTGATGGAGCACGGCATGGTCGATATGGTGGTGTCGCGGCTGGAACTGCGCGAGACGATTTCACGGCTGTTGAAAATCCTGCTCAAACTGCCGCAGGAGCAAAAGCCGCTGGAGCCGGAAATCCTGCCGCCGTCGGTCATCCCGACGGAAGCCCGCCCGCAAGCCTGACGCGACATTTCTGGCCGCAAACCGCGATTGCGTGCACCTGCGCGCATGCGTAGGATTCGCTCATGACAACGCTTGCCGCAGATCGTGAAATCGAAGCCCTGATGGCGCTGCATCCGAAAGGCTTCGACCTTTCGCTCGACCGCATCACAAGGCTGCTCGAACGCCTCGGCAATCCGCAGGAGCGGCTGCCGCCGGTCATCCATATCGCCGGCACCAACGGTAAGGGCTCGTGCGCGGCCTTTTCGCGCGCGCTGCTCGAAGCCGGCGGCCACCTTGTCCATGTCCACACTTCGCCGCATCTGGTGAACTGGGCCGAGCGCTACCGGCTGGCGGCCGAGGGCGGCGGCCGGCTGGTCGACGACGAGACCTTCGCCGAGGCCATCGCCCGCGTCGCCCGGGCCAATGCCGGCCAGAAGATCACCGTCTTCGAAATCCTAACCGCCGTCACCTTCATCCTGTTTTCCGAGCATCCGGCTGCCGCCGCCATCATCGAGGTCGGCCTTGGCGGCCGCTTCGACGCCACCAATGTCGTTGCCCGGCCGGCGGTGTCGGTGATCATGCCGGTGTCGATGGATCACGAAGCCTATCTCGGCGACCGGGTCGAACTGATCGCCGCCGAAAAGGCCGGCATCATGAAGCGCGGCTGCCCGGTGGTCATCGGCGCGCAGGAGAGCGAGACGGCGCTGCAAGTGCTGATCGAAACCGCCGAGCGGCTGGATTGCCCGACCTTCGTCTACGGCCAGGATTTTCTCGCCTTCGAGGAAAACGGCCGCATGGTCTATCAGGATGAGGACGGGCTGATGGACCTGCCGCCACCGCGCCTGCCCGGGCGCCACCAGTTCGCCAATGCGGCGGCAGCGATTGCCGCCGTCAAGGCCACCGGTTTCGAAATCAGTCATCGCGCCACTGAGAAGGCGATGGCGAGCGTCGCATGGCCGGGCCGCATGCAGAAACTGGTACAGGGCCGGCTGATGGAGCTGGCGCCCAAGGGCGCCGACATCTGGCTCGACGGCGGCCACAATCCGGGCGCCGGCATGGTCATTGCCGAGGCGCTGGCCGAGCAGGAGGAAAAGAACCCGCGGCCGCTGTTTCTGATCTCCGGCATGATCAACACCAAGGACCAGAGCGGCTACTTCCACGCCTTCAAGGGCCTGGCTCGGCACGTCTACACCGTGCCGGTGAGCATGAGCGATGCCGGCGTGCCGAATGACGAGCTGGCGGTGCGGGCGACCGAAGCCGGCCTCACGGCCGAACCGGTCAGTTCCGTCGCCAGTGCGCTGATGCTGCTGCGCGACACCTGGGACGGGCCGGCGCCACGCATCCTGATCGGGGGGTCGTTATATCTCGCCGGCGCGGTGCTGGCCGAAAACGGCACGCCGCCAACCTGAAGCCATTTCACTGCGAGGAGCCCATCATGATCAAGGTCAAGCAACTCGCCCATGTCTGCATCTTCGCGCATGATCTGGAGGCGACGCGAAGCTTCTACCGCGACGTGCTTGGCCTCGACACGCAGTTCAATTTCCTGCGCGACGACAAGGTCTTCGGCTTCTACCTCAATTGCGGCGGCCGCAGCCATGTCGAGGTGTTCCAGAAGGACGGCACTGCATACAGCGAGCAGAACCAGATCAACCATTTCTGCCTGGAAGTCGAAGATCTCGACGCGGCGATCGCCCATATCAAATCGAAGGGCATCGACGTCACCGCCAAGAAGCACGCCTGCGACGACACTTTTCAGGCCTGGATCCGCGACCCCAACGGCGTGAAGATCGAGCTGTTCGAATACACCGCAAAAAGCGCGCAATTTACCGGAGGCGACCGCATCGCCGACTGGTAGTATTTTGGCCCGGGGAATCTATCGGGCGGTTGCCCCTCGGGCAGAAGCCCCGATATGCTTGGCCAAGCATGGAGGCAAGCTCGAATGGTTGTGAAGTGTCTTGTTACCGTCGACAACGACCCGCCGGAGGAGCTGATATTTGAATATGCTCCGCGGGTCGGCGATCATGTGATGTTACCGGGAGCCATCGAGCCACCGCACCCAATTGTTCGAGTGGCCCACAGACCGACGCGCCCAATGATGCATCCGGCCAGCCCAGTGTCGCGTATTTCGTAAGCCGAGAGACGTTTCTCTATCGTGTGTATACGGGCGCTATAGAGGGATATGGGCAGGTCCTGAAGCCCGCGACCGGACGGAAGCCCGGCAAGCCTAGGCAGGCCAAAAAAACCGTGGCTCAAACTAAATAGACATCGGCGGCCGCGGCACCAGTCTGAGGCCTATTTCAGCTCGATCTCGATGAAGGCGTATTCGCCGTCATTGGCGCTGATGACGTCGTGCTCGACGCCTTCCTTGCGGAAGTAGGGCGCGCCCTTCTTCATTTCAGCAAAACTCTCGCCGTCCTTGGTCACCAGCTTCACCTTGCCGTCCATCAGCGGCACCACGACGTAGTCATGGCGATGCCGGTGCCAGCCGGTGTTGTCGCCGGGCTGGAAGCGGTATTCGGTGACGATGACGCGCTCATTGTCGATGAAGACGGTGGCCTTGGCGGATCCGGTCATTCTGTTTCTCCCTGTCCTGCCTCAAGCAGATGACATGGAGTGCGCCGATGCGAGGGCCAGAGGCGGCCGGGCGATGACGCCAAAGAAAAAGCCCGGCGCGAGGGCCGGGCTTCGATCTCGGGAACTAATGCAGGTCGCCCAAAAGTGGTCCCGGTTTTGGGAGGACGACATGCATCAAAACAAAGCCAGATCAGGCGAGGCTGCCATTGATCCAGTGCGACAGCGCGGTCTTCGGCGCGGCGCCGACCTTCATGTCGGCGACTTCGCCGCCCTTGAAGATCATCAGCGTCGGGATCGAGCGCACGCCGAATTGGGCGGCAAGCTCGGGGTTCTCGTCGATGTTCAGCTTGGCGATCTTGATCTTGTCGCCGAGTTCGTTGGCGATCTCTTCCAGCGACGGACCGATCATCTTGCAGGGGCCGCACCATTCGGCCCAGAAATCCACGACGACGGGCTGCGAGGCGTTGAGCACATCGGCCTGGAAATTGCTCTTGTCGACCTTGACGGTGGCCATACGAAAATCCTTTCGAAATTTATCTCGCACCAAATGTGGTGGTTCAGCAGCCCTTCTTCAAGCAGAACTTGTGTCACGCTCCCGTGAGTCGGGCAAGGGCGTCATCCATCGCTTGCACCGGCAGTTCGATAAGCCTCGGTGCCTCGGTGAACAGCAGTGCTGCCGTCACCGCGCGGCCGGGGTAAAGCGGCTGGAGCAGCGCGCGGTAGAGCGCCAGCTGCAGGATATAGGCCGGCGGCACCTGGGCCAGGCCTGCGGGCGCCGGCCGGTTGGTCTTGTAGTCGACGATCGATACGCGCCCGGGCGTCACCGCCAGCCGGTCGATCTTGCCGGAGATCGAGCGCAGCCTGCCCTTGACCTCAAGGCTGCCCATCACAGCAACTTCGGCGCGGGACGACGGCGAAAACAGCCCGGCAAAACGCGAATCTCTGAGGATCGCCATCACCGAAGCCAGCGCCTTGTTGCGCTCGGCCTCCGGCCAGTCGGCGCCGGCTCGAATGAGATACTGCGCCGCCGCGCCTTGCCGTTCGTCTTCGGCAAAACCGGGCAGCATCTGCAGCAGCTTGTGCAGCGCCAGCCCGCGCATCACCGCAAAGCCCGGCTCCGCCTCGCTGTCCAGCACCGGCGAGCGGGTATCGACAACAGCTTCCTTGGCCTCGTCGATCAGCGCCGACGCGCCGGAAGGCGACAGCGGGCGCGGCAGCTCCTCATAAGGCGGCAAGGGCCGGAACAAGCCCACCGGCAGCGGCGGCACCTGTTGCGGCAGCCGCGACTCGTCGGCTGCCGCTTGCGCCACCGGCGGAAGCTTGGTCATGACGAAACGGTGCACCGGCTCGCTGCTGGCGGGGTGGCGGCGCTCCGTGCTTTCCGGCGCGGCAAGCAGCGCGCGGCTGACAATCGAATGCCAGGTGCCGGTGCTGGGCTGACGCTTGCCGTGATAGCCGCAGACGATCAGCCGGTCCTCGGCGCGCGTCATGCCGACATAGAGCAGCCGCCGGTATTCGTCGTCGGCAAGCTCCCGCGCCCTGGCCGAGGCCGCCTTGGAGAAGCCGTTGGCGACATCGGCGGCCGAGCGCCAGAGATAGCCCTTGCCGTCGAAATTGCGGCCCGAAGCGTCGAACGGCATGAGCCGCGGCAGATGCTGGTCGCTGAACGGCGCCGAACCGCCATCGACCAGGAAGACAACAGGCGCTTCCAGGCCCTTGGCAGCATGCACGGTCATGACGCGGACCTCGTCGCGCGTCTGGTCCATCTCGCGCTTGATCTCCGGGCCGGTGTTTTCCAGCGTCGCCAGGAAAGCCTCCAGCCCCGGCAAGCCGGTGCGTTCTTCGGCCAGACAGAAACTCAGGAACTCGTCGAGAATATCGCCGGCTTCCGGTCCAAGCCGGGCGATCATCTTCTTGCGCAGGCCGTCGCGCGCCAGCACCCCGGCGTAGAATTCGAACACCGGCCGGAACGCCGCCTCGTTGGCCCAGCCGTCGAGCCGGGCAACGACATCGGTCAGCGCGGTGTTGTCGCCAGCATGCTGGCGTAATGAGGCGATCAGCGATGTTCCGGCTGGCCGTCCGGCGCCAAGCGTAAAAAGCGTCTCCTCCGACACGTCGAAAACCGGGCTGCGCAGCACGGCGGCGAGCGACAGGTCATCCTGCGGCTGGATGAGGAAATGGCCGAGTGCGATCAGGTCCTTGACCGCGATGTGGCCGGGCAGGCTCAGCCGGTCGGCGCCGGCGACGGGAATATCGCGGTCCTTCAGCGCGCGCGACAGCGCATGGACGAAGCGGTCGCGCTTGCGCACCAGCACAAGAATGTCGCCGGCCCTCAGCCTGCGTCCCTTGCCCTCGATGATCTCGCGGTCCTTGAGCCAGGTCTGGATGGTCGCAGCCACGTGCTCGGCCACCCGCACAGCCGGCGCGCTGGCATGATTGACCGGCAACGTCCAGTCGTCGGGCTCCTCGACGGCGTCAGCGCCGAGCGACGGCCAGACCTCGACATAGCCAGGCGCGTCGTTGCGGATCGCCTTGTGGTCGAGCGGATCGGGGTCATGGCTGATGCCGCGCCGCACGCCCGGATCGGCAAAGACGCGGTCGACGGCGGCAAGCACGTCGTCGGTCGACCGGAACGACCAGGTCAGTTTCAGGTCGGCAAACGAAGCATTGGCGGCGTTCACGCGTCCGGAAAACAAGAGCCGGCTGTCGGCGAAGGAATCCGGCGCGGCACCCTGAAAGGAATAGATCGACTGCTTTTCGTCGCCGACGGCGAACACCGTGCGATTGGTCGTGCCGCGCTGGCCGTGGCCGGCAAAGAACTCCTCCGCCAGCCGCTTCACCACCTCCCATTGGTCGGGGCTGGTGTCCTGCGCCTCGTCCAGCAGGATGTGGTCGATACCCTGGTCGAGCTTGTACTGCACCCAGGGGCCGGCATCGGGCCGCGCCAGAAGGTTGACGGTGCGGGTGATGAGGTCGTTGAAGTCGAGGAAGCCGCGGCCGCGTTTCAGCCGCTCGTACCGCACGATCAGCCAGTCGGCGATGGTCAGCGCCGCGACCGTGCCTTCCAGCATCCGGAACAGCGCCAGCCGGTCGGAGACCTCTGTTATCGCCTCGACGGCCGCCACATAGCGCTCGGGAAGGTCGGGCAGCCGGCCGAGCAGCGCCTTCTTGAACAACTTTGAGGGATCATAGGGGTCGCCATCGGCCTTGAGAAAGGCTTTGCCGAGCATCTGCAGCCGGCGGGTCGGGTCCGTCTCGGCAAAGGCCAAGCGGGCATAGGGCAAGAGATTGTTGAGCACGGTGCGGGCGTCGGCGGCCTCGGCGGCACTGGCGAACACTGCAAAGAAGTCCAGCAGGAAACCCGGCAGCGGCCATACCGATGCCGCTATGTCTTCGGCGTTCTGCCCGGGGCGGAAATGGAATTCGTCGAACAGGGCCCGAAAGCCGGCGCCGTCGCGCCGGACCGCATCGATGAAGCCGCGTAAGCCGTCGCGCTTGCGAACGATTTCGGCGAGCAGCGCATCGAGCCCGTGTTCTCCGCCGCGCTCCAGCACGGTGGCAAAGGCCTCGGCCAGTCCGGTGTCTCCGGCTGACGTGCCCGAAATCATGTCCCGGCGGGCGCCAGCAAACAGCGAGGCCTCCATCTGCGGATCGAGCATTTCGAAATGCGCCGGGATGTTGGCCTCCAGCGGAAACTGGTGCAGCACCGATTCGCAGAAGGCGTGGATGGTCTGGATCTTCAGCCCGCCCGGCGTTTCCAGCGCTTCGGCAAACAGCCGGCGCGCCCGCCGCATCGTGTCGCGGTCGGGCCGGCGGCCGTCCACCGCCTCAATCTTTGTGGCAAGCTCGGCATCGCCGAGCGCCGTCCATTCCGACAGGGTCGAGAACACGCGGTTCGACATGTTGGCGGCGGCCGCCCGCGTATAGGTCAGGCACAGGATCTTCGACGGATCGGTGCCGTTGAGCAGCAGCCGGATGACGCGCTGGGCCAGCACATGCGTCTTGCCCGAGCCGGCATTGGCGGACACCCAGGCCGAGTTCTTCGGGTCGGAGGCGCGCGCCTGGCTGGCGGCGGTTTCGCTGGGGATGGGATAGGCTTTTTTCATGCCTCCCCCGCCTCGTCATCGCTGTCGCCGCCGGCCGACCATTCGAGCACGCGCGCCAGATGGTCGTAATCGCCATCGCTCTCGCCCTCGCGAAAAGGCAGCGCCCGCGACAGATAGCCGGTCGTCGGATCGGCATAGTGGACCAGCAGCTTTTCCAACCGCGCCCAAGCCTCCTCGGCGAGGTCTTCGGCGGTCCGAGGCTGGCGGTTGTAGTCGAGGATGGATTCCTCGAACACTTCGCCATTCGGCTTCAGCCGCACGAATGCGAGCTGGGAGGGCTCGCGCGCGCCAAGCCCCTTGAAGGCGCCGCGCCGGAGCAGCGCCCCTTCGAGCGCCAGCTGTGGCGCCAGCAGCGTGTGGGCCTGCGCCTTGGACGGGGACGAGCCGGTCTTGTAATCGAGAATGTCGGCCATGCCACCGGCCAAAAGGTCGAGGCGGTCGGCATAGCCGGACAGCGTCACGCCGGTGCGGCCGACAGCGGTCTTTTCGGCGCGCTCCTCGGCATGCCGCCGGGCGACGGCGGGAGCGCGGCCGCGCTCCCATTCGATGATGTTGGCGGCAAGCTTTTCGAAGCGCGGCCACCACACAGCCTCGACGTCGGCGGGCAGGGCGATCTCGGCAAAGCAGGTCCGGCCGGCAGCGATGAGGCGTTCCAGAGCTTCGGGCGCGCGGGGATCCGCCACCTCTGTCGAGAACAGATGCAGGATGTCATGAAACAGCGTGCCGCGCTCGGCCGCGCCGGGGTCGCGGATCACCGGCTCGAGCGGCAGAAGGCTCAGAATACGCTTGGCATAGACCGCATAGGGGTCGCGGCGCAGCGTCTCGATCTCGGTCACCGAGAAGTGGGTGGGCCGCATGCTCAGCGGCGGTTTCGGCTGCGGTCGCGGCGCGAAATGCTGCCGCTCGCCGGCATCGAGCGCGCGCGCCCAGGCAAGCAATTCGTCGCCGCGTCCGCGCAGTGCGGCTGCAGGATCCTTGCCGATGAAGGTGAGGATGCGCTGCAACCAGCGCGACGGCACCGCCGGTGCGTCGCCGGCGCGGGCGGAGCGCGTCAGCACCACCTTTTTCGCCCCCATCGCCATCTGGAAGTCGTGGGCGGCAAGGCCGATGCGCCGCTCCGGCGGCTCGAGGTCGATGCCGGTCTTCATCAACCGCGACATGAAGCGATCGCTTTCCGGCTTGCGTGGCCACACGCCTTCGTTCAGCCCGCCAATGACAAGCGTGTCGACGCTCTGCAGCCGTGCCTCCAGCGCGCCCCATATCGCGATGTTGCGGTCTGTGCCTTGCCCCGGCTTGACCGTTTCCGGTGCTACCAGCGCGTCCATCACATCAGGCCATTCGTCGGCCGGGAAGTCGAACGATGCAGACGCGGCGACCACACCGCGCAGCAGCTCGGCGAGTTTCTCGCCGGCGTCGCCGGCATAAAATTCAGCCAGGCTGCCCTCCGCCGTGCGGCCGAGATTTTCCAGCGCGGCGACGCTCGCTCTGGTCAACGCGACGAGATCGGCGTTCTCTTTACCGCGAAAGGCGGTCAGCGGCGCCAGTGCCGTCACAAGCCGGCTCAGCATATCGCGGGCATCGTCGATGCCGCGCCCGCTCAGGCGCGAAAACCAGAAGGGCTGGCGCTTGTCCCCGCTCAGCCCGGCGAGACGCTCCTCGAACAGTGCTGGCAAAGAGGCGATGTCGGGGCGTCCGGTGCCGCCGCGCAGCGCCACGAGTTCGATGAGCTCGGCGGCATGGCGCACGCCGGTGCGCTCAAGTCCGAGCCCGAGCAGCGGATGCTTGAGCAGCGACAAAAGGCCGACGGGATCGCCGGGCCGGAATACCGCTTGAAGTGTGAGCCGCAGCAGGCTGGCGGCAGGCGTGTTGGCGAGCGGCGTGCCGCCGGAATCGTCGGCGATCACGCCGAAGCGCAACAGCTCGGCCGAGACGCGCCGCGCCAGCCAGCGGTCGCCGGTAACGAGCGCTGCCCTTAGTCCCGGCTGTTCCACGGCGGTTTTCAGCGCGATGGCGATCGCCGCCGCCTCGTCGCGTTCGCTGGCGGCTTCGATCAGCGTCACGTCGGCGAAGGCCTCGGCGATGTCTACGGCGTTGAAGCATATGCGGGTCTCGGCCCATAATTCCGTGGTCTCGGCCGGCCGCAGCGCCTCGCCGACAAGGGCCGCGCGGAGCGCCAGTGCGGGCTCGGCGGAGACCACTTCCTCGACATCGCCACGCAGCACGCCAATCTTGCCGATCAGCTTGGCCATGCCGTATTGCGGGTGGCCAAGCAGTGCCGGCCGCGCACCGGGCGCCCCAATCGCGGCAAAAGACGGTTCGTCCAGCATCCCATCGAGCCCGGGCAGCACCACGGCGCCGTTGGGCAGGCTGGCGACCGTGGCAAGCAGTTCGGCCGTGGCGGGAATAGAGCCCGTCGAGCCGGCGGCGATCACCGGGCCTTTGGGCGGGTTGCGTTCCAGCCGCTTCGCCTCGCGCCGGATCAGCGCATTGCGGTGCGCGGCCGGGTTGGAGCGGTCGCGCTCCTCCAGCAATTTCGGCCAGGCCTCGGTGACGATACGGAGGAAATCGAGCGTCACAAGCCACCATCCGGCAAGATTGCCGGTGACCAGATCGGCAAGCCTGGTCCAGTCCGTGCCTTCGGTTTCGATCTCGTCCATCAGCCGGGCGAGGTCGCGCGCCAGCCAGATCGCATCGGCGGCGGAGGCCGGCACGACGATCTCTTCGTTGAACATATCAAGGACATGCGCCGGCAAGGTGCGCTTCCAGGCCCGCACCAGCGGCGCCAGTAGCAGCAGGCGTTCGATGGCTGCGATCGGCGGCGCCATTTCAAGCTCGGTCGGCGTGCCGGCGTCGAAGGCGGCTTCGTCCTCGTCGAACTCTCCGAGCGGGCGGATGACCGGCAGGATCGCCGAACGGCGGCTCCCCCCCGGTCCCGAAAGCGCGTCGACAAAAGCGCCGCGCAGCGCACGGGCCGCGCGCCGTGTCGGCACATAGATGGTGACATCAGCCAGCGCCAGCGGATCGCCGTCGAACCGGAAGCCGGGCACCAGCCGTCCGGCCAGCAAGGCCTCGGCCAGAGTCGGCAGGAATGGCGCTCCGGGCGGGATCGAAAGAACGCGGCGCGCGCCGCTCATACCACCTTCGCGAGAGCTTCGGCGGCGGCCGCTTCCGCCTGCGGAATGGCGTCGGGAGTGCCGACGGTGATCCAGCTTCCGCGCATCTGCATGCCGAACAGACGGCCAGAGGCGATTGCCTTGTCGAAATAGGTGTTGAGCGAATGCGCCCCGGCCGGCGCATCCCTGAAGATGGCGGGATTGACGATTGCCGCTCCGGCATAGATCAACCCGGCCGGATCGCCTTTCGAGCGCCGCAGGCCGCCATCCGGCGCCATCAGGAAATCCGTGCCGACACCGTGTCCGGTGGCCGAGTCGAGATCGGTAAGCATCAGCAGAATATCCATTTTCGCGCCGTCCCATGCAAGGGCAAGGCGCTCGAGGCTGGGCTGGCCGCTGTCGATCCAGAACGTATCGGCGTTGATGATGTAGAAGGGGTCGCTGCCCAGCAGCGGCAATGCCTTGACGATGCCACCCGCCGAATTCAGCAGTGCGTCGCGCTCGTCGGAAATGACGATCTTTGGCGCCCGCCTGTGGGCGATATGGGCGACGATCTGGTCCGGCAGATAGTGCACGTTGACGATGGCTTTCTCGACGCCGGCCGCTTCGAGACTGTCCAGCCCCCAGTCGAGCAAGGTCCTGCCGGCGATCCGCACCAGCGGCTTCGGCATGGTGTCGGTGATCGGCCGCATGCGCTTGCCAAGACCCGCCGCCAGCACCATCGCTGTGGTCAAGGTCACGGGAGCCGTTCCTCCAGCAGGCCATGTGCCATGTAAAACTCCTTCAGCTGAGCCAGCGCCGGGTGCGCCAGCGCCCGCCTGAGATAATCGCGGATGCGCGGCAGGTGTCGGAGATAATAGGGCTTGCCGTCGCGCTTTTCGAGCCGCACGAAAATGCCGAGGATCTTCGAATTGCGCTGCGCCGCCATGATCGCATAGGCCGCGCGGAAGGCGTCCTCATCGAAGCCGCCGGCGGCGTGGCGCGCAGCGACATAGGCGTCCACGGTCCGCTGCTCGATATCGGGCGAAACGGTGACGCGGGCATCCATGGCCAGCGACGCAACGTCATAGGCCGCCGGACCCATCAGCGCGTCCTGGACGTCGACGATGCCGAGGCGGTCGTGGCCTTTGCGGTCACCGCGCCAGATGATGTTGGGCGAATGGAAGTCGCGCAGCATCAGCGTGTATTCCTGTGTGTCCAGCCGATCGAGAACCGCGTTCCATTCCCTGTGATAGCCGGCGCGTAAAGCCTCGCTTGCCGGGCTGCCGGTCACCATCGGCACATACCAATCGACCAAGAGATCGGCTTCGATCAGCATGGCGTCGCGATCGAAGGGCGGCACCTCGTGGAAGACGCCCGGCACGGCCTCCATGCGCTGCAGCCAGGTCTTGCCATGCATCATGGCCAGCAATTCGGCTGCTGCCGTGTAGCGCTCGGCCGCCGGCTCACCATTGCCGTCGAGAAAACCTTCCGAGCCCAGATGCTCCAGCAGCAGAAACCCTTGCTCGAGATCCTCGGCATGGATTTTTGGGACACTGACACCTTGCGCCAGCAGCGCCTTGTCGATGGCGACGAAGGCGGTGACCGACTGCGCGGTGTGGGCGATCACGGCATAGGGCTTGCCGTCGCGCACCGGCGGCCCCAGCACCAGCCGCGGCGAATTCATCAGCACGCGCGGCGCAAGGCCGGCGCGCGAGACGATCTCATAGGAGCGCGCCGAGGCGTCGCCGACGAAATGGCGCCGCGCGGCGTCGCCCCAACCGGCCGTTTTGAGGAAATCGCGCATCGCCAGCGATCGGGCCACGCGTTCGAAGGCAACGCCTTGGCCCGATAGTTTCGCCAGGCGGCCTTCGCCCTGATGGACGAGTTCGATCCAGATCGACGTCCTGGGCAGAGCGGCCTCCGCCCGTTCCGGCCACTCGACAAGGGCAGCGCCCTGCAGCAGCGCCTCGTCGAAACCCAGCTCGTCCATCTCGCCGGCCGAGGACAGGCGATAGAGATCGAAATGGTGCACGGGGATGCGCGTGTCGTAGCTTTGCACCAAGGTGAAGGTAGGGCTCGGCACATCGAGGCCGGCATCATCGGCCAGCGCCCTGATCAGGGCCCGCGCCAGCGTCGACTTGCCGGCGCCGAGATCGCCCTTGAGCGCCAGCACGTCGCCCGGCCGCAGCGCCATGGCCAGGTCCTCGCCGAGCCTTGCGGTCGCAGCCTCGTCGGCGAGAAAACGCTCCAGCACAACAACGGTCATCGAGCGCGCTACTCGGCCGCGGCGCGGATGCCCGACGGTGCATCGGGGAAGGTGCAGATGACGGTGGTGCCTTTGTCCTTGCCGGTCTCGATGCGCACGCTGCCGCCGTGCAGCTCGACAAAGCTCTTGACGATCGACAGGCCTAAGCCCGCACCGCGCCGGCGCCCGCCATTGGTGCGCGGCTCGAAGCGGCGGAACACCGAATCGAGCAGGTCCGGCGGCATGCCGGGGCCGTTGTCATGGACGGAGAATTCCACACCTTGCTCCAAATGCCGGCAGGCAAGCGTGATAGTGCTCGCCTCCGGCGCGTAATTGGCGGCGTTGCTGAGCAGATTGTAGAGGATCTGGCGAACCCGGGTCTCGTCGCCGTGAAAACTCTTCGGCGCCGCAGCGGCGTCGATCCGGAGCTTGATCGAATGCTCTTGCAGCCGGTCGGCGACCAGTTCGGCCGCGGCCTCGATGGTGCGCTCGACGCTTACTTCCGAAATGTCGAGCTGCATGATGCCGGCGTCGACGGTGGCGAGGTCGAGTATGTCGTTGACGATGGTGAGCAGCACCGAGGATGACGAGCCGACATGCTCGACATATTCGCGCTGCTTTGGGCTGAGCGGCCCGGTCGCCGGCAGCGACAGAAGCTCGGTGAAGCCGATGATGTTGGTCAGCGGCGAGCGCAGCTCGTAGGAGACATGCTGCACGAACTCGTTCTTCAGCTGGTCGGATTTCTGCAGCGCTTCGTTCTTGTCCTTCAGCGCGCGCTCGACATTGACGCTGTCGGTGACGTCCACAAAGGTCATCATCACCTGGCCGTTGGGCAGCGGGATGACGGCGTAGCTGAGCACTGTGCCGTTCTTCAGTTCGGTCTGGCCATGGCGGTCGCGGCGCTCGTCGTCGAAACCGGTGATGGCGGCGACGAACCCGCCCCACGGGCTGTCGACGGCGCGCTGGTCGCTGAGATCGCGGATCGCCGAGACATGGACGTTGGGCTTGATCACATCCTGGCTCAGTCCCCACAGCGCGACAAAGGCCGGGTTCGACAGGCGCAGCCGCCCATCGGGACCGAACACCGCGACGCCTTCGGCCAGATTGTCGAGCGTTTCGCCCTGGACCCGCACCGCCGTCTGGTAGCGGCTTTCCAGGTCCATCTTCTCGGTCAGGTTCTCGAACACCCAGGTCACGCCGCCCTTCGGCTGCGGGTTGGCCACCACGCGGATGGTCTTGCCGTCGGGCAGATGCCACCAATGCTCTTGCGATTCCACCGCGCGGTAGGCACCAAGCAGGCCTTCTTTCCAGCGCCGCCATTCCGGCTGCTCGGCGATCTTGCCTTCGCTGCGCAGCCGGTCGAGCAGCAGCGCATTGTCGGGCGCGCTGTGCAGGAAGCCCGGGTCCAGCCCCCACAGTTTCTGGAACGCCTGGTTGAAGAAGCGCAACTTCTCGTTGGCATCGAAGATCGCCACCGCCGTGTTGAGCTGGTCGAGCGTGTCGGCATGGCTGCGCACCGTGCGCTCATATTCGCCGCGAATGGTTTCGATGGCGCTGGTGTCGCAGGCAAGGCCGGCCGAGCCGTCGGCACCGGCGAAGTCGGTGACGGCGAACACGCGGCGGTCGCCCTCGATCACTGTCGACAGCGTTTGTTCGAAGATTGGGCGCGATTTGTGCTGCGCGGCGATCTGTTCGCGCGCCTGGGCGCCGAGGAATTCCTTGGCTTCGCGCACCGCGGTCTCGGCGTTCGGTGCCTCAACCGCTCCGGCATAGGCACGGTTGACCCATTTCAGCCGCCCGTCGGTGGCGCGCAGCCAGGCCGGCATCGGCAAGGCGTCGAGCAGGCCGATCATGGTCTCGTAGTCGGCGGCCAGCCGCTGGTTCTCGATCTTCAGCCTGGCTTGGCTCCTCTGAGTTTCCGACAGCGAGACGAAGCGCACCAGCACATGCGCGGCGCTCTTGCGGCCATGCACTTCAAGCGGCGCCCCGGCCTGCGATTCGATCACGAGATCAAAGGGTTTCGCTTTCTCGCGCAGACCAGCGACGGCATTTTCGAGCGCCGCCGCCGAGCGCGGCATCAGCCAGCGGCCGAAGGCGAGGAAGGCTGCACGGTCGTCCGGCGCACCGCTTTCCAGCGGCAGCGTGCCGATCAGCTCCGGCTTCTTGTTCTCCGACGCCCAGACGATGACGCGCTGGTCACGCAGATTGAGCAGCGCCTCGGAGCGCTGCAGCGCCGCATTGATGTCGGCAATGCGGGCTCTGAGTTCGACATTCTGCGCCGAGGTGCGGGCTCTTTCGCGGATCAGGAAGATGGCCGAGACCAGTGCCGCGCCCATGACCCCGACGAACATGGCGAGCTGGATGACTTCGACCGCGCTGACCGACAGTCCGGCCTTCTGCGCAATGGCCGGCTCGGCATGGGCGGCAAACGAGGTGAGCGGGCCGGCAAGAGCTGAGGTGGCAAGAAAGCCGGCGGTGCGGGCGCCAACGCGCCTCTTCAGGCCACCGCCTGTCGTGACGGAGCCATTGCTATCGGAATCGTCATGGCCGCCGGAAACGGCCGATCCCGCGCGAGGCGGGTTTTCCCCCGGCATGCCTTGGTCCTCTTCGCCGCCTGAATGCAAGACCGCCTAGATCAGGATCACGTTTGATGGAAACGCCCTTCTGACCTAACTCTCTCTTGAAGAGCATGATCTTTTCCGAAAACCGCTTCCCACTTTTCGCTGACGCGGTCCTTCGGTTCGAATCATGCTCTCGATGCGTTAGCCGGCCCTCGTCCCCGGCCCACGAATCAGCACAATAGCGCGTGCTGGAATCGGCGTGAAGAATCATCCGCGCAAAAAAGAAGCCGGGCGAAAAGTCAATCGCCCGGCTTCAATATCTAGTGGTAAACGCTGCTTTTGTTAATAGCGGTAGTGTTCCGGCTTGAACGGACCCTGCGGGGTCACGCCGATATAGGCGGCCTGTTCGCCGGACAGTTCGGTTAGGCGGGCTCCAAGCTTGCCGAGATGCAGACGCGCCACCTTCTCGTCGAGGTGCTTGGGCAGCACATAGACCTGGTTCTGGTACTGGCCGGGCTTGGTGTAGAGCTCGATCTGCGCCAGCACCTGATTGGTGAACGAAGCCGACATCACGAAGCTCGGATGACCGGTCGCGTTGCCGAGGTTGAGCAGGCGCCCCTCGGACAGCAGGATCATCCGCTTGCCGTCCGGGAAGGTTATCATGTCGACCTGCGGTTTGACGTTGGTCCATTGCAGGTTGCGCAGCGACGCGACCTGGATCTCATTGTCGAAGTGGCCAATATTGCCGACGATCACCATGTCCTTCATCGAGCGCATGTGGTCGAGGGTGACGACATCCTTGTTGCCGGTGGTGGTGATGACGATGTCGGCGGTCGGTGCGGCATCTTCCAGCGTGACGACTTCAAAGCCGTCCATCGCCGCCTGCAGCGCGCAGATCGGATCGACTTCGGTGACCTTGACGCGGGCGCCGGCGCCCTTGAGCGAAGCCGACGAGCCCTTGCCGACGTCGCCATAGCCGCAGACGACCGCAACCTTGCCGGCCATCATGGTGTCGGTGCCGCGGCGGATGCCGTCGACCAGCGATTCCTTGCAGCCATATTTGTTGTCGAACTTCGACTTGGTGACCGAGTCGTTGACGTTGATCGCCGGGAAGGGCAGCAGGCCCTTCTTCTGCAGCTGGTAGAGCCGGTTGACGCCCGTCGTCGTCTCTTCGGTGACGCCGCGGATGGCTTCCTTCTGCTTGGTGAAAAAGCCGGGCGACGCCTTCAGGCGCTTCTTGACCTGGGCGTAGAAGTATTCCTCTTCCTCGCTCTGCGGGTTGGACAGCACGTCCTCGCCGGCCTCGGCGCGGGCGCCGATCAGTATGTACATGGTGGCGTCGCCGCCATCGTCGAGGATCATGTTGGAGAGGCCGCCATCGGCCCACTGGAAGATCCTGTCGGTGTAGTCCCAATACTCCTCGAGCGACTCGCCCTTGACGGCGAACACCGGGATGCCGGCCTCGGCGATGGCTGCGGCCGCATGGTCCTGGGTCGAGAAGATGTTGCACGAGGCCCAGCGGATATCGGCGCCAAGCGCCTTCAGCGTCTCGATCAGCACCGCAGTCTGGATGGTCATGTGCAGCGAGCCGGTGATGCGCGCACCTTTCAACGGCTTCTTGTCGCCGAATTCCTCGCGGCAGGCCATCAGGCCCGGCATTTCGGTTTCGGCGATATCGAGTTCCTTGCGGCCCCAGCCGGCAAGCGAGATGTCGGCGACCACATAGTCCTTGCTACCTGTCATGGCAGTGCTCCGGTGTGATTTGTCTTCAGAATGCGCCTGCGCCACACGGCGCGTCGAAGGGCGCGGAATGCCGGACTGACTAGCAGATCGCCGCCAAGACGACAATGGGATATAAAGAAATCTTTATGCGCGTATGTGTTTTACGGGGATGCATGCCGCCCAAAAGTATCCCGCGGTTTTGGGACAACGGCGTTCAAAGCAAAAACTTCAGCACTCTTCGCCGAAGCGCGAGGCGACCAGCTGCTCCAGCGCGTCCATCGCCGCTGCGGCTTCAGCGCCGCTGGCGGTGACGCGGATCGAATAACCGGGGCTCGCCGCCAGCATCATCAGCCCCATGATCGAGGTGCCGCCGACCTTGAGACCATCCTTCTCGACATGGACGGTGGCGTCGAAGCCGCTGGCGACCTGGACGAACTTCGCCGAGGCGCGCGCATGCAGGCCGCGCTGGTTGACGATCGGGAACTCGCGCACGATCTCACCGGGCGACAGCGCGTTCATTTGCTGCTCAGCAGCTGACTTGCGACGTTGATGTATTTGCGCCCCGCGGCCTGCGCCTCGTCGAGCGCGGTCGCCATGTTGTCGCCCTTGCGGATCGACGACAGCTTGATCAGCATCGGCAGGTTCATGCCGGCGATGACCTCGGTGCGACCGGATTCCATCACCGAAATGGCGAGGTTGGAAGGCGTGCCGCCGAACATATCGGTCAGAACGATGACGCCGGTCCCGGTGTCGACGCGGCCGACGGCGTCGACGATATCGCGCCGACGCTGCTCCATATCGTCATCGGCGCCGATTGCCACGGTTTCGAAATTGTCTTGTGGCCCCACGACATGTTCCACGGCATGGCGGAACTCGGCGGCCAGTTGACCGTGCGTTACAAGCACGAGTCCGATCATTCTATGGTGGCTCCCGTCATCGCCGCTTCACAGGCGCTTTTTATGCTCGCCGGCCATCCCAGGCGGCGGGAGCGCTATCTTGTCGACGCGCGGCGCGTTGACAAGCCCAAAATTGCGTCGGCCATGGCCAATTTGACGCATTGCAGCAAAAAACCGGCGGCGGATCATACGAAAGGCGCAATCGCCAGCCGCGCCATTACCGCCGGCAAAGCCGCAGTGACGTTGCGCTGAACGAGGTCGATGCGCGGCACCACACAGCCGGCAATGGTCGCGCTCGACTCTTCCTGGAAACGCTCCACAGCGTTTGCGGCAACCAACTGGATCGTAAGGTCGATGACCCCCACAGGTTGGAACAAAAGCGGCTTCGGACCAAGTCCGGGCACCTCTGTGAGGCCGGCGATGCTGGCGGGCGCATGGCAGACCAGCCGCCCGAAACGCGCCGCGACAAACAGCTGGTCGTCGCCGATCAGCCGCGCAAACAGCCCGAGCCGGCTGAAATGGTCGATGAGCGCCAGCGCCAGCGTTGTCTTGCCCGAGCCGGACGGCCCGGTGATCAGGACGCCCCGCTCGCCAATCAGGATTGCGGTGGCATGGATGTTCTCGGGTTTCGCGGTGGGATCGGGCATGCGCAGCCGCGATCAGCCTTCGGCCGGCAGCGTAACGACGAAGCGCGCGCCCTTGATGTCGCCGGGCTTGGTGCCGGGGATGTTCTCGGCGGTCAGCGTGCCGCCATGGGCTTCGACGATCTGCCTGGATATCGACAGGCCAAGCCCTGAATTCTGGCCGAACGCCTCGCCCGCCGGGCGGTCGGTGTAGAAGCGCTCGAAGATGCGGTCGATGGCGTCGGCGCGGATTCCGGGGCCGTTGTCGTCGACGGTGACGATGTTGACCTTGCCCGCGCGTGCCAGGGAAATGGCGATATGGCCGTGGTCCTCCGGCACGAAGGAGCGGGCATTCTCGATCAGATTGGTGATGACCTGGCCGATCCTGAGATCATGGCCGGTGACGAAATAGCCTTTGACGCCTTGCGGCAGCTTGGCGGCCTTGAATTCGATCTCGACAGCCTTTTTGTTGCGCGTCGCTTCGCGCGACACGGCGACGAGATCGGTTATGAATTTCTTCAAATCGACCGTGGCGGCATCCTCACGCGCCAGTTCGGCGTCGAGGCGCGAGGCATCGGAAATGTCGGTGATCAGCCGGTCGAGACGCCGGACATCGTGCTGGATGATCTCCATCAGCCTGCCGCGTGAATTGTCGTTCTTGGCCAGCGGCAAGGTCTCCACCGCGCTGCGCAGCGAGGTCAGCGGGTTCTTCAGCTCGTGCGAGACATCGGCGGCGAAGCTTTCGATCGCCTCGATGCGGGCATAGAGCGCATTGGTCATGTCGCGCACCGCGACCGACAAATTGCCGATCTCATCCTGGCGGTCGGAAAAGTCGGGGATCTCCTCGCGGCTCTTGACGCCGCGCCGCACCCGCACTGCCGCCGCCGATAGCCGGCGCAGCGGATTGGCGATGGTGGATGCGAGCAGCATCGACAGGATGGCGGTGACCAGGGCGGCGATGCCGAACACGCGCAAAATAGCCTTGCGCTCGGCGGCGACGATCTTGTCGATGTCGCCGCCTTCCGTCGACAGCATCAGCACGCCGAGAACGGCACGGAAGCGCTGGATCGGCACCGCCACCGAAACGATCTGCTCGCCCTGTTCGCTCACCCGCACGATCGTCGATGGACTGCCGGTCAGCGCCTTGACCACTTCCGGGAAGGCCGCACCGTTGCCGCCGGGCTGCTCGTGGTAGACGGGCAGGTCCTTGTTGCGGAAGAAGTCGAAGACGAATTTCTGCACGCGCTCCAGCATATCCGGCTGCTCGTCCTCGACCGGCGGCAGGTCGTAGCGCAGGATCTGGCCGCGCGAGTAGAGATGGCGCGAATCGAGCAGCAGATTGGCGTCGCGGTCATAGATGCGGGCGCGGGTGCGCGTCGGCGAAATCAGCCGCCGCAGCACCGGCGCGACGCGCTCGGGGTTGATCGGGAAATCCAGATTGTCGAGCTGGTCTGAGCCCGGCCCCAGGCTTTCACCGGCCTGCAGTTCGAGCAGTTTTTCCGGATCGATGCTGATCGAATCGGTCTCGACCGTCGCCGACGCGGCAATGGCGCCGGCGATGATCTCGCCCTGCGTCATCAGGCTTTCGACGCGGGCGTCGATCAGCCCGTCGCGGAAGGTGTTGAGATAGAGGATGCCGGTGACCAGCACGGCGAGACCGGCCAGGTTGAGGAACAGGATGCGCCGGGTCAGGCTGGAAAAGATGTGGTGGCCGAGGAAGCGGCGCATCGGCACCGTCAACCTCAACAGGAATGCGGGCAGAATCCGCGACCGCCTGACAGCGCTCGTTCGTCTGCTCCGCTGTACATCCACTGCCATCGAATAGCAGCTCCCGCCTAGTCTTTGGTTTTATGCATGTCGTCGTCCCAAAAACCGCGACCACTTTTGGGCGACATGCATCAACTCAAGCTTCGCGGAACCGGTATCCGACTCCGTAAAGGGTTTCGATCATTTCGAAGTCGTCATCGACGGCCTTGAACTTCTTGCGCAGCCGCTTGATGTGGCTATCGATGGTGCGGTCGTCGACATAGACCTGCTCATCATAGGCGGAATCCATCAGCGCATCACGGCTTTTTACCACGCCGGGGCGCTGCGCCAACGAGTGCAGGATGAGAAATTCGGTGACCGTCAGCGTCACCGGCTCGCCCTTCCAGGTGCAGGTATGGCGTTCCTGGTCCATGACGAGCTGGCCGCGTTCCAGCGAACGGGCCTGCTGGCTGGGCGCCTTTGCCGCAGCTTCGCGGGCGCTGGCGCGGCGCAGCACGGCGCGCACCCGCTCGACCAGCAGGCGCTGCGAGAACGGTTTGCGGATGAAATCGTCGGCGCCCATCTTGAGGCCGAAAAGCTCATCGATCTCATCGTCCTTCGAGGTCAGGAAGATCACCGGCAGGTCGGACTTCTGCCGCATCCGGCGCAACAGCTCCATGCCGTCCATGCGCGGCATCTTGATGTCGAGGATGGCGAGATTCGGCGGCCGCGCCGCCAGGCCTTCCAGCGCCGACGCACCATCCGTGTAGGTCTCGACGCGATACCCCTCGGACTCGAGGGCGATCGACACCGATGTCAGAATGTTGCGGTCGTCATCGACAAGCGCGATTGTTGCCATTTCAAGCGGCTCCCTCATGAGCTGTCCCTTCTGTCTTAGAGAAGGGGCTTTTGCAGGACAAATTAGGTACAAAATGTGGCACAGGCTCCACCCGCTGTCGCGGACGGCTTGCCGGCGGCCCCATCGGAACCTCTACACGGGTTGGACGAACACTGTGTGCCAATCCTTTGGGCAACCACCGTGATTTTTTGCACATATAAACGATTTAAACAACTTTCAAAATTTTTAAATCGATTAATGATTTGATATCATTCGAGTTTTCTGGTTCTCACCGTCTCAGCCCCTAACGCGGGCTCGCCGGAAACGCGCCGGCAAAGTGCGGCGAATCCAGAAGAAGGGACCCTTGATGTCGGAAGTCGGCAAACGCAATTCTGCTTGCGCGATCGATCGTATCGGCCTGAAAACCACCGGCACGGTGCATTATAATTTTGGTGCGGCCGCCCTTTATGAGGCAGCGATCCGTCGTGGCGAGGCCCGGTTGACCGCCGGCGGCGCGCTGCTTGCCGAGACCGGCCAGCACACTGGCCGCTCGCCCAAGGACAAGTTTGTCGTCCGCGATGGCGCCACCGAGCCCCATGTCTGGTGGGACAACAACAAGGCGATTTCGGCGGGCCAGTTCGAAATGCTGCTCGCCGATTTCCTTGTCCACGCCGCGAATAGCGATCTCTATGTGCAGGACCTCGTCGGCGGCGCCGATGCCGAGCTGAAGCTGCCGACGCGGGTCATCACCGAATTCGCCTGGCACTCGCTGTTCATCCGCAATCTTTTGATCCGCCCGCAGGCCGCCGAGCTTGAGGATTTCGTGCCGGAGATGACGATCATCGACCTGCCGTCCTTCCGCGCCGATCCGGCCCGCCACGGCAGCCGCACCGAAACGGTGATTGCGGTCGATCTCACCCGCAAGATCGTGCTCATCGGCGGCACTTCCTATGCCGGCGAGATGAAGAAATCGGTGTTCACCATGCTCAACTATCTGCTGCCGGAAAAGGGCGTCATGCCGATGCACTGCTCGGCCAATGAGGGCCCGGCCGGCGACGCGGCGATCTTCTTCGGGCTTTCCGGGACGGGCAAGACGACGCTGTCGGCCGATCCGTCACGTACGCTCATCGGCGACGACGAGCACGGCTGGGGACCGCACGGCATCTTCAACTTCGAAGGCGGCTGCTACGCCAAGACGATCCGGCTGTCGGCCGAGGCCGAGCCGGAGATTTTCGCCACCACGCAGCGCTTCGGCACGGTGCTGGAAAATGTCGTGCTCAACGCCGACCGCGTGCCGGACTTCAACGACGGCCGGCTCACCGAAAACACGCGCTGCGCCTATCCGCTGGATTTCATCCCCAATGCCTCGAAGAGCGGACGGGCCAGCCACCCGAAAAACATCATCATGCTGACCGCCGATGCCTTCGGCATCATGCCGCCGATCGCACGGCTGACCCCGGCGCAGGCGATGTATCACTT
Source organism: Mesorhizobium sp. M0761 (assembly GCF_040320205.1). Taxonomy (NCBI): domain Bacteria; kingdom Pseudomonadati; phylum Pseudomonadota; class Alphaproteobacteria; order Hyphomicrobiales; family Phyllobacteriaceae; genus Mesorhizobium; species Mesorhizobium sp. M0761. Next base: position 339,906 of record NZ_JAMYPF010000002.1, read on the forward strand.
CCTCTCCGGCTACACCGCCAAGGTGGCCGGCACCGAGAAGGGCGTTACCGAGCCGGAAGCGACCTTCTCGACCTGCTTCGGCGCCCCGTTCATGCCGCGCCACCCCAAGGAATACGGCAATCTGCTGCGCGAGCTGATCGCCCGCCACGGCGCCGATTGCTGGCTGGTCAACACCGGCTGGACCGGCGGCGCCTACGGCACCGGCAAGCGCATGCCGATCAAGGCGACGCGCGCCTTGCTGGCCGCAGCGCTTGACGGTTCGCTGAAGGCGTCCGGTTTCCGCACTGACGCCAATTTCGGCTTCGAGGTGCCGGTTGCTGTGCCTGGCGTCGAGAGCGCCATTCTCGACCCGCGTTCGACCTGGGCCGACAAGGCAGCCTATGACCGGCAGGCAGCGCGATTGGTCGGCATGTTCGCCGTCAACTTCGAGAAATTCGAGAGCCATGTCGATGCCGTCGTGCTCGGCGCAGCACCCCGCCTGCAGGAAGCTGCGGAATAGTCCAGGCATCTTCACCGAAGCATCCTTGAAAGGCGCGGTCTCGATCGGGCCTTTTCTTTTTTGGTCCGCCGCGCCATGACTGCGGCATGCCTATCGACGACATCATCATATCAGACGAAGCCGTAATCCATCCGGGCGACCTGCACGAGGATTTCATCCGCTCGTCGGGTCCCGGCGGCCAGAACGTCAACAAGGTGGCGACCGCCGTCCAATTGCGCTTCGACGCCGCCAATGCAGCTGGCCTGTCCGAACGCGTGCGCGCGCGCACGATCAAGCTCGCCGGCCAGCGCGCCACCAAGGACGGCGTCATCGTCATCGAGGCCGGCCGCTTCCGCACCCAGGAGCAGAACCGGGCCGATGCCCGGGCAAGGCTGACGGCGCTGGTCGCCAAGGCCGCGGAACCGCCGCCGCCGCCGCGCAAGAAGACCAGGCCGTCGAAAGGCTCGGTGGAGCGGCGGCTGCAAAGCAAGGCAGGGCGCGGCACGATCAAAAAGCTGCGCGGCCGGGTAGAGAACGACTAAGGACCGCGCCGACTGCGCATAAAGCGGCCTCCCCTGCCGCAGCCGCAAGGTTTCGCCATTGCCACAGAAAGGGAGGCCGACAACGGTGGCTTTCGGGTCGCCGTTTCTGATTGGCGGTGGCATGGTTTCAGTATCAACCGGAGGCGAAGTCATGCTCGTTCTGCCCAAAGGCGTCCGCCACTTGCCTGGTTATCTGTCCCGCGCGGCGCAGGAAGCGCTGGTCGAAGAGGTGAGGACAATTGTACAGCGGGCGCCGCTGTACGTGCCGGCGATGCCGCGGACCGGCAAGGAGATGAGCGTGCGCATGACCAATTGCGGCACGCTCGGCTGGGTCACCGACAAGGAGCTGGGCTATCGCTACCAGCCAACGCACCCACTCACCGGAGAGCCATGGCCGCCGATCCCGGACGCGCTGCTGCAATTGTGGCGGGAGGTCGCCGCCTATCCGAATCCGCCGGAGGCCTGCCTGGTCAATTTCTATACGCAGGACGCCAAAATGGGTCTGCACCAGGATCGCGACGAAGCCGATTTCTCGGCCCCAGTGGTCTCGGTGTCACTTGGCGACGATTGCCTGTTCCGGGTCGGCCAAGTGACGGGCAGGGGGGCCACACGCGACGGCGGTACCAAATCGTTCCGCCTGAAAAGCGGCGACGTCGTCGTGCTCGGCGGCGAAGGCCGGCTCTGCTTCCACGGCGTCGACCGCATCTATCCGTCGACCTCGGCGCTTCTGAAAAAAGGCGGCAGGATCAATCTCACGCTGCGGCGGGTGACCTTGCCTTGAAGAGGTGAGAGTGCATTCTTGCACTTACTGAACCACTGACCTTGCGAATGAAAAGTCCCTAACGGAATTTAAGGTTTCGGCCGCTAGTCTGCGCCAAAACGTCATCATTCCCGGTGTGGATACCATGCTCGAAATCGAATCCGAAGTGATTTGGCGCTACATTCGAAATGCCGCATGGCGCACGGTTTCGATCGCCCGCTCGGATGCATCGCTCTACCTGTTCATTGGCATCTACACTGCAACGGGGCTGGGGTTTCTGGCTTGGGTCGGCGCGCTCCATCGCACCGCATACCAGACCTACGTGCCGATATGGCTTATGGTTTTCGGTTTCGTGCTGCCGGCGGTATCGCTTCTCCTGGAAACCGGCTGGCTTTTGCATCGATTTGAGCGTCGGCGGAAATTTGCTGCGGGCAAGATGTTCTCAGCCGAGCGGATGGCGGTTCTCTTTTCCGGCATATGTCTGTTGATGGGCATCATGATTTTCCAAAGCACCTTCACCTCGGTCAAGAACGGCATGTCCGTCCTGTGGAAAGGTTTCCCCTATGATCGCGCCTTGGCGGATATCGATGCCTATCTGCATTTCGGCACTGATCCGTGGCGATGGCTCTACGTTATCGGCAAGCATGACTGGGTACGGGAAACCGTCGGATGGAACTACGACATGCTGTGGTTCATCATTTGCTACAGCATGCTGTTTTTCATGGTCACGTCACCACGCACCACGCATCTGAAGAGACGCTATGTGCTGTCCTTCATGGTGGTGTGGGTAGTCGTCGGAAACATCCTGGCCGGGCTGTTCATGTCGGCCGGACCGGCGTTCTACGGCTATGTCACCGGCGATGTGCCACGCTTCGGTGAACAGCTTTCGTTTCTTGCGCAAAGCCCGTCGGCGAGTTCCGCCGCCGTGTACCAGCAGTATCTGTGGACGCTCCAGACCGAGGGTGTGACTGGACTCGCGTCGGGAATATCGGCATTTCCAAGCGTTCATGTCGCCTTGATCACCCTGAATGCGGTGTATACCTGGGAGTACGACCAGCGGTTGGGCGCCATCGCATTTCTGTATGTCGCCTTCATAGTCGCGAGTTCGGTCTATCTTGGTTGGCACTATGCGATCGATGGTTATGCGGCGGTCGCGCTCACGATCGCCCTATGTGCGGCCGTCCGCAAGCTGGTACCCGACGGCGAAATCCTGATGCCAGGCCCGGCCCGGCAATCGGCGGCTGGCGGCAGCCGCCCGGAGGCGGTCGTCACAGTTTCCTGAGCGCCACTTCCTCGACCAGATGATTGGCGCCCTTGCGCAGGATGAGGTCGGCCCGCGCCCGTGTCGGCACGATGTTCTCGCGCAGGTTTTTCAGGTTGATGTTGGCCCACAAGCCTTCCGCAATGGCGCGCGCGGCGTCTTCCGAAAGCTGCGAATAGCGGTGGAAGAAGGAGTCCGGATTGCGGAAGGCCGTCTCGCGCAGGCGCATGAAGCGGGCGATGTACCATTGGTGGATCAGCTTTTCGTCGGCGTCGATATAAATGGCGAAATCGAAGAAATCCGACAGGAACGGCACTATCTTGCCGTCCTTCGGCAATTTGCCGGGTTGCAGAACGTTGATGCCTTCGAAGATCAGAATGTCTGGCCGGTCGATGGTGACGAACTCGCCGGGAATGACGTCATAGGTCAAATGCGAATAGACGGGCGCGCGGACATTGCGCTGGGCCGACTTGATGCCCGAGAGGAAACGCAGCAGCGCACCGACATCGTAGCTGTCGGGAAAGCCCTTGCGCTCCATCAGATTGTCGCGTCGCAACACCTTGTTGGGCAGCAGGAACCCGTCGGTAGTGATGAGATCGACCTTGGGGCTCGACGGCCAGCGCGCCAGAAGCTCCTTCAGCACGCGCGCCGTGGTCGATTTGCCGACCGCAACCGAACCGGCAATGCCGATGATGAACGGTGTCTTTACCACATCCAGCGCGTTGAAGAAGGCCTGGCGCTGGCGAAACAGCAACTGGCTGGCCTCGACATGCGCCGAAAGCAGCCGCGAGAGCGACAGATAGATGCGCTTGACTTCTTCCAGGTCGACCGGATCGTTCAACGAGCGCAGACGGTTGATCTCGTCTTCGCCCAGCGTCATCGGCGTGTCGGCGCGGAAGTTCGACCATTGCTCGGCCGAGAAGAAACGATAGGGGGAGTATTTCTCGGTCGGAGCGAGCTGGTCCATCGAGTTTCCTGCCCTCTAGAGCATGATGCCGAAAAGTGTGAAGCGGTTTTCGGGCGACATCATGCTCCCTCTATCAATTTAGAGACGGATTCAGATTTAAGGCCTCGGCCCGAAATCACCCGGCTCTAGCGGTCAGCCTTTCGGCCGGGATGCCTTTTCAGTGACGCCCGAACGGCCGGTGCGGCCCTCAAGCTCTTTCAGCACCTCGTCCAGCGAAACGCCGGCCATGCCAAGCACGACGAGCCAATGATATATGAGATCGGCACTTTCGGAAACGAGGGCTTTCTCGTCGCCCTTGACGGCGGCAATGACGGTCTCGACTGCCTCTTCACCAAGCTTCTGCGCCGCCTTGTCGATGCCTTTGGCGAACAGTTTTGCCGTCCACGAGTCCGGGTCGCCGGAACGGGCGCGTTCGCCAATGATCGTTTCCAGATCGGACAGCGAAAATTCAGCCATGGCGCAGCCTACAGCCTTTGTGGAGTGGATTGAACCGGATAGTCCAGCCGCATCGGCAGCCCGGCCTCGGCCATATGCGCCTTGGCTTCCGCAATCGTGTAAGTGCCGAAATGGAAGATCGAGGCGGCGAGCACGGCACCGGCATGGCCGTCGCGAATGCCCTCGACCAGATGATCGAGCGTGCCGACGCCGCCCGACGCGATCACCGGCGCGCGCACCGCATCCGCTATCGCGTGGGTCAGCGCAATGTCGTAACCGGCCTTGGTGCCGTCGCGGTCCATTGAGGTCAGCAGGATCTCGCCAGCGCCGCGATCGACCATTTTTCGCGCGAACTCGACCGCATCGATGCCGGTCTTTTCGCGGCCACCGTGGGTGAAGATCTCCCAGCGGCCGGGCTCTTTCGGCGCCGACACCTTCTTGGCGTCGATGGCGACGACAATACACTGGTTGCCGAACTTGTCGGCGGCTTCTGCGACGAAATCGGGATTCTTCACCGCCGCAGTGTTGATCGACACCTTGTCGGCGCCGGCCAGCAACAGTTTGCGAATATCGGCGACCTGGCGCACGCCGCCGCCGACGGTCAGCGGCATGAAGCATTGTTCGGCGGTGCGGGCGACGACGTCGAAGATGGTTTCACGGTTGTCGGACGACGCGGTGATATCGAGAAAGCAAAGCTCGTCTGCGCCGGCCGCGTCATAGGCTTTGGCCGCCTCGACCGGATCACCGGCATCGATGAGGTCGACGAAATTGACCCCCTTGACGACGCGGCCGTTCTTGACGTCGAGGCAAGGGATGACTCGGGCCTTCAGCATCAGCCCTTCTCCATCGTCGCCAGCAACTCGCTGAGCAGTTCGCCGACCAGCGGCGGAACCTCGGCCTGCGCATCGAACGCCGGATCGTAGGCGGAAATGGTGATGCCGGAAATCGGCAGCAGGCCGGCCATGCCGCAGACAGCCTGGCGCAGCTGTTTCGGCTCCGGGCCGCCGGGCGTGGTGTAGCGGTTGGCCTGCAGCGCCCCGGGGTCGTGCACGTCGAGATCGAGATGCAGGTGCACCCGCTTCGCATCCGGCGCCTTCAGCCTGCCGCTCGCCGTCGCCCAGTCCGGGCATTCGGTGCGGATGACCGGCAACGTCTTCAACAGCTCCGTTTCGGCCGGATCGAGATCGCGCGCGTTGACCAGCACGCAGCGCGCCGGATCGATCGGCCTGAAGCCGGGGATGGCCGAGGCCATCGGCTTCCAGCACAGGCCGAGAACCGTGGCCAGCGCCATGCCGTCGAGAAAGCCGAAGATGGACGTCTCCGGCGTGTTGAGATCGCCATGCTGGTCGGCCCAGATGATCGCATCGGCATCCTCGCCGGCAACCGCACCGGCCGATGTCAGGCAATTGCCGGCCAGCACGATGGGAAACCGGCCGCGGTCTATGGCGATGCGGACCTCGCCGGAGACGGCACCGCACACGGCAAAGCCGGTGGCGATCTCGCGCTGCTGTTCGTCGCCAACCCTGCCGATGTCGGTGACGACGACGTCATGCCCGGAGAGCGTCAGCGCGTCGACAAGCCCGCCGGCGATGAGTGCATCCGGGCCTCGGCCCATACCGCCGTGATAGTGGCCGCTGTCATAAGAGGCCAGGATGATGGAGATTTTCACGGCCGGGTCTCCATCGCCTTGCCCTGCAGCACCGCCAGCGCCTCGGCCGGGTCGATGCGCCCGTCATAGAGCGCGCGACCGGAGATGGCGCCTTCCAGTTTCTTCGCGTCGGGCATGGTCATGCGCACGATGTCGGCGATCGAAGCCAGCCCGCCCGAGGCGATGACCGGGATCGACACCGCGTCGGCGAGATCGATCGTGGCATCCCAGTTGATGCCGGTCAGAACGCCGTCGCGGTCGATGTCGGTGTAGATGATGGCGGCAACGCCGGCGCCTTCGAATTTCTGCGCGAGTTCGATGACGCCGAGGCTGGAGGCCTCGGCCCAGCCTTCGACCGCCACCTTGCCGCCCTTGGCGTCGATGCCCACGGCGATTTTTCCAGGAAATTCCTTGCAGGCTTCCCGGACCAGGTCGGGATCGCGCACCGCCACTGTGCCGAGGATGACGCGGGCCAGCCCGCGGTCGAGCCAATCCTCGATCTGCGCCAGCGTGCGGATGCCGCCGCCGAGCTGCACCGGGTTTTTCGTCGCCTTGAGGATGGCGCCGACCGCCGCGCTGTTGACGCTTTGGCCTTTGAACGCGCCATTGAGGTCGACGACGTGCAGCCAATCAAAACCCTGGTCCTCGAAGGCCTTGGCCTGGGCCGCCGGATCGTCATTGTAGATGGTCGCGGTCGCCATATCGCCGTGCTTCAGCCGCACGCACTTGCCGTCCTTGAGGTCGATGGCCGGAAACAGGATCACCGTTCAGACCCCTTCCACAATGGCGAAATGCGAGGTCGAATAAGCGCGCCGGAATTTCAGCGCTGCCTGGTATTCGGGGGAATGGAAGCAAGCCAGCGCGACCTCGTAGCTTTCGAACTCGACGATCACATGGCGATTGCCGGATGGCCCTTCCGGGCTTGACGACTGACCGCCTCGCGTCAGGAATTTCGCGCCGTATTTGTCGAACGCCGCTTTGTTGGCGGCGATGTATTTCGGATAGTTTTCCGGATCGGTCACATCGACCATCGCCATCCAGTAGCCCTTCTTGCTCATCTCAAGGCCTCCAGCGCAGGAAGTTGGTGATCAGTGCCAGGCCGAGCGCCTGGCTCTTTTCCGGATGGAATTGCGTGCCGGCAAGGTTACCACGCGCGACCGCCGCCGTTACCGGGCCGCCATAATCGGCGACGGCCAGCACTTCGTCCGGCCTTGTCGCCTCGAGATGGTAGGAATGAACGAAATAGGCGTGCAGACCCTTAGGCCCGGTCGTAATACCCGAAAACAGCGGGTGCTTGCGCTCCAGATCGATGGTGTTCCAGCCGATTTGCGGGATCTTCAGTGCCGGATCGGCGGGCGTGATCTCCTTGACGTCGCCGGCAATCCAGCCGAAGCCCTTGGTCACGGTCTTTTCCAGGCCGCGCTCCGACATCAGCTGCATGCCGACGCAGATGCCGAGGAACGGCCGCGCCTTGGCGATCGCTACCTCTTCCACCGCTTCCCACATGCCGGCGACGCCGCGCAGGCCCGCCGCACAATCGGCATAGGCGCCGACGCCGGGCAAAACGATGCGGTCGGCGCTGCGCACACGCTCGGCATCGGCGGTCAGCTCGATGGCAGCGGCAATGCCGGCTTCATGCGCGGCGCGCTCGAAGGCCTTGGTGGCCGAGCGCAGATTGCCCGACCCGTAATCGATGATGGCAACCCGCATCTCAGGCTTTTCCCGGCGTATGGCTCAGGCCCAGCGTCAGCCCGATCTGAGCCGGTCGGGCAAGGCTGGCTTCCGGCACGATGCGCGGCAGCGGCGCCGGCTCATCGGCGAGCGCCTCGGCATCCAGCGTCTGGCGAATGTCGGCATCATCAGGATTGTCGGCTTCGATGACGCCCCATTCATGCCAGCCGCGGCGGCGCAGCGCTGCGATCCGCAGCCCTTGGCCTTCCAGCCCTATATAGAGCGAGACCAGTAAAGACAGTGCGGAGCCGGCCCAGTCCAGTCCCAGCCATTGGCCGAGCACCGAGATGAGCCCCATGGCGACGAAGGCGAGCGCCGCCTCGATCCACAGCCTGTGCCAGGCGAGCCACAGCGGCGCCACCAGGAAAGCCAGCCAGGAAAAACCGTCGCGGACAAAAATGGTTGCGTCGGCCGCCTCGGTGCGGCCTGGCGGTTCCATCACGACATAGATGGCCATCAGCCTACCCTTTCAGAGATCCCTTGGTGGAGGGAACCGCTTCCGGCTGGCGCGGGTCGCGCTCCAGTGCGAAACGCAGCGCGCGCGCCACCGCCTTGAAGCAGGTCTCGGCAATATGGTGGTTGTTGGCGCCATAATGGTTGGTGACATGCAGCGTGATGCCGGCATTCTGCGCCAGCGCCTGGAAGAATTCTCGCACCAGTTCGGTGTCGAACGTGCCGATCTTGGGCGACGAGAAGGCGACATTCCAGACCAGGAACGGACGGCCCGACACGTCGATCGCGGCCCGCGTCAGCGTCTCGTCCATGGCAAGGTCGACAGAGGCGTAGCGCATGATGCCGCGCCGCTCGCCCAGCGCCTTGGCCAGCGCCTGGCCGATCGCAATGCCGGTGTCCTCGACCGTGTGGTGGTCGTCAATGTGCAGGTCGCCCTTGGCCTTCACCGTGATGTCGATCAGCGAGTGGCGCGACAGCTGGTCCAGCATGTGGTCGAAGAAGCCGACGCCGCTCGACATGTCGGATTTTCCGGTGCCGTCGACATGGACCGAGACGCTGATCTCGGTTTCCTTGGTCTTGCGGCTGACTTCGGCGGAACGGGACGCCATGACCTTGTCCTTGGCTGAGGGGTTCGAAACTCAAGACGGGGTTCCAAGCTGTCATTTGCTTGAAAACGAAAGCCTTCTAGCAGCATGATCCGGCGATTGCCAGTTGCGATGCGGACAGCCACCGGCCATGGCGTACGCCGTTTGCAATCACCCGCCCCATGCATACATATGGCCGATCGAAATCACTCGTACCGCGCGCCAATCGCCTTATCGGGATCGCGCGAATCGGAGCTAAAAATGTCCAATGAACTGAGTATGCACGCCACGACCATCGTGACGGTGCGCAAGGGCAACAAGGTGGTGATCGCCGGCGACGGCCAGGTCAGCCTTGGCCAGACCATCATGAAAGGCAACGCCAAAAAGGTGCGCCGCATCGGCAAGGGCGGCAATGTCATTGCCGGTTTCGCCGGCGCCACAGCGGACGCTTTCACCCTTCTGGAGCGGCTCGAAGCCAAGCTCGAACAATATCCCGACCAGTTGACACGCGCCTGCGTCGAGCTCGCCAAGGACTGGCGCACCGACCGTTATCTGCGCCGGCTGGAAGCGATGATGCTGGTGGCCGACAAGTCGGTTTCGCTGGCGCTCACCGGCACCGGCGACGTACTGGAGCCCGAATTCGGCGTCATGGCCATCGGTTCCGGCGGCAACTATGCGCTGGCCGCTGCCCGCGCGCTGATGGACAGCGACAAGGATGCCGAGGAGATCGCCCGCAAGGCGATGCAGATCGCCTCCGACATTTGCGTCTACACCAACAACAACTTTGTTGTCGAAACGCTCGATGCCGGCTAACCCGCCGGTGCTCTATGATTTTCGACCGGTTGCCGAAAAAGACCTGCCCATGATCGCCGGCTGGCTGGCCGAGCCGCATGTCGCCGAATGGTGGGACGATCCGGAGACGGAAATCGCCGAAATCCGGGAGCACATCGACTCTATTTCTGTAGAGCCGCTGATCGTCGAGCTCGACGGCAGGCCGATCGCCTATCTGCAGAGCTACGATCCGCATCTGGAACACGGCCATCCCTATGCCGACCAGCCGTTCGGCACGCTCGGCATCGACCTGTCGATCGGCGTGCCGGACCTGGTCGGCAAAGGTCATGGCTCGGCTATCGTCAGGCAATTCGTTGAGCAACTGTTCGAGGAAGGCGCGCCGCGCGTCATCATCGATCCGCATCCCGACAATGGCCGCGCCATCCGCGCCTATGAAAAGGCGGGCTTCAGGGCTATCGATCGCAGACACTCTAGATATGGGGACGTCGTGCTGATGTCTGTCGATGCCAAAGAGAGCGACGCGGAAGAAGGGGAATGAGTTGATGGCGACACCGGGCACTGCCAAAAATTACTCGGCCTATGAAGACAGCTGGCGCATGGGGCTTCTGCTCGTGCTCGCTCTGCTCATCTTCCAGGCCGGCGCGCTTTACGGCATGGGCCGCACGCCGATCTGCACCTGCGGTTACGTCAAACTCTGGCACGGTGTGGTGAACAGTTCGGAGAATTCCCAGCATATTTCCGACTGGTACACGTTCTCGCACATCATCCACGGCTTCCTGTTCTACGCCTTGGCCTGGTTCCTCTTCCCGCGCTCGCCAATCGGTCTGCGCCTGGCTTTCGCCGTTGTCATCGAGGGCGGCTGGGAACTCCTGGAAAACAGCCCGTTCATCATCGAGCGCTACCGCGCCGGCACCATTTCGCTGGATTACTATGGCGATAGCATCATCAATTCGGTGTCCGACACGCTGGCCATGGTGCTGGGGTTTGTGATGGCCAGAAAGCTACCTATATGGGTGGTCGTCGGCCTCGCCCTCATCTTCGAACTGGGTGTCGGCTACCTCATCCGGGACAATCTGACGCTCAACGTGATCATGCTGCTGCATCCGTTCGAGTCCATCAAGCAGTGGCAAAGTGGAATTCAGTGATATGACCACCTTCTCTCCCCGTGAAATCGTTTCGGAACTCGACCGCTTCATCATCGGCCAGAAGGACGCCAAGCGCGCCGTGGCCATTGCCTTGCGCAACCGCTGGCGCCGCCAGCAGCTGGAAGGCCAGATGCGCGAAGAGGTGATGCCGAAGAACATCCTGATGATCGGCCCGACCGGCGTCGGCAAGACCGAGATCTCGCGCCGCCTGGCGCGGCTCGCCGGTGCGCCTTTCGTCAAGGTCGAGGCCACCAAGTTCACCGAAGTCGGCTATGTCGGCCGCGATGTCGAGCAGATCATCCGCGACCTGGTCGAGATCGCCATCGGCCTGGTGCGCGAGAAGATGCGCGAGGACGTGAAGGCGCGCGCGCACCTCAATGCCGAGGAGCGCGTGCTGGAAGCCCTGGTCGGCAAGACGGCGAGCCCGGCGACCCGCGATTCCTTCCGCAAGAAGCTGCGCGACGGCGAGCTCGATGACAAGGAGATCGAGATCGAGGTTGCCGATACCGGCACCGGCGGCATGCCCGGCTTCGAGATCCCCGGCATGCCGGGCGCTAATATCGGCGTGCTCAACATCAACGACATGCTGTCGAAGGCGATGGGTGGCAAGAAGACCAAGGCGCGCAAGACGACGGTCAAGGAGTCCTACGCGCTGTTGGTCAACGACGAGTCCGACAAGCTGCTCGACCAGGACGAGGTGGTGCGCCGGGCGCTCGACGCGACCGAAAATGACGGCATCGTCTTCCTCGACGAGATCGACAAGATCGCCTCGCGCGAAGGCGGCATGGGCGCCGGCGTCTCGCGCGAAGGCGTGCAGCGCGACCTGCTGCCGCTGATCGAAGGCACGACGGTGGCGACCAAATACGGACCGTTGAAGACCGACCACATACTGTTCATCGCCTCGGGCGCCTTCCATGTCTCCAAGCCGTCCGACCTGTTGCCGGAATTGCAGGGCCGCCTGCCGATCCGTGTCGAGTTGCGGGCGCTGGAGAAGGACGATTTCATTCGCATCCTCACCGAGACCGAGGCCAGCCTCATCAAGCAGTATATCGCGCTGATGAAGACCGAAGGCGTCGACCTCACCTTCACCGACGATGCCATCGATTCGCTGGCCGGCATCGCTGTCGACCTCAACGCTAGCGTCGAAAACATCGGAGCGAGACGCCTGCAGACGGTGATGGAGCGCGTGCTGGACGAGATCTCCTACGACGCGCCCGACCGCAACGGCACCAGCGTCGCCATCGATGCCGCCTATGTGGAAAAGCATGTCGGCGACCTCTCGCGAAACACAGATTTGTCGCGATTCATCCTTTAAACGAGGGCGCCGGTTCATCCGGCGCCGGTATTAGAGCGCCGCGCGTCCTTTGGACACGCAAAGGTCGCTCTAGCAGTATTGAATCGATGCATCGGACTTTCCAAAAATCGGTTTCGATCTTTGGGCCGATGCTTAGGCAACAATCCGGCTAACAGGTTGATGTGTGGCCGGATGGTATCATCGGACCACCTTTCGTCTTGCCGGCTGCAGGGGCGCTCTCGACTCGACCGGGAGCACTCCCTAGTTTGCGCGGCAATTCTCTAGACGCAATTCCGGACGGAAAGCCGTTTCACACTTTCCTGGAATTGCTTGGGCGGCGGCGCATGAAAAAACTGATCCTTGTCATTCTCGGCTTGACGCTGGCGGCGACGCTGTTCGCGGCCGACGCGGCGACACTGGTGCCGGCGGGCAACCGCAATGCCGTGCAACCTGACATACCGGGCGCCTCCAGCCGCCGCACCCAGGCCACCAACACCACCTTCCAGGCCAAATACCGCAAGGTCTACGCCTTGCTTCAGAACGACGCCGAACTGCGCGCCAAGATCAGGAAGGCCGCCGCTGCCTACGGCATCAATCCTTTGCACATCGTCGGCGCCATCGTCGGCGAGCACACCTACAATGTCGACGCCTACGACCGGCTGCAGACCTACTACGTCAAGGCGATTTCCTACCTCTCCAGCAAGCTGTCCTTCGCCTATGACGGCGAGGACATCACCGATTTCGTGCAGCGGCCGGAATTCAAGAAGTGCACAATGTCGGACAGCTACGACCTGTGGGAATGCCGCGAGCAGGTGTGGAACCGCTCCTTCCGCGGCAAGACCGTCGGCGGCACAAGCTTTCCCAACGACCGCTTCGGCGCCACCTTCTTCCAGCCCTATTATGCCGGCCAGACCTTTGGCCTCGGCCAGCTCAACCCGCTGACCGCGCTGCAGATGAGCGATCTCGTGCATAAGGTTTCGGGGCTGCCCGAACTCGATGTCGGCGACCCCAATGGGGTCTACAAGACGATCATGGATCCGGATCTGACATTGCCCTACGTCGCAGCGACGATCAGAAAATCGGTCGACGCCTACAAAAACATTGCCGGCTTCGACATCTCAGGCAATCCGGGGCTGACCGCCACGCTCTACAATGTCGGCAATCCCGAGCAGCGCGCCTATGCGCTGAAGGCTGAGAACGACAAGCGCCGCGCCGCGGGTGAGACGGTCAAACTGCCCGAGGAGAATTATTACGGCTGGCTGGTCAACGACAAGCTGGACGAGCTGAAGGCGCTGTTTTAGCGGGCTTAGCTCAGCCGTCTACCTCCCCCTTTGTGGGGAGGTCGGACCGCAGGTCGGGGTGGGGGCCGGTGCCGCACCCCACCCCGCTGCTTCGCAGCGACCCTCCCCACAAGGGGAGGGTAAGTCAGTCCTTCACGCTGCCAGCAACGACTTCAGCTTCACATCCGGCGACCCCAACGCCTCCGGCGCCGGCCTAGCCCGCTTGGCGATCAGCATCTCGGCCAGCCTGATGTCGCGCGCCACGGCATTGCCCGTACCGAGGCCGCTCGCCGCCACCAGCCTGCCATCCTCGGCCAGATGAAACAGAATAAAAGCACCGTCGCCGAGATCGCGGCGGACCGTGCTTTTGCCCTCGTCCGAAAGGCCGGCGATCTGCAGCGACAAACCATACTGATCCGACCAGAACCATGGCACCGCGGCATGCGCTTCGCGGGCGCCCAACATGTTCTTCGCGGCCAGCGCACCCTGTTCCTGCGCATTGCGCCAGGCTTCCAGCCGCACCCGCCGGCCAGCATAGACAGCGAGCGGAAACGAGCAGCAATCGCCGGCGGCGAAGATGTCGGGATCGATTGTTTGGAGTTCGCCATTGACGGCGATGCCGTTATCGACGGTCAGGCCCGCTTCCGCGGCAAGCCCGGTCACCGGCACGGCGCCGATGCCGATGACGGCGAGATCGGCGACGATGTCCTGCCCATCGGCGAGCATGATGTGCACCTCAGCGCCGTCGTCGGCGATATCAGCGATGCCCTGACCGGTGAGCACGGTCACGCCTTCGGCCTCATGCGCCTGATGGATGATTTCAGCGATCTCCGCCGGCACCCCGCGCATGAGGATGCGCGGCTGCGCCTCAATGACCGTGACGCTGGCCCCGAGCTTGCGCGCCGAAGCGGCGAGCTCCAGGCCGATAAAGCCACCACCAATGATGGCGATGCGGTTTGCCGGGCTGAGGTGGGCACGAATGGCCAGCGCGTCGGCAAAGGTGCGGAGGTAGACGCAGCGCGGACCCAATCCCGGCATCGGCAGCTTGCGCGGTGTCGAGCCGGTCGCCAGCAGCAGCTTGTCGTAGGGCAGGGCCGAACCGTCCGACAGCCGCACCATATGCGCCGGGCGGTCGATCGCCACCGCTTGAACGGAATGGATATGCCGGATCGATTTCTCGGCCAGAATTTCGTCGCTGGCGATCGTCTTGATCTCGGCCGCGTCGCTCGTCATTGCGTCCTTGGACAGGGGCGGCCGCTCATAGGGCAGATGGGGTTCGTCACCCACCAGCGTCACCGGCCCGTCATAGCCCAGCTCGCGCAGTGTCAGCGCTGCCCGCCCGCCGCACTCGCCGGCGCCAATGATGACCATTCCCGCCTGCATGGTCCTATCCGATCTGGATCAGCACTTTGCCGGCCTCGACCTTTACCGGATAGGTGGCGAGATTGACGCAAACCGGCGCGCCCCGTGCCGCCCCCGTCTTGTAATTGAAGCGGCCATTGTGCTTGGGGCACTCGATGATGTCGTCCATCACCAGCCCGTCGGCCAGATGCACCTTTTCGTGCGTGCACAGGCCATCGGTGGCGAAATAATCGTCGTCAGGGCTGCGATAGATGGCGAAGGTGCGGCCGCCATGGTCGAAGCGCATCACATCTTCTTGGTCGATGTCGCCGGCGGCGCAGGCCTCGATCCAGTCGCTCATGTGTTCCTCCCAAAAGCAATTCCAGGAAAAGTGCGTTGCGGTTTTCCGTTCGGAGTTGCGACAAAACAAAAGCTTAATCGCGCGA
The DNA here is from genome assembly GCF_040320205.1 of Mesorhizobium sp. M0761. Lineage (NCBI taxonomy): Bacteria > Pseudomonadati > Pseudomonadota > Alphaproteobacteria > Hyphomicrobiales > Phyllobacteriaceae > Mesorhizobium > Mesorhizobium sp. M0761. The sequence goes on from NZ_JAMYPF010000002.1 coordinate 355,063, forward strand.
TCATTCCGCCGCGGCGGCGACGGCGTCGTTGTGGAGTTCCTCGCGATAGGGCCGCGCCGTTGGCGGCAGTTCGCGCTTGAGGAAATAGTCCTCGTTGCGCAGCTGGCGCAAAAAGGCCGGGATCATCTCGCGGTAGCCGGCCAGGATCGACGGCGTCGGCGCCGGCAGATCGTGCTTGATAAGCGCATGCAGTTTAGGCAGCGCATGATAGGGCACCATCGGGAACATGTGGTGTTCGACGTGATAGTTCATGTTCCAGTAGATGAAGCGGCTGACCGGGTTCATGTAGACGGTGCGGCTGTTCAGCCGGTGGTCGACGACATTTTCGGCGAGCCCGCCATGCTGCAGCAGGCCGACCATGACATGATGCCAGGCGCCGTAGAGCCGGGGCAGCCCGACCAGCATCAGCGGCAGCCATGAGCCGAAATACAGTGCGATCGCGATGGTGACGGCATAGATGGCCGTCCAGATTCGGGCGATGCGAATGGCTTTAGGCTGCTCCTGTTCGGGGATAAAAGTCTTTTCCGCCGCGCTGATATTGCCGACGGCGTTGCGCAGCATGTCCGACATCGCATGCCAGGCATCCAGCACGCCGATAAAGCCAAGCGCAACGCGCAACAGATCCGGCGGCCGCATGACGGAGATTTCCGGGTCGCGGCCGACGATGATGGTGTCGGTGTGGTGGCGGGTGTGGCTCCAGCGCCAGGTCACCGGATTGCGCATGATCATGAAGCAGGCGATCTGGTAGACGGCGTCGTTCATCCATTGGGTGCGGAAGGCGGTGCCATGGCCGCATTCGTGCCAGCGTGAGTCGGTGGAGGAGCCGTAGAGCACGCCATAGACGAAGAAGAACGGCACGCACCACCAGCTGCCCCAGAACCAGGCGCCGCCGGCGGCACTCAGGATCAGCGCGGCCAGCCAGATCGCGGTGTCGCGGATCGCCGGCCCATCGGAGCGCTGCATCAGCTCCTTCATCTGCTTGCGCGGAATATCGGTGTGATACCACTCGGCCGCCGCCAGCCCGGTCTCGACGGCGAGCTTGGAATCGCGGCCGATCAGGCTGTAGTCGCGCCGAAACGGTGGTGTGGATAGTGTCGCTTCCATAGGGGCTGCCTCCGTCGGCCACAGCATCCGTCAGGACGGATATGTCCATTACAGGCGCCTGTGTCCGAGCGCAAAATAGCGCCATGCGGTGATAGTCTCAATATCACAAAGATAGTTTCTATCATTTTCCATCAGAACGATGTAAGCAGTTGCAGGCACTCATGCGGGACAGTCATGGCAAAACGGCCAACCATCACCGATCTGGCGCGCATCTCCGGCGTTAGCGTCGCCACTGTCGACAGGGTGCTGAACAACCGGCTGCCGGTGCGCGAGGAAACCGCGCGCCGCGTCTATGAGGCGGCGACCGGCATCGGCTACCACGCCGCCGGGCTGATCAAGCGGCGCATGCGCCAGGAATTGCCGGAATACCGCCTCGGCTTTCTGCTGCTGCGGGGCAATGATGTTTTTTACGGCGATTTCGCGAGGGAGCTAGAAATGGCGGTCTCGCAATCGCAGCGCTTCCGCGGCGTCGCCACCATCGATTTCGCCAGCTCGCTAGCCGCCGACGAGATCGCCGCCCAGATGCGCAAGCTGGCAGCGAAATCCAGAGCAATCGCCGTTGTCGGTCCGGACCATCCGACGCTGACGGCGGTCGTGGAGTCGCTGAAAGCGAGGGGGCAACCTGTCTTCTCGCTGCTGTCCGACTTTGCCGCTGGCATCCGTGAGGGATATGTCGGCCTCGACAATCGCAAGGTCGGTCGCACCGCGGCCTGGATGATCGCCAGGGCGGCAAAGAACCCCGGCAAGGTCGCCCTTTTCGTCGGCAGTCATCGCTTCCACGGCCATGAACTGCGCGAGATCGGATTTCGCTCCTTCTTCCGCGAACATGCGCCGGACTTCACGGTGATGGAAACGCTGGTCAATCTGGAAGCCAACCAGGTCACCCACGATGCGATGATCGATCTCCTGGTGCGGTATCCGGATCTTGCCGGCTGCTATGTCGCCGGCGGCGGCATGGAAGGCGCGGTCTCGGCGCTGCGCGCAGCGAAGCCCGCAAACATGCCGGTGGTCGTCTGCAACGAGATCAACGCCGAATCGCGCGCGGCACTCGCCGACAACATCCTGACAATGGTGATCTCGACTCCGCTCGCCGCCTTGTGCCGCGAGCTTGTCGACCTGATGGCGCATTCCATCGAGGCCGGCGCCGCCAACGCGCCGGGCCAGACCTTCCTGCCCTTCGACATCTATCTGCCGGAAAATATCTAACGCGTTCTGCCGCGCCGACCCGTTCGGCGTGGGCTCTCCCGGCGATGATAGAATCTATCAGATTCTGCCTTCAGACTCGGCCTGGGCCGCTGTCGGCCTTGATTCGACGTGAAATTGCGGCGCGGCGACCGAAAATCCGCTTTCCGACTTAGGAATCGCTCTTGACGTCTTGCGAAAAAATGGAATAAATATTTCATCAGATTGGTATTTTGGTTCTTTCGTTCCGGAACATCTGTTTCAAACTGGGAGCCTGGCGTTCCATCCCTTGGACAAAACGCCATACGGAACAGGAAGGCATCAGGGAGCGATTCCTCGGGCTATCGGGGATTCCGGGTAGATCGGTGCAGCCGGACACCAATGTGGAGGAGAAACACAATGAAGAAACTGATTTTGGGCGTCGCCTTTGCGGCGCTGATGAGTTCGTCCGCTTTTGCCGCCAAGGTCGGCGTGTCGATGGCCAAGTTCGACGACAACTTCCTCACCGTGCTGCGCAACGGCATGATCGAGCAGGCCAAGGGCATGAGCGGCGTGGAACTGCAGGTCGAGGACGCGCAGAACGACGTCGCCAAGCAGCTCGACCAGATCAAGAACTTCGCCGCCTCGGGCGTCGACGCCATCATCGTCAACCCGGTCGATACCTCGGCCACGCAGGCGATGTCGGACGCCGCCGCAGCCGCCAAGATCCCGTTGGTCTATGTCAACCGCCAGCCGGTCAATGTCGACACGCTGCCGGACAACCAGGCCTTCGTCGCGTCGAACGAGGCCGATTCCGGCACGCTCGAGACCAAGGAAGTCTGCCGCCTGTTCACCGAGGCCGGCAAGAAGGAAGCCAATGTCTATGTCATCATGGGCGAGCTTTCCAACCAGGCCGCCGTGCAGCGCACCAAGGACATCGAAGAGGTGATCGCCACGCCGGAGTGCAGCTTCATCAAGATCATCGACAAGCAGACTTCGAACTGGAACCGCGACGAAGCGCAGAACCTGATGACCAACTGGCTGTCGACCGGCAAGCCGTTCGACGGCGTCATCGCCAACAATGACGAAAGCGCCATCGGCGCCATCCAGGCGATGAAGGCCGCCAACATCGACATGAAGACGGTTGTCGTCGGTGGGGTCGACGCCACGCAGGACGCGCTTGCCGCCATGCAAGCCGGCGACCTCGATGCGACCGTGTTCCAGGACGCGGCCGGCCAGGGCGCCGGCGCGCTCGACGCGGCACTGAAGCTCGCCAAGGGCGAGAAGGTCGAGCACAAGGTCTACGTGCCCTTCCAGCTGGTTACGCCGGCCAACATCGACAAGTTCCTGAAGAAGAACTGAGCCGGCAACTCGTTCGACTAACGGAGCGGCGCATCAATCGCGCCGCTCCCGTTTCCCTCACCGCCCTTACGTGCGGGAGGGCAAATGCCGCCTCACGGAGGACAGACATGTCACAGACATCTCATGGCGTCGGCGGGGTCAGCTATGACGCGAAGAGGCGGACATGGCCGGCCGAATTCAACGTCTTCCTGGCGCTGGTCATTCTGGTCGTCATCTTCGAAATGATCGGCCGCATCTTTCTTGGCGACAGCTTCCTGTTCAACACGCGCGACAACGTCGCCGGGATCTTCAATGAGGCCCGCCTGCAGATCATCATCCTGCAGGTGTCGATCGTCGGCATCATCGCCATCGGCGTCACGCAGGTGATCATTTGCGGCGGCATCGACTTGTCCTCGGGCTCGATCGTCGGCGCCACCGCCATGATCGCCATGAGTTTTGCCCAGGTGGCGACGGTCAACGGTAACCCCAACCCCAAGGCGATGTTCCTGGCGCAAGGCTGGACCGACCTGCCGGTTATCGTGCCGGTGCTGGTCGCCATCGGCTGCGGTCTGCTCGCCGGTCTCGTCAACGGCTCCTTGATTGCATACACGCGCATTCCGCCGTTCATTGCCACGCTCGGCATGATGGTGACCGCGCGCGGCATTGCCAAATGGTGGTCCAAGGGTCAGCCGATCTCGTTTCCGACCGAAAGTTTCGCTGGTATCGGCAAGGGGCTGATGCCGGTCATCATCTTCCTGTCGCTGGCGGTGCTGTTCCAGCTGATCATGACCTACACACGCTACGGCAAGCATTGCTATGCCATCGGCTCCAACGAGGATGCCGCGCGCATGTCCGGCATCAAGATCGCCAACCACAAGATCCTCGTCTACGTCATTGCCGGCATCCTCGCCGCGCTGGCCGCCATCGTGCTCTCCTCCAAGAACCTGACGGCACAGTCCGGCATGGGAGTCATGTACGAGCTCGACGCCATCGCAATGGCGGTCATCGGCGGCGTCTCTTTGTCGGGCGGCCGCGGCTCGATCGTCGGCACCGTGATCGGCTCGCTGATCTTCGGCGTCATCATTTCCGGCTTCACCTTCCTGCGCCTCGACGCCTACTATCAGGAGATGGTCAAGGGCGTGATCATCGTCGGCGCGGTCGTTCTCGACCAATGGCGCCAGCGCATGCGGGCATTGAGGGCTTGACCATGCCAGATATCTCCACGACAGACATCGTCCTGAAGACCGAAAACCTGACCAAGCGTTATGGCGGCGTGCACGCGCTGGAAGGCGCGAATTTCGAGCTGCGCAAGGGCGAGCATGTCGCCATCATGGGCGACAATGGCGCCGGCAAATCGACCTTCGTGCGCCAGATCACCGCCGTCGAGCAACGCACCAGCGGCCAGATCTGGTTCGACGGCAGGGAAGTGAATTTTGCCGGGCCGATCGAAGCGCGCACGGCGGGCATCGAGACCGTGTTCCAGAATCTGGCGCTGGCCGACGATCTCGACGTGCCGTCGAACCTGTTCCTCGGCCGCGAAAAGGTGCTTTTCAATCTCGGGCCGTTCTCGATCCTCGACCGCAAATACATGCGCAAGGCGACCGAGGCGGCGCTGATCCGCACGGCAGTGAAAATCCCCAACCTCTCCAACACCATCCGCCACATGTCGGGCGGCCAGCGCCAGTGCGTTGCCATCGCCAGGACGGCGACCTTCGCCTCCAAGCTGATCATCATGGACGAGCCGACGGCAGCCCTTGGCGTGCAGGAGACCGCGCAGGTCGAAAACATCATCCGCACCCTGAAGGACAATGGCGAACCGCTGATCCTGATCAGCCACAACATGCGCCAGGTGTTCGACCTGTGCGATCGCATCGTCGTCTTCCGGCGCGGCCGCATCGTCGCCAACCTGCGCAAGGAAAACACCGACGGCAACGACATCGTCTCCTACATCACCGGCGCCAAGACGGGGGAGGCGGAACTCGCGGCCTGAACAGGATGGTCATCCTGTTTTCTGGCGTGCTCGAAAAATTATCTTGCCACCTTTCTCAAAAGGAAGGTGGAGACACAACTCTCTCGAACCCATCCCCCTAGAGGAAAACCCCATGACTGTTCGTTTCGCCCTCCTCGGTGCCGGCCGCATCGGCAAGGTCCATGCCCGCGCCGTCGGCTCCAACCCGCAGGCCAGACTGGTGGCCGTTGCCGACGCTTTTGAAAAGGCGGCGACCGAGTTGGCAACCGCCTATGGCGCCGAAGAGCGCACCATCGACGCGATCGAGAAGGCCAACGACATCGACGCCGTGGTCATCTGCACGCCGACCGACACCCATGCCGATCTGATCGAGCGTTTCGCCAAGGCCGGCAAGGCGATCTTCTGCGAGAAGCCGATCGACCTCGACGTCAAGCGCGTCGAGAAGTGCCTGGCCGTGGTCGACAAGGCCAAGGCGACGCTGATGGTCGGCTTCAACCGCCGCTTCGATCCGCACTTCGCCGCCGTGCGCAAGGCGATCGACGACGGCGCCATCGGTACTGTCGAGATGGTCACCATCACCTCGCGCGATCCGGGCGCGCCGCCGGTCGATTACATCAAGCGCTCGGGCGGCATTTTTCGCGACATGACCATCCACGATTTCGACATGGCGCGCTTCCTGCTCGGCGAAGAGGTGGCGGCGGTCAGCGCCCATGCTTCGGTGCTGGTCGACAAGAAGATCGGCGAGGCCGGCGATTTCGATTCGGTCAGCGTCATCCTCGAAACCGCGTCCGGGAAGCAGGCCGTCATCTCCAATTCGCGCCGCGCCACCTATGGCTACGACCAGCGCATCGAGGTGCATGGCTCCAAAGGCATGGTCGCCGCCGAAAACCAGCGGCCGGTGTCGATAGAGGTCGCCAACGAGAAGGGCTATACGCGCCCGCCGCTGCACGATTTCTTCATGACCCGCTATCTCGACGCCTACGCCATCGAGATTGCCGCTTTCATCACTGCTGCAACCTCGGGCAAGAAGGCATCGCCGAGCGGCGCCGACGGCCTCGTGGCGCTGAAGCTGGCCGATGCCGCGCTGAAGTCGGCGACATCAGGCAAGACCGTCCGTCTCGACAAGTAAGAACCGGAACCAAGGCACAGGAGCAGAGCGATGAGCACATCCGCCGATCGCAATTCGAACACGCGCGCCATCGTCACCGGCGGTGCGCAAGGCATCGGCTTTGCCGTCGCCGAAGCGCTGGCCGACGAGGGCTGCAAGGCGCTGGCGCTCATCGGCCGCTCGCAGGAGAAGGGCGACAAGGCGGTCGCCCACTTCAAGAAGGCCGGCGTCGATGCGATCTTCATCAGCGCCGACGTCTCGAAAGTGGCGGACTGCAAGCGTGCGGTGGCAACCGCGATCTCGCATTTCGGCACCATCAACGCGCTGGTCAACGCCGCCGCCACGTCCGCGCGTGGTTCACTTGTCGAAACTTCGGAAGAGGTGTTCGACCAGATTTTCCACACCAATGTGCGTGGTCCCTTCTTCCTGATGCAGGGCGTGGTGGCGCATCTGCTGGACAAGAAGGCGCCGGGCTCGATCGTCAACGTGCTGTCGATGTCGGCACATTGCGGCCAGTCGTTCCTTGCGCCCTATTCCTCGAGCAAGGGCGCGCTGGCGACGCTGACCAAGAACGTCGCCAACGCCTATCGTTTCAACCGCATCCGCTGCAACGCCGTGCTGCCGGGCTGGATGGACACCGAGGGCGAGGACATCGTGCAGAAGAAATGGCACGGTGCCTCCGACGACTGGCTGGCAAAGGCAGAGGCCGGCCAGCCCATGGGCCAACTGGTGAAGCCCGACCAACTGGCGCGGCTGATCAGCTACATGGCCAGCCCGCAATCCGGTGTCATGACCGGCTCGCTGGTTGACTACGACCAGAACGTCGCGGGGACCTCGCCGGAGTAGCCTCAAACCCTGTTGCAGCAACATCGCCATTCCCACATAGTCCTGATAGTCAGGCTAGTCACGAGCATGCGATGCTAACGTCATCCAAAGACACCAACTGGACGGTTGCCGGGGCAAAAGCCCGGCTCTCCGAGGTCATCGAGCGCGCACAGTCCTTGCCGCAGACGATCACCAAGAACGGCAAACCAAGGGTGATTGTCGTCTCGGCCGAGGAATGGCAGCGCAAGATCGCACGCAAGGGTACGCTTGCCGAGTTCCTGCTGGACTCGCCGCTGCGCGGCGCCGATCTCGAGCTTGAACGTCAGCGCGACGAACCGCGTGACCTGCCGCAGTGAGACTGCTGCTCGACACGAATGTCCTGTCCGAGGTGACGAGGCCAGCGCCTGACGCACGTGTCCTGGGCTGGCTGGACGAGCTTGATGAGGACCGCTCCTTCATCAGCGTAGTGTCGATCGCCGAGATCCGGCGCGGCGTCTCTCTGATGGATGAGGGCCGCAAACGCGAGGCGCTGGCCGAATGGCTCGCCCGGGACCTGCCCCAGCGCTTCGAACAGCGGGTTTTGCCGGTGGACGATGCGGTTGCCTTGGCCTGGGGCGACCTGATGGGTCTTGCGAAGCGCCGCGGTCGTGGTCTGTCGTCGATGGACGGCCTGATCGCAGCCACTGCGATTGCGCACGAGCTCACCTTGGCAACGTGCAATACGAAAGATTTCGAAGGCTTTGGGCTTGAACTCTTCGATCCCTGGACCGCATGAGCCGCTCCGCGTTATACGTGTTGGCGATTGGCGAACCGCCGGCACTTCGTCATCCACGGGCGGAGCAAGGAGCGTGGCGACGCAGCGCAGACCCGAGGATCCATGCCGCGACTTCAGAGCGCTGCTACGGTCCAGAATTCTGCTCTGCCGCACTCCACGGCCCAGGTCACGGAATGGATCCCAGGGTCTCCGCGACGGAGCTTCGCTCCTGCTCCGCCCAGGGATGACGAAATCGCGAGGATTCGGCCAATCCCGAATTGTCTCCGCATACCCCACGTGACAAGCGCCTCGGCATCGACTATATGAACCTCATGATCAACCTGACCGCCACCTATTGGTACTTTACGAGCTCGCTGGCGGCGGGAGGATTGCGCTCGATCTGAAGATTGCAGCAACAAGTCCGAACAGCCGCCAGACCTGGCGGCTTTTTTGTATCAGCCGGCAGGTCTCCTAAAAACAGGAGCAGAAAGCCGTGTTGACCACCACAGACGATCTTCGGGTCAAGGAAATCCGAGAATTGAGTACGCCGGACGAGGTGATGCGGGAGATCCCGCGCACGCTGATGGCAACGCGCACCGTGAGCGCATCACGCAACGCCACCCATGCCATCTTGAACGGCACCGACGACCGGCTGCTTGTCATCGTCGGCCCGTGTTCGATCCACGACCCGGTCGCGGCCGTTGACTATGCCAGCCGGCTAGTGGCGCTGCGCGAGACCCTGTCCGACCGGTTGGAGATCGTCATGCGGGTCTATTTCGAAAAGCCGCGCACGACTGTCGGCTGGAAGGGCCTTATCAACGATCCCGATCTCGACGGCAGCTTCAACATCGACAAGGGGCTGCGGATGGCGCGCAACGTGCTGTCGGCGGTCAACAATCTCGGCCTGCCCTCGGCCACCGAATTTCTCGACATGACGACGCCGCAATACATTGCCGACCTCGTCGCCTGGGGCGCCATCGGCGCGCGCACCACCGAGAGCCAGATCCACCGCGAACTGGCTTCCGGCCTGTCCTGCCCGGTCGGCTTCAAGAACGGCACCGACGGCAATCTCAGGATCGCCGCCGAGGCGGTGAAATCCGCCGCCCAGCCGCATCATTTCATGGCGGTGACCAAGGGCGGACGCAGCGGCATTGCGACTACTACCGGCAATGAGGACTGCCACGTCATCCTGCGCGGCGGCGTTCAGCCGAATTACGATTCGGCGAGCGTCGAGGCGGCCTCGGTCGAACTTGCCCGCATCGGCGTCGCCCCCCGTCTGATGATCGATGTCAGCCACGCGAACTCGAGCAAGAAGCCGGAGAACCAGCCGAAGGTGGCGGCCGATGTCGCCGGCCATGTGGCAGCAGGGGACGAGCGTATCATCGGCGTCATGATCGAGAGCAATCTCGTCGCCGGCCGGCAGGACGTGGTATCAGGCAAGCCGCTCGTCTATGGCCAGAGCATCACAGATGGCTGCATCGACTGGGCGACCACAGAGACGGTGCTGCACGGCCTCGCCGGCGCCGTAGAATGGCGCCGCTCAGCCCGCCGCGCCATGATGGAGAACCGGCCGGGCGCCGCCTGATACGAGGCGATGCGCGGGAAGGACGCTGCGGCTCCCCTTGCACCCCGGCAACCGGTCTGCTAAATACTGAACCGTATGGTTCAGTATACCGACTTGGATTCCTCGTTCGCCGCGCTCTCGGACGCCACCCGGCGTGGCGTTCTGGAGCAGCTCGGACGCGCAGACGCTTCGATCACCGAGCTTGCCGGAAAGTTCCACATGACCCTCACGGGCATGAAGAAGCACGTCGGCGTCCTGGAGCAGGCGGGGCTCGTCACCACGCAGAAGGTTGGCCGCGTGCGGACCTGCAAGCTCGGCCTGCGCGGACTGGAGGAAGAGGCGGCCTGGATCGAGCGGCACCGCCTGCTCTGGGACGCACGCTTCAACGAGTTGGACAAGGTTGTCGAGGAATTGAAACGGAAGGAGAAAGCCGATGCGCCAAAGAACCGAGAGTGAGCCCACGAACAGCCGCACCACGGTCGAACGGAAGTCCGAACGGGAGCTGGTCGTCACGCGAACGGTCAACGGTCCGGCGCGCATCGTGTTCGAGGCGTGGACCAAGCCCGAGCTGTTCAAGCAGTGGTGGGTGCCGAAGTCGATGGGCATGTTCCTGCGTTCCTGCGAGATGGATGCTCGTACCGGAGGCACGTACCGCCTGGTGTTCGGCCACGACGCCTCGGACCTTCACGAATTCTTCGGCAGGTATATCGAAGTGACACCCCACTCACGCCTCGTCTGGACCAATGACGAAGGTGGTGACGGTGGACCCGTCACCACGCTGACCTTCGAGGAAAAGGGTGGCAAGACGCTGCTGGTCATGCACGAACTCTATCCCTCGAAGGAGGCTCTCGACGCGGCCGGTACCGGGGCGGCGGATGCGATGGGCGAGACGTTCGAGCAATTGGACGAGCTTCTCGTCGTCTTGGGCGAGGGCGTGAGGCGGTCATGACGTCATCGGTCTCGCGGACGGGGTAGCTGCCGCCCTCGACGACCAAAAGACCGGGACAGTGATCCGCAAGCGCCGCGCCGAGGCGAAGAAACGCGGCGTCATCGCTTGATCGGGATCACGCTGCCCTCAACCCTTCCCATGCCGTAAACACCGAGACCGCAAACAGCAGCAGTCCGGCCGCCCGGCCCGCAAAAGCGGTCGCCCGCGGATTGGCCACCAGCAGATTGCGGCTGCGGCCGGCGGTGATGGCGAGCCCGCCATAGATGGCGGCCTGCGTCAGCATCGTCAGCAAGCCCATGACCGTCGCCTGCATCCAGATCGGGCCGTAATCCGGCTTCAGGAACTGCGGATAGACGGCAAATATGAAGAGATAGGCCTTCGGGTTGATCAGGCAGGTCACCAGTCCCTGGCGAAAGGCCTTCCAGGCCGTACGGCTGCCGGCGGGCCCGTCATGGCCGACGGTGATGGAACTGCGCATCAGCGAGATGCCGATGAAGGCCATGTAGGCGGCGCCGGCTATCAGCAGCGGCTTGTACAGGATCGGCACGAAATGCATCAGCAGGCCGACGCCGATGGCGCCGTTCAGCGTGTGCACGATGCCGCCGGCCATGATGCCGCCGGTGGCGGCGAGGCCCCGGTCGCGGCCGCCGGTGAGCGCATTGGCAAGCACGAACAGCATGTCCATGCCGGGCACGATGATGATGCCGGACAGCAGGATAAAGAACAGCCAGAGATTTTCCGCGTAACTCATGTCAGTTGCCTGTCGCTTCCTGCTGGGGTGCCGTTGAGGAATTTGTTGATTTTCAACCCGATAGGCAGTCCAATAAATCATCCCAACTGACGGGGATGTGTCAGTAGCGTTTCATCAGGGAGAGGAAATGCGCAAGGCGTCGCGCCTGTTCGAGATCATCCAGATCCTGCGGCTGGCGCGGCAGCCGGTGACGGCGGCCATGATCGCCGGGCAGCTGGAAGTCACGGTGCGTTCGATCTATCGCGACATCGCCGCACTGCAGGCGATGCGCGTGCCGATCGAAGGCGGGCGCGGTATCGGCTATATATTGCGGCCCGGCTTCGACCTGCCGCCGCTGATGTTTTCGATCGAGGAGATGGAAGCGATCGTCCTGTCGCTCGCCCTGCTGGAGCGCACGGGAGACAGCGAACTCAAGCAGGCGGCCAAGCGCGTCAGCGCCAAGATCGCCGGCGCCGTGCCGCCGCCGTTGCGCCAGGCGTTCGACGCCAACGCACTGCATGTCTGGGGGTTCGCAGCACCGGCAATCGGCACCATCGATCTGGCGCTTGTGCGCCGCGCCATCCGCGACGAGGAAAAGCTCGACCTGTCCTATCGCGACGAAATCGGCCGCGCCTCCGAGCGGCTGATCCGTCCAATCGCGCTGATCTACTATTCAGAAACCGCCAACATCGTCGCCTGGTGCGAATTGCGCCAGGCCATCCGCAATTTCCGCAGCGACCGCATCGCGGATTGCCGGGCGACCGGCCTGCGCTTCAAGGGCGAAGGCGATCGCCTGCGGCAGGTCTGGGTCGATGGCTGGAACGCTGTCGCTGGCGGCTGAAGCGAGCGGATCTTACCGCACATCCACCCAGCGCTTCTCCTCGAACGACCTCGCCATCGCGTGCACGGTGCGTTCGATCTCCAGCCCTTCGGCGAACTCGATGACCCGTGCCGGCCTGCCGGCAAGCCGCGTCAGCAATTCGTGGCACTCGATGATCTTGAGATCGTTGAAGCCGAGCCCATGGCCCGGCGCCGGGAGGAAGGCGTCGTAGGGCTTGTGATGTGGCGCGACCAGTATGGTGCGGTAGCCCTGTTCGGTCGGGCGATCGGCGGTGACATAGAGCTGGATTTCGTTCATCCGCTCCTGGTCGAACAGGATCGATCCCTTGGAGCCGAAAATCTGGATGGCGATGCGGCCCTTGCGGCCCCAGGCCGAGCGGTTGACCAGCAGCGTGCCGGCAATGCCGTTTTCCAGATGCATCAAAACGCTGGCGATGTCGTAGGTCTCCACCGCACGGCGGCCGCCGCTGGCCAGCTTGCGGTCGACATAGGGTTTGGCCATGTCGCAGATGACTTTTGCGACGCGGCCGAACAGCGTCGAGACCAGCGACAGCGGATGCACGGCGAAATCGTCGAGCGCGCCATAGCCGGATGCGGCCTCATGCTTCCAGAAGAACAGCGCTTCGGGGTCGGCCATGAAGTCCTCGTCCATCTCGATGCGCAGATGGTTGACCTCGCCGATGATCTTTTCCTCGAGCAGCGCGCCGATGTGGCGGATGGCCGGGCTCTGTATGTAGTTGTAGCCAAGCGCTGCGACCTTGCCGGACTTCTTCGCCGCGGCCGCCATCGCCGCTGCTTCGGCAAAGCTCGGCGCCATCGGCTTCTCGCACCACAGATGCTTGCCGGCTTCGAGAATAGCGATGGCCATCTCCGGATGGAACTGATTGGGCGTGGTCAGCGAGACGATATCGACCTCGGGGTCGTTGACGACGGCACGCCAGTCGCCCGACGCCTTGGCGAAGCCGAACTCACCGGCCTTGCGCTTGGCCAGCTCCTCGTTGACCTCGCCGAGATGGACCAGCTTCGGCTTGGCGACATCGGGAAAGACGGCGCCGACGGCGCTCCACGCAATGGCGTGGCATTTGCCCATGAAACCCGTGCCGATAAGACCAACGCCGACCATTTCTTTCTCCCAATACCTGAAGCGATCGATGGATGAATTAGTCCATTTCTTCTCCGAATGGAATGTCTGCCTCATTTTTTATGGCCTTCTTGCGCAGGCTCGCTATGATGGGGCAGAGAGGACGTCACTTGAGTTAAAGAGAGCATGATGTCGTCCGAAAACCGCTGCACACTTTTCGGCATCATGCTCTAGATGAGCTTGGACGGGGCGACGATGGACGAACGGGTACCTCGCGACTTCGAGACGCTGCGCGCCACGATCCTCGATCGCCGTGAAACCTTGCCCAAGCGCATCGCCCAGATCGCCGCCTATGCGCTCGACAATCCCGATGACATCGCCTTCGGCACCGCCGCCAGCATCGCCGCTTCGGCGGGCGTGCAGCCGTCCACCTTGATCCGCTTTGCCCAGCAACTAGGCTTCGACGGCTTCACCAGCCTGCAGCAGGTGTTTCGCGAGCGGCTGCGCGAGCGCAATTCCTCTTATGACGAACGCCTGCAGGCGCTGCGCGCCAAGGCCGATGCGGGTGCTGGACACCGAGCCATCTTCGACGGCTTCGTCGCCGCCGCCAGCACTTCGCTCAACGATATTTCGCGCTCGCTGGACGAGGCGCATCTGGAAGACGCGATCTCGCTGCTGGCCAAGGCCGAGACCATCTATGTCCTGGCCAAGCGCCGCTCCTACCCGGTGGCGAGCTACATCGCCTATGCCTTGGGCAAGCTGAAGATCCGCAACCAGCTGATCGAATCCGCCGCCGGCCTCAATGCCGAGATGGTCGCCTTCGCCACCCCGGCGGACGCCGTCATTGCCATCAGTTTCTCGCCCTATGCGCCGGCCACCATCGAGGAGGCCCGCACCATTTCCGAACAGGGCGTGCCGATCATCGCCATCACCGACAGTTCGTTTTCGCCACTAGCGCAGTTCGCCAAGGTCTGGTTCGAGGTCGCCGAGGCCGATTTTGCCGGCTTCCGCTCGCTGTCGGCCACCATGGCGCTGGCCATGGCGCTCACCGTCGGCGTCGGCGAGAAGCGGCGCAGCACGGGCAAGAAGCGCAAAGCCTAGGCCGGCGCCCGGCGCTCGAATTCGCGGAAGGAATGCTCATTCCATATTGACTATAGATTGGAATTATTATTTCATATTCCCGGCGCCACGCTGCCGCTCGCGCGTGTCCCCCAACTACGTTGCTCAAGACAACAAGACCGACGGGAGGTTCCAATGAGCGAAGCCGTGGACGCCAAACAGGCGACGCTCGATGTTATCACCATCGGTCGCGCTTCCGTCGACCTTTACGGCCAGCAGATCGGCTCGCGGCTGGAGGACATCACCTCCTTCGCCAAATCGGTCGGCGGCTGCCCGGCCAACATCTCGGTTGGCACGGCGAGACTAGGCCTGCGCTCGGCGCTGCTCACCCGCGTCGGCGACGAGCAGATGGGCCGCTTCATCCGCGAGCAGCTGCGGCGCGAAGGCGTCAATGTCGACGGGCTGAAGACCGACAAGGAACGGCTGACGGCTCTGGTGCTGCTTTCGGTCGAGAGCGAAGGCGTCTCGCCGATGATCTTTTATCGCAGCGACTGCGCCGACATGGCGCTCGCCGAAGAAGACATCGATGAAGCCTTCATCGCCTCGGCCCGTTCCATCGTCGTCACCGGCACGCATTTTTCCCGACCCAACAGCGACGCCGCCCAGCGCAAGGCGATCCGCATCATCAAGGCCAGGGGCGGCAAGGTGGTGTTCGACATCGACTACCGCCCCAACCTCTGGGGACTCGCAGGCCATGCCGAGGGTTTTGAGCGCTATGTCAAATCCGACCGCGTCTCGGCCCAGCTGAAGACGGTGCTGCCCGATTGCGACCTCATCGTCGGCACCGAGGAAGAGATCATGATCGCCTCGGGCGCCGACGATTGCCTGAGCGCGCTGAAGACGATCCGCGCGCTGTCCAAGGCAACCATCGTACTGAAGCGCGGCGCCATGGGCTGCATCGTCTATGACGGGCCGATCAGCGACGATCTGGAAGACGGTATCGTCGGCAAGGGCTTTCCGATCGAGATCTATAATGTGCTGGGCGCGGGCGATGCCTTCATGTCCGGTTTCCTGCGCGGCTGGCTGGGTGGCGAAGATCATGCGACAGCGGCGACCTGGGCCAATGCCTGCGGCGCCTTCGCCGTGTCGCGGCTGCTCTGCGCGCCGGAATATCCGACCTTCGAGGAATTGCAGTTCTTCCTCAAGAACGGCAGCAAGCACTTAGCGTTGCGCAAGGACGAGGCTATCAACCACATCCATTGGGCGACGACCCGCCGCCGCGATATCCCCTCGATGATGGCGCTCGCCTGCGACCACCGTGTGCAGCTTGAGGACGTCGCGGCAAAGACCGGCGCCGATCCGGCGCGCATCCGCGATTTCAAGGTGCTGGCGGTCAAGGCTGCGGCGAAAGTCGCCGCCGGCCGCGACGGCTATGGCATGCTGATCGACGAGAAGCATGGCCGCGAGGCGATGTTCGAATTCGCCCGCCACCCCTTTGCCTGGCTCGGCCGTCCCGTCGAACTGCCGGGCTCGCGGCCGCTGCGCTTCGAGTTCTCGCAGGACATCGGCTCGCAACTGGTGGAATGGCCGGTCGACCACTGCATCAAATGCCTGTGCTTCTATCACCCCGACGATCCGGCAGCGCTCAAGGAAGAGCAGCAGCAGAAGCTGCGCTCGCTGTTCGAAGCCGCGCGGAAGGTCGGCCGGGAGCTTCTGGTCGAGATCATCGCCGGCAAGCACGGCAAGCTCGATGACACGACGATCCCGCGCGCCCTGGAAGAACTCTATGCGCTTGGCATCAAGCCGGACTGGTGGAAGCTCGAACCGCAGGCGTCGGCCGGCGCCTGGGCCAAGATCGAAGCGGTGATCCTGAAGCACGATCCCTGGTGTCGTGGCGTCGTGCTGCTGGGTCTCGAAGCGCCGCAGGACGAACTGGAAGCGGCCTTTGCCGCCACCGCCAAGGCGCCGATCGTCAAGGGCTTTGCCGTCGGCCGCACCATCTTCGTCCACGCCGCCGAACAATGGCTGGCCGGCAGGATGACGGATGACCAGGCTATCGCCGACATGGCCGCGCGCTTCGAACAGTTGACCGAAGCGTGGCTTGCTGCGCGTGGCCGTAAAGCAGCATAAAGGCGCGGCAAGAGGACTGCGGAGGAAAACACCATGAGCAAGACAATCCGCCTGACGATGGCGCAGGCGCTGACCCGCTTTCTGAGCAAGCAGATGACCGAGATCGACGGCAGACGAGTGCCCATCTTCGGCGGTGTGTGGGCGATCTTCGGTCACGGCAATGTCGCCGGCATCGGCGAGGCGCTGTACCAGCTGCGCGACGAATTGCCGACCTTCCGCGCCCACAATGAGCAGGCGATGGCGCATGCGGCGATCGCCTATGGCAAGGCCAATTTCCACCGCCGCTTCATGGCCGCGACCTCGTCGATCGGCCCCGGTGCGCTCAACATGGTGACGGCGGCGGCGCTCGCCCATGTAAACAGGTTGCCCGTCCTGTTTTTGCCGGGCGATGTCTTCGCCAACCGCATTCCCGACCCGGTGCTGCAGCAGGCCGAGGACTTTTCCGACGGCACCGCGACGGTCAATGACTGCTTCCGTCCGGTGTCGCGCTATTTCGACCGCATCACCCGTCCCGAGCAGATCATCCCGGCATTGGCGCGGACCATGCAGGTGCTGACCGATCCGGCGGAATGCGGCCCGGTGACGCTGTCGCTCTGCCAGGACGTGCAGGCCGAGGCCTATGACTATCCCGAGAGCTTTTTCGCCGAGCGCGTCTGGCACCAGCGCCGGCCGCGTCCGGACCGGCATGAATTGGCGGCGGCGGTCACCGCGCTGAAGGGTGCGAAAAAACCGCTGATCATCGCCGGCGGCGGCGTGCTGTATTCGCAGGCTTGGGATGAACTGGCGAAATTCGCCGAGAGCGCCGGCATTCCGGTCTGCGAGACGCAAGGCGGCAAATCCTCGCTGCCCGACACACATCCTCTCAACATGGCGGCGGTCGGCGTCACCGGCACGTCCGCGGCCAACCGGCTGGCGGAAGAAGCCGATGTCGTGCTCGCCATCGGCACCCGCCTGCAGGATTTCACCACTGGCTCATGGGCGCTGTTCAAGAATTCCGGCAAGACCATCATCGGACTCAACGTGCAGCTTTTCGATGCCGGCAAGCACCGCGCGCTGCCGCTGGTCGCCGACGCGGCCGAAGGGCTTGTCGAACTGGGTGCGGCGTTGGGGAGCTGGAAAGCACCGGCGACATGGACCGACAATGCGACCCAGGGCAAGAAGGCATGGCAGGCCGAAGCCTCGAAGGTGACGGCGTCGACCAACGCCGCCTTCCCGTCGGACGCGCAGGTGATCGGCGCCGTGCAGCGCGCGCTGGGGTCCGGCGTAACGCTGCTGAATGCGTCGGGCGGTTTGCCGGGCGAGTTGCACAAGCTCTGGCAGGCAGGCGCGCCCGGCTCGTACCATGGCGAATATGGCTTCTCGACCATGGGCTACGAGATTGCCGGCGGGCTCGGCGCCAAGATGGCCAAGCCCGACCAGGAGATAGTCGTCATGGTCGGGGACGGCTCCTACCTCATGATGAATTCCGAAATCGCCACGTCGGTGATGCTTGGCTTGAAGCTGACCATCGTGGTGCTCGACAACAGGGGTTATGGCTGCATCAACCGGCTGCAGATGGCCACCGGCGGCGCCAACTTCAACAACCTCTTGAAGGACGCGCGCCACGAGATCCTGCCCGACATCGACTTCGCCGCGCATGCGGCGAGCATGGGCGCTATTGCCGAGAAGGTGCCGTCGATCACCGGCCTGGAGACCGCGCTGCAAAAGTCGAAAACCAACGACCGCACCACCGTGTTGGTCATCGACACCGACCCGCTGATTTCCACCGATGCCGGCGGCCATTGGTGGGATGTCGCGGTGCCGGAAGTCTCCGCACGGCCGCAGGTCAACGCAGCGCGCAAAGCCTATGACGAAAAGCGGCAGATGCAGACAATCGGCGATTGATGCTAAGTCAGCGCTGCCCCCTACCTCCCCCTTGTGAGGAGGTCGGACCGCAGGTCCGGGTGGGGGTCTGGCGCCGCACCCCCACCCCGCTGCTTCGCAGCGACCCTCCCCACAAGGGGGAGGGTGAACAAGAGACCGGAGCTAAAACTTGAAAGCCAAACTGGGCATGTCCCCCATTGCGTGGTGGAACGACGATCTTGCCGAACTCAGCGACGACGTCTCGCTGGAAGAGTGCCTGCGCCAGTCGCGCTTGGCCGGCTTCACCGGCATGGAAATGGGCCGCCGCTTTCCGAATGACCCCGAAATCATGCTGCCTATCCTGAAAAAGGCCGACGTGACGCTGTGCGGCGGCTGGTTCTCCGGCACGCTGGTCGATGAGGACATGGGCAAGAACAAGGATCGCATCCAGCCGATGATCGACCTGTTCAAGGCGGTTAATGCGCCTTGCATCGTCTATGGCGAGGTCGGCCGCTCGATCCAGGGCGATCGCTCCAGGCCTCTCGCCACCAAGCCGAAATTGTCGAATGACGAGATGAGGGCCTATGCCAGGCGCCTCACCGAGTTCGGCGAATGGTGCGCAGAGCAAGGCATGCCGCTGTCCTATCACCATCACATGGCGGCGGTGGTCGAGACCGAGCCGGAGCTCGATGCCTTCATGCGCCATTCCGGCGAAGGCATTCCGTTGCTGCTCGATGCAGGGCATCTCGCCTTTGCCGGCGGCGACGTGCTGCGCGCCATCGACAACCACCACAAGCGGATCAGCCATGTCCATGTGAAGGATGTGCGCATGGGCGTGATCGACGGGCTCGACCGCACAAAGCAGTCCTTTCTCGACGCCGTGGCGCTCGGTGCCTTCACGGTGCCTGGCGACGGTTCGCTCGATTTCGGCGCCATCGTGCAGCGCTTCGCCGACCATGGCTATGAAGGCTGGTTCGTCGTCGAGGCCGAGCAGGACCCGAAGAAGAACCCGCCGCTCAAGATGGCGCAGGTCGGCCACAAGGAATTGATGCGGGTGATGACGGCGGCCGGCTACACGGTGGAAACGCAGGGTTTTCCCAATGCCTGAGGCGATCCGATGAAGGATTACGAACACCCGTTCTTCCGGCCGCTGTGGCGGCGCGTTGCCGTCGTCGCCGTCTGCGTGATCTGGGCCGGAATAGAATTCGCCTCCGGCACCCCATTCTGGGGCATCATTGCGCTCGGCTTTGCCGCCTACGCCGTCTGGCAGTTCTTCTATCTTTACAAGCCGGTGGAGGAGAGCAAGGCTGCGCCTGATCGACCGAAGACCGGCGAAGCGAAGGCGGACGCCGAACCGAAGGAATGAAGCGGCCGTGGCTCGGAAGGGCTTGCGGGTCGGACACTGGACACCTGGCGTATCGCCTACGTCGGTGATTGGCCGGAACGTCCCTCGCTTCGTCATCCTAGGGTCTTCGCGACGGAGCTTCGCTCCTGCTTCGCCCTAGGATGACGAAGTTGAGAGGCCGACCTCGAAGACTTGCGATAGGAGACAAAACATGTCGAAACTGCTCGTCAAAGCCGACAAGGGCCATGGCCGCGTCGCCCATGTCACGCCCAAAAGCGCCGGATGGACCTATGTCGGCTTCGACCTGCACCGGCTGAAGCCGGGCGAGACCGCATCCGGCAAGACGCAGGATCGCGAAGTCTGCCTGGTGTTCGTCACCGGCAAGGGCACGGCAAAGGCCGGCGGCCAGGAACTCGGCCTGCTCGGCGAGCGCATGTCGCCCTTCGAGGGCAAGCCGTGGTCGGTCTATATTCCGGAGGGTTCGGACTGGTCGGTCACCGCCGACACCGATCTCGAACTCGCGGTCTGCTCGGCGCCGGGCCTGGGCGGCGGCTTGCCCGTTCGCGTCATCGCACCCGACGACCTCGGCCAGGAGACTCGGGGCAAAGGCACCAACACGCGCTACGTCACCAACATATTGCCCGAGGGCAAGCCCGCCGACTCGCTGCTGGTGGTCGAGGTCATCACGCCCGGTGGCCACACATCGAGCTACCCGCCGCACAAGCACGATCAGGACAATCTGCCGGCCGAATCCTATCTTGAGGAAACCTATTACCACCGCCTCAACCCGCCGCAGGGCTTTGCCTTCCAGCGGGTCTACACCGACGCCGACAAGTCGGGCGCCCGCGAACTGGACGAGGCGATGGCGATCGAGGACGGCGATGTCGTGCTGGTGCCCAAGGGCTATCATCCGTGCGCGGCCTGTCACGGCTACGACCTCTATTACCTTAACGTCATGGCCGGGCCGAAGCGGACGTGGAAGTTCCACAACGCGCCCGAGCACGAATGGCTCATGAAGGCCTGATCGGCCTTCGCTTGCGCCGGAAGAAAAATCGTCGGCTAACGATCCATGGGGTCGATTTGCCTTCGAAAACTCGCATAAGCTTCGTCAATCCGTCATGGAAATCACCTATGGCAGCGGGCTGACGAGGATTTTTTTCGATGCGCTACGCCATCTATTTCACCCCGAAGCAGGACGAGCCGCTGGCGCGGCTCGCCGCCAACTGGCTGGGCCGCGACCCCTTTGGCGCCGCCACCAGGCCGGTCGAGGCGGTGGGCGAACTGTCGGCGGCCGAAGTCGCCTTTCACACCGCATCGGCGCGGCGCTACGGTTTTCATGCGACGCTGAAAGCGCCCTTCCGGTTGGCCGCCAACGAAACCGAAAGCTCGTTGCGCGCGGCGCTGGACGCCTTTGCCGAAGCAACGCCGACCGTCACCATCCCGCGCCTGGTCGTCAGCCAGATCGATGGTTTCTTCGCTTTGCTGCCGGAAGGCCCGCTGCCGCCGCTCAACCGTTTCGCCGATGATGTCGTGCTTAGCTTCGACCGTTTTCGCGCGCCGCTCACCGAGGCCGAGATCGAGCGGCGCAGCCCGGATTCGCTGAAACCCGCCGAGTTCCGCAATCTCTGTCAGTGGGGCTACCCCTACGTGTTCGAGACCTTTCGCTTCCACATGACACTGTCCGGCCGGGCCGGGCCGCAGGAAAGCCAACGTCTGCGCGCGGCAATTGACAGCCTGTTCGCCGATGTGCTGCAGCAGCCGGTGCTGGTGGATGCGCTGACGCTGTTCGTCGAAACCGAACCGGGCGCTCCGTTCATGGTGCTTTCGCATCATGCGCTCGGCCGCCGCGCTGCCCGAAAAACCGCCTGACCGCAATTCGTCCGAGTAAGCAAGGACTGCCTGAATGACCGCCGAAACTGTTCTCCACAACGCCCGCATCGTGCTTGCCGACGAGATCGTCGAAGGGTCGCTCGTGCTGCGCGACGGTTTTATCTCCGGCGTCGACGCCGGCACCGGCCACACCGGCGGGAGCATGGGCGGCGAGGACATGGGCGGCGACTACATCATTCCCGGCCTGGTCGAGCTGCACACTGACCATCTCGAAGGCCACTATGCGCCGCGCCCGAAAGTGCGCTGGAACCCGATCGCCGCCGTCCTTGCCCATGACGCGCAGGTGGCCACCGCCGGCATCACCACCGTGCTCGACGCTTTGCGTGTCGGCATGGACGAGGACGCGGATATTACCTGCGACGACATCCGCAAGCTCGCCGGCGCGATCGAGGACAGCGTCGCGAAAGACCGGTTGCGGGCCGACCATTTCTTGCACCTGCGCTGCGAGGTCTCGGCGCCGGATTGCTTGCGGGCTTTCGCCAATTTCGATGGCGACGAGCGGGTCAAACTGGCCTCGCTGATGGACCATGCGCCGGGACAGCGCCAGTTCGTCAATCTCGAGACCTACGCCTATTACTACCAGCGCAAGCTGAAGCTGACCGATCGCGACTTCCAATTGTTCTGCGAAAAGCGGATGTCGGAATCAGCGAAGAATTCGGGACCGAACCGGGTGGCGATATCAGCCGCCTGCAACGAGCGGGGCATTGTGCTGGCGAGCCATGACGACGCCACATCGGGCCATGTCGACGAAGCGATCGAGCAGGGCGTGCGCGTCGCGGAATTCCCGACCACGCTGGAAGCCGCCAAGGCCTCGAAGGATGCCGGGCTCGGCGTGCTGATGGGCGCGCCCAACGTCATGCGCGGCTCCTCGCATTCGGGCAACGTCTCGGCCCGCACGCTGGCCGGCGACGGCCTGCTCGACATATTGTCGTCCGACTACATTCCCTTCAGCCTGATCCAGTCGGCCTTCTTCCTCGGCGACGTCGTCGAGGGCATTTCCCTGCCGCAGGCGGTTGCGATGGTGTCGAAGAATCCGGCCGAGGCGATCGGCCTAAACGACCGCGGCGTCATCGAACAGGGCCGCCGCGCCGACCTCGTGCGTGTGCGCGTCGACGACCATGTGCCGGTCGTGCGCACTGTCTGGCGCCAAGGGCGCCGGGTCGCCTGATGGTCTCGGCGTCGATCGAGCGCGAACTCAGCAGCGAGGCCTTTCCGCTCCGCAACGGCGTGTTTGTCGCCGTCGTCGGCCCGAGTGGCGCCGGCAAGGATACGGTAATCGGTTATGCCCGCACCTTGTTTGCCGACGAGACGAGGCTGGAGTTCGTCCGCCGGGTCATCACCAGGCCGAGCGATGCGGCAAGCGAGGATCACGACACGCTGGCCGACGCGGCCTTTGTCGAAGCCGAGGCCGACGGCGCCTTCGCCATTTCCTGGGAGGCGCACGGCCTGCGCTACGGCATTCCGGCCGATGTCGACTCGTCCATCGCCAACGGCTATGTCGCGGTCGCCAATGTCTCGCGCGCAGTCATCCCGGTGCTGCGGGAGCGCTATGCCAATCTGGCTGTCGTCGAGATCACCGCCTCGCCGGAAATCCTCGCCGAGCGTCTCGCCCAGCGCGGCCGCGAATCGCGCGGCGAAGTGCTGGCTCGGCTCGCCCGCAGCGCCAATATCGCTTTGTCCGGCTCCGGCGTCACCTCGATCGACAATGGCGGCCAGCGCGAAGCCGCCGGAGAACGCTTCGCCGAGGTGCTGCGCAAGGCGATGGCCTTCTCGGATATATCCGGCGTGATGTAGCGCTACTCCGCCGCGACAGTCTTCCGGCTGGCATCGAGCATCAGCCGCCTTGCGCGGAACACGCCCCATTGCTGGTCGACCAGCACGCCGATCAGGATCACGCCGCCCATCACCGCGAAGTTGAGCGAGGACGGGATGCCGAGCAGATTGACCAGGTTCTGCAACTCCTGCAGCAGCACGGTGCCCAGGATGACGCCGACCAGCGAGCCTTCGCCGCCGCGCAGCGAGAAGCCGCCGAGAACGGCGGCGGCAATGGCGTAGAGCTCGTAGAACTGGCCGTGGCTGGCCGGCGAGATCGAGCGCGTGTACATGGCGAAATAGATCGCCGACAGCGCCGTCAGCACGCCGCAGATGACATAGGCGGCCATGACGACACGGCCGGTGCGAATTCCCGAATATTTCGCCGCCTCTTCGTTCTTGCCGATGGCATAGAGGTAGCGTCCGAACACCGAGCGGTGCAGCACCACCCACATGACGATCGAAATGACGATCAGTGCGATGAAGCTGTTGGGCACGCCATAGCTGCGGCCCGCGGTGAGGAATTCGAGCTCGGGAAAATTCTGGCCGAAGGCGAAACCGGCGGTGCCGTCGGCGGTATAGAAACGGGCGACCCCGCGATAGATCAAAAGGCCGCACAGCGTGACCACGAAGGGCTGCAATTTCAGCCTTGTGATCAGCCAGCCATGCGCCAGTCCGATGATGCCGCCCAGCACCAGGATCAGCGGCAGCGCCAGCGGCCATGGCATGTCGCGCACGGCGATGAAATCGATGAATAGCGTGCCGAGCAGCGCCACCAGCGATCCCACCGACAATTCGATGCCGCCGGTAATGATGACGAAGGCCTGGCCGATGGCGAGGATCCCGAACAGGCCGATCAGGTTCGAGGTGTTGGCGAGGTTGATCGGCAAAAGAAAGCGCGGGTTGATGGCGGTCACCACGGCGCCGACCACCAGGATCAGGATCAGCAGGCCGAGATCTTTTTTGCTCATCGTCTTCTCCCCAATGCGCCGGACCGGCAATCGCCTGAAGCCCGCTAGTTTGCCGGCTTGCCGACCGCCAGCAACAGCACGTTTTCCTGGCTGAATTGTTCTTTGTCGAGAATGCCCGAGATCTGGCCCTCATGCATGACGGCGATGCGGTCGGACACGCCGATCACCTCTTCCATGTCGCTGGAGATCATCAGCACGGCCACGCCGGCATCGGCCAAGGCTCGCATCAGCCCGTAAATCTCGGCCTTGGCGCCGATATCGATGCCGCGCGTAGGCTCATCGAGGATCATCACCTTCGGGTTCATCGCCAGCCATTTGCCCAGCACCACCTTCTGCTGGTTGCCGCCCGACAGCGTGCCGGTTCGCGTCTGCACCGACGGCGCCTTGATGCCGAGATTGCTCTTCTGCTTCTCGGCGGTGGCGGTCTCGGCGCTTGCCGACACCAGTCGACGCTTCGCATGCGCCGGCAGGTTGGGCAGCGAGATGTTCTGCGCGATCGACAGGTCAAGCAAAATGCCGGTCAGCTTGCGGTCTTCCGGAACCAGAAAAATGCCATGCGCGACCGCATCGGCCGCCGAACCCAGCACAAGCGGCTTGCCGTCGAGTTCGAGCCCACCGCCAAGCGTGCTGTCTATGCCGAAGAACACCCGCGCCAGTTCGGTGCGGCCGGAGCCGACAAGGCCGGCGAGGCCGAGGATTTCACCGCGCCTGATGTCGAGGTCGACCGGCCGGGCAGGGTAGGCGGGGGTGCGGATGGCTTTGGCCGAGAGCGCAGTGGCGCCCGGCGCCCGAGCCGCCTCGGAGGCCTTCTCGCGCTCCTTCAGCATGCGGCCGATCATCAGCTTGACCATCTGGTCGTGGTTGATGGCGCTCTTCGGCAAGGTGCCAGCCAGCATGCCGTCGCGCAGCACCACGACGCGGTCGGCGACGCGCTCGACCTCATGCAGCCGGTGCGAAATGAAGATGACGCTGATGCCATCGGCCTTCAGCGCCTTGATGACGTCGAGCAGCTTGTCGGTTTCGGCGAGCGGCAGGCTCGACGTCGGCTCGTCGAGGATCACCAGCCGCGCCTTGATCGACAGTGCCTTGGCGATCTCGACCATCTGCTGCTGCGCCAGCGACAGCGAGGCAACCGGCGTATCGGCGGAGAAATTGGCGCCGACGCGCTTCAGCAGTGGCGCCACCATTTCGCGCAGCTTGGCGCGGTCGACCAATCTCAGCGGCCCGCCGCGCAACGGCTCGCGGCCGAAGAAGATATTGGCGGCAACATCGAGGTTTTCGAAGAGATTGAGTTCCTGGTGGACGAAGGCGATGCCCGACCCCAGGCTGCCTTCGACGGTGAGCCCGTCATGCGCAACGCCGTCGACGGTGATGGCGCCGCTGTCCGGCCTGGTGACGCCGCCGAGGATCTTCATCAAGGTCGATTTGCCGGCGCCGTTTTCGCCGACCAGGCCGATCACCTCGCCCGGCCTGACCTCCATGGAAAAGCCGTCCAGCGCCACCACGCCCGGATAGGTCTTGCGCACGTTCTCGAGGCCGAGGAACGGGGTGGTTGCGACGATGGATGGGTCGGAATAATTCATCACGCCATATTTGATCAGGCTTGCCAGCAGCTGGTGGGCTACAGACTGACGGGCCTTGGCCGACCCGTCAACACGATCGCCGGCTCAAGGCGAACCCTGAGCCGGCGCAACTGCTCGTGGTCTCAGTTTCCGGACATCGCCTTCAGATTGGCGGCATAGGTGTCGACATCGTCCTTACCGATGATCTTGGTCGGGATGATGATCAGGCCGCCTTCCGGAATGCCTGATTTGTCGCCCTTGAGATAGGCGGCCATCAGCTTCATGCCCTGATAGGCCCATTCGAAGGGCTGCTGCACGACGGTGGCCGCCACGGTGCCTTCCTTGACGCCGCCCAACGTGATCGGATCGTCATCGAAGCCGACGACGGTGATCGAGCCGAGCTTGCCGGCGTCGCGCAGCGCTTCATAGATGCGCGGCGTGTTGTAGGAATAGAAGCCGACCATGCAGGTGATGTCGGGGCTGGCGACCAGCGCGTCCTCGACATTCTTCTTGGCGCGCGCCTGGTCGATGTCGTCGCCGCGCACGTCCACCAGTTCGATCTTGCTGCCGGCGAGGCCGTCCTTCATGCCCTGGATGCGTTCCTTGGCATTGTCGGCGCCGAGCAGGCCGACGAAGCCGAGGCACTTGCCGCCGTCCGGCATCGCTTTCTTGGCGATCTCGGCCGCCTGCTTGCCGGCGTCGACATTGGACGAGCCGATATAGGCAACACGCTTGGTCTGCGGGGCATCGGAGTCGGTGGTGAACAGCGCCGTTTCCGACGCTATCTTGTTCAGACCGTCGGTCGAGGTCTTGGGATCGACGGCCGAGACCATGATGCCCTTGACGCCGGCGGTCACCAGATCATCCATCAGCCGCTGCTGGATGGCGACCGAGGACTGCTCGGGATATTTGAGTTCGAGATTGTAGTCGGGCAATTCGGCCTGCGCCTTCTTGACGCCGGCTTCGGCGGCCTTCCAGAAATCGGAAGCGCCGTTGACGACGAAGGCCAGCGTCGGCTTGTCGTCGGCGCGCGCAATGGCTGTCGCGGTCAGGCCAAGCAGCAGGGCTGCGGTGGCCACGGATGCATGTCGTATCAAGGATTTCATGTTCAACCTCCCGTTTTGGCTCAGTCGTCGGACTGAACCGATCTTGCATTCACTGACTTGCCGCTCGCGATTTGGACGCCCTCCTCCTCAGGGGTTCCCGGCGCTGAAGAATGGCGTCGTCGGTCGCGATCACGGACATTAGAGACTCATCCCGTGCTCGTAAATAGTCTGATTTGTCTGACATATCACATGTCCGAGACCACGCTTGCGGAGGCAAACCCCGCTCGCCATCGGGCCATTCACGTGCACTTCTCGCCGCACGGGTCCCACCTGACCGGACACGGCGGATTGACGTTACAGCGTCGTTTTGTATTAGTAAACACTATTAGCAGAGGTCCCGCGCGGACACTCGGCGGTGGCCCTAGGTCTAGTTTTCCCGAACAGGTGCAGCACCGCTTCGCGCAAGCAGATGCCTTGCAGTCCTCGAATTTCACGCGGCCCGCAGCGGCATGGCGGGGAACTTCAAAGCTGCTAATAAAGATAAACGCCTTCGACTATTTCCATCGGTCGACGGCGCGACACCATCTTGTCGGTGTGGCAGGCTTGCGACTAGACAGGCTGTGGATTGGGACGCAATGCCATGAGCGAGACGAGGGATCCGGACGACACGGCGAAGCGGCGCAAGGCGCCGGCGAGAGCCGCCAAGGGCGGCCGCGTCACCATGACCGACATCGCCAGGGCAGCCGGGTGCTCGCAGGCGACCGTCTCTTTCGTGCTCAACGATTCGCCCGGCATCCGGCTGTCGCAGCAGACGCGCGAGCGGGTGATCGACGCCGCGCGTGCGCTCGGCTACGCAGCACCCGCCTTCTCGGCGCTGCGCAAACCTGTTCCCGCCTTCGATGGACTTGACAGTGTCATCGGTTTCGCCGTCGACCAGCTGGCGACAAGCCCGGAAGCCGTTGTCGCCATCGAGGGCGCGCGCCAGGCGTCGTGGAACGCCGGCAATGTGTTGCTCGTGGCGCAGACCATGGGCGACTCCGTCATGGAGCCGCGCGCCATTGCGGCGCTCACCAGGCGCGGCATCTCGGCGCTGGTCTACATGACCATCTTCACCCGCGAGATCACGGCACCGGACTTCCTCTACGGCCTCGACATCCCGGTCATCCTGCTCAACTGCTACACGGCCGATTATGCCTTCCCGGCCGTGGTGCCGTCCGAGATCGCCGGCGGCCAGAACTCGACCCGGCATCTGATCGGCCACGGCCACCGCCGCATCGCCACCATCACCGGCGAGCCGTGGATGCAGGCCGCGCAGGACCGGCTGAAAGGCTACCGCAGAGCGCTCGCCACCGCCGACATCCCGTTCGATCCCGAACTGGTGGTCGAGGGCGACTGGTCGGCGAGCGCCGGCTATGCCGCGACCGTTAAGCTTTTGGCGCTCAAGGAGCGCCCGACCGCCATCTTCTGCCAGAACGACCGCACAGCCATCGGCTGCTACGAAGCGCTGAAGGAGGCGGGCCTGCACATCCCGCAGGACATCTCCGTCGTCGGCTATGACGACGAGGAGATCGCCCGCCACCTGTTCCCGCCGCTGACAACATCGATCCTGCCGCACATGGCGATGGGCCAATGGGCGATCGAACAGCTCGAAGTGCCGCCGCCTCCCGGCCGCGGCCGCTATCCAATCACCAAGCTGGAATGCCCGCTGGTGCAGCGGGATTCGGTGGCAGCTGTGGCTGGATAAAGCTGAACCAGCCCATCCCGATGCAAATCGGGATGGGTCTGTTTGGTGTTTGCGCCTCAGGGCAGGGTCAATCCGGGAACGTGCCGCGGTTAGAACCGCAAGACGACGAAGGAGCGCCTGCGATAGCAGCGCCGGCGCAACCGGCCATGCCGCCAGAACGTGCGGCAGTGCCGTCTCCAGACATGCCGCCTGTGGTGGCGACGATGGTGCCATCGCCGATGCGAGATCTGCTCGACATCGCCAGCGCCTTCGTCGTCATCAAACGAATTGGCATCCTGCTTGTCGAGTTCATCGAGAATGCCGTTACCGACATTGGGAACCCCGGCCACGGCCTCGAGAGGCCGAACCGCGGTAGCAAGCGCCGCGGCCCCCGCAACGCCAAACAATGCTGTCAAGAATGATCGCCGATCCATCAAAACCTCCATCAGCAAGACAAGGCTAACATGACGAGCCTAACACAAAGCAGCTAGAGCGGGTGATACAAAAGGCCAGAGGCGAATCTTCGAGCCGGCCCAAACGGGTGACCGGACGGACGGCAGAGGTCGGAGCAAGGCCGCTACCGGGCGGCGCGCTTCCTTCGGCTCGGCGACCAAGCCATGCGGAATGCCGCCGATGAAAGCGCACAGCCTGAGCGGTTCCGCCTTTCCGCGAAACTCTGAACCGCTTGGCAAAGCTACCCCCTAAGAATGCCCGCCACCTTGCGGCAGTGGCTGGCTGAGAGACTGACGCCCCACGGCAGATGCGATGTTGCGGTACTCAGCGCCGCGCCAATATCCGGCAGAGCTCCTTCAGGTCCCGGTCGTAGGTGCCCTTGCCGCTGAGCACGCTGGCGCAGCGTTTTTTCATCTTGGCGATCTGGCCGGCCGACATGGCGCTGATGGCAACCACCGCCGGTCGCGCCGGCACCGCCGGCGTGTTGGGATCCCTGGGGCTGGTGGTCGTTGTCTGTGTGCCAATGCCGACGCCGACCCCGGCCGTCACTCCACTGCCCACCCCGACCCCGGCGCCGACCCCGACACCGCTGCCGACGGTTGCGCCGACCCCGACCCCGACGCCCGTGCCGACCGATACGCCGGCGCCGGCGGTAACGCCGCTGCCAACCGAGGCGCCGACACTGGCGGTGGTGCCGCTGGTGCCTCCGACCGTCGCTCCGGCATTGACGCCCTTGCTCCCGCCGACCGAGACACCGACGCCAAGCCCGCCGCCACTGCCGCCGACCGAAACACCCACCCCACCGCTGCCGCCGATGCCCACACTGAGCCCGCCCGCGCCAGCCGGAAAGCACAAAGCTACGGAAACCGCGCCGCCGGCCAAGACCTTTGTTAAACTTTTAAAGAAATCCATAACGCCACTCCCCGTGCTGGTTGCCTGGACGCAGGTTGAACAGCATCCGTTACCAATATGATTACGCGAGTGTAGCGTTTTTAGTTTCTGCAAGAATAGGTAGTATTGGAAATCGTTGTTATGGCTTCTTGCGGCGACCGGAATATATATGTTGGAATTGTCGGAAAAAATCGAGGATTTGCGGTTAGACTCGGAACCTTAGACAGGCAGGACGAGTGCTCGCATGCGGGAATTTACCGGTCGCATGCCTCAGGCCATCTTGCGACGCCGCTTCCCTAGGCTGCGGTGGAGAATGGACCCTCGAGAATGGGGCTCGTACTGCAGAAAAGGGGACGATCCAAGAAACCCGCGACGATCTCCACCGATGTCGGGCGCGTTGTGCGCCACATCGTTCCGCTGCTCGCAGTCGACGGCGTCAGCGCTACCCTTGCGGGCATACCTTCGCCCCGTTTGGCGTTTCTGCCCTTTGGATCGGATGCCGATCGTCCGCTGGCGTTTCGAATCTCTTCAACTTACGCCGAGTTTCGCAAATCCACTTTAATCCCGGCTAACGTTCGAAGGGTTCGCCAAGCGAGGCGACACCGTTCAGCCTGAGCAAGCGGCGGTCCGCCGAGATGACACCGAGCACGACGATCGTAACGAGATAGGGAAGGCTGGAAAGCAGTTGCGATGGCAAGTCCAGACCGGTCGCCTGGGCGGCGAGGCTCATCAGCGAAACCGCACCGAAGAGGCAGGCACCCAGGAAGATGCGGCCAGCGAGCCACGTACCAAAGACAACGAGTGCGATCGCGATCCAGCCACGTCCGGCAATCATACCGTCCGCCCAAAGGGGCGTGTACACCGCCGCCGCATAGGCGCCGGCAAAACCCGCCATCATGCCACCAAAAGCTATGGCCGCGATACGGATAGCGATGACCGGATAGCCGATGGCATGGGCTGCCTTGGGATTCTCGCCGATTGCCCTCACGACAAGGCCGACTCTCGTATAGGCAAACATCGCCCAGATCGCAAACGTCACGGCAAGGGAAAGCCATACGACGATGTCCTGGACAAACAGCCTGCCGACTACCGGGATTTCCGAGAGGCCGGGAAAGGCAAGTTTCGGGAGCCCCTTCACCGTCAAGCTCTCGTAGCTTTTGCCGAACAGCGCCGAAAGGCCCTGGCCGAGAATGCCGATCGCAAGGCCTGTCGCGACCTGGTTTGCCCGGAATCCGAGTGCCAGCACTGCAAAGACGAGGGACAGGACGGCGCTACCGAGGCCGGCGGCAACGAACCCCAGCAGGTGTCCACCGCCGTGGTAGACGACGATGAACGCGAGCACCGCGCCGAGGGCCATCAGGCCCTCTACGCCGAGGTTAAGAACACCGGCGCGCTCGACCACCAACTCGCCGAGTGCGGCAAGGAGAAAGGGGGTTGCCGCTGCGAGCATGCCCGAAATAATGAACTCGACGGCGTTCATGGCTGGCTCAGGTGATGGGGGCGGCGCCACTCGATGCGGTAGCGCACGAAGGCCACAGCGCCGAGATAGGCGAGCAGCAAGCTGCCTTGGAAGACGCGGACGGCGGCGATCGGCAGGTTTGCCGACACCATCGCATTGTCGCCGCCGATATAGAGGACAGCCATGAAGAGCGCGGAAAAGATGATGCCGACTGGATGCAAGCCGCCGAGATAGGCGACAATGATGGCCGCATAACCGTAGCCGGTCGAGATCGAGCGCTGCAGCTGGCCGAGCGGACCCGCGACTTCCGCCGCGCCTGCCAGTCCCGCCGCCATGCCACCGATCAGAAGCGATAGCCAAATCGCACGCCCTTCGCTGAAGCCGGCGTAACCGGCCGCGCGCGGGGCAAGGCCGCCGACCTTGAGCTTATACCCCATGAAGCTTCGCTGCATGAAAACCCAGGCCACCAGCGAGAGCGCAAGTGTGATGAGCAGCGAGACGTTGACGCGGGTACCGGTGATCAGGGTCGGCACCATCGCGTCGTTCTGAAACATGACGGATTGTGGGAAATTGAAGCCGGCCGGGTCCTTCCATGGGCCGAGCAGCAGGTAGTTGAGGACTTGCGCCGCAACGAGGCTCAGCATCAAGGAGACCAGGATCTCGTTCGCATTGAGCCTGACGCGCCAGAAGGCGGTGATAGATGCCCAAAGTGCACCGCCGAGGGCACCGAGAAGCAGCATCAGCGGCCAGATCCACTGCCCGGTCGCCTGCGGAAACCAGACGGGGATCGCCGAGGCGAAAATAGCGCCCAGGATAAACTGGCCCTCCGCGCCGATGTTGAACACTTTTGCGCGGAAACCGATCGCCAGCCCCTGAGCAATGAGGAGAAGGGGCCCCGCCTTCAGCAGCACCTCCGCAAACGATGCCCAGGAGAGGAACGGCTCGAGAAGCATCGCGTACAGGACGGCCGCCGGATCTCGGCCTATCAGCACATAAAGGCCCAGATTGAGGATGATCGCCATGCCAAGCGCGACAGCCGGGGCCAGCATGGCCGCGACGAGCGAGGCATGCTCCCGGCGGACGAGCGCGGGGAGGAACGTCGCGGCCCAAACGCTCATGCAGGAACCTTCTCTGGCGAGGCATGTGCTCCGATCATGTATCTGCCGATGTCTTCGGGGCGCGTGTCCCGCGTGACCAGAGGCGGACTCAGCATTCCATGATGGAGCACCTGGATGAAATCGCAGAGTTCGAAAAGTTCCTCGAGTTCCTCGGAAATTACGAGGATCGCCACGCCCAGGTTGCGCAACGCGATGAGCCGCCTTCTGATGGCGGATGCAGCGCCAATGTCTACACCCCAGGTCGGCTGCGCCACGAAAAGCAGTTTTGGCGACAGCATCATCTCGCGACCGACGATGAATTTCTGCAAGTTGCCGCCGGACAGCGAGCCCGCTTCGGCATCCGGGCCGGAGGCGCGGACGTCGTACCGACGGATGCATTCGCTGGTGAAAGCCGTCGCTCCGGCGCTGTTGATGAGGCCGCGCCTCACGAGATCGAAAGGATGGGCGGTAAGAACGGTGTTGAGCACGAGCGACATTTCAGGGACCGCGCCGCGTCCCAGCCGGTCTTCGGGCACGAAGGCGAAGCCAAATCTCCTGCGCGCGGCCGCATCGAGTGTGCCTACGTCGCGGCCCATCATGTAGATCCGGTCGCGTTGTTCCTTCAGCAGCATCGCTTCGCCCGAGATGAGCGCGGCAAGCTCGCCTTGGCCATTGCCCGATATTCCGGCTATGCCAAGGATCTCGCCTGATCGTACCGTGAGGCTGATGCCGGAGAGCGGCGTGGCAAAGGGGTCGTCCGGCGTGTAGTCCATGTCGATTATTTCCAGCCGCTTCTCCCCCTCGGGCATGGCCAACGCGGGCATCACCTCGGGCATGTCGCGGCCGATCATCATCCGGGCGAGGTCGTGCGCATCATAGTCGCGCGGGTCGACGGTGCCGATAACGCGCCCTCCACGCAAGACCGTCGCCTGGTCACAGATCGTGCGAATTTCCTCCAGTTTGTGGGAGATGAACAGGATGGACACGCCGCGGTCGCGAAGGCGCCTGAGCGTGTCGAACAGCTTCTTCACCGCCTGCGGCGGCAAGACCGAGGTCGGCTCGTCGAGAATGAGCAGCTTCGGGTCCGTCATCAGGCAGCGGATGATCTCCACCCGCTGCCGTTCGCCGACCGAGAGCGCGTGCACATCGGCGAGAGGATCCACTTCAAGGCCGAAATCCTGGCCGAGGCTGCGGATGCGCCCCGCCAGCTCCGCCTTGCCGCCGGGGACGACGAGCTGGATGTTCTCGACGACAGTCAGCGTCTCGAACAGCGAGAAATGCTGAAAGACCATGCCGATGCCCCTGCGCCGTGCCTCAGCCGGCGAGGCAAGGCGCAGATGCTCTCCGTTCCAGACGACGGTGCCTTCGTCCGGCTGTTCAACGCCATAGATGAGCTTCATCAGCGTCGATTTGCCCGCCCCATTCTCCCCGAGGATCGCATGGATCGATTGGGGCGCCACGTCCAGATCGATGGCTTGGTTGGCCCGGATCTGGCCGTAGCTCTTCGAGATGCCGCGGAGCGACAGAAGGGGCGGGGTCATGACTTACTTCGGCAGTGGTGTGGTGACACCCTTGACGTGCCAGTCCATCGCGACGATCTCGGGATCCGCTATCGTCGCACCGGCGGCGGCGGCTTCGCTGCCGTCGGCCTTGGTGATTGGACCTGTGAAGGGCGAGAAGCTGCCGTCGGCGATCTTCGCCGCCACTTCCTTGATCTTCGTCATCGTGTCGGCTGGGATATCTGAGTTCCAGTCCACGACCTCCACCACCTTTTCGGCGACGCCGAGGAAGGTGTTGGCGCCCTTGAAGGTTCCGGCCAGATGGGCATCCACGGAAGCCTTGAAGAAGGGCGACCAGTCCGTCGCGATGCAGCCGAGATATTTCTTCGGCGCATATTTCTTCATCGACGAATTGAGGTTGAACGCATAGACGCCAGCCTCCTCGCAGGCCGAGATCACGGAGGGTGTGTCCTGCGCGTTCGAGAAGATCACGTCGCAGTTCTGTGCCATCAGCGCCTTGGCGGCTTCCTGTTCCTTGGCCGGGTCGAACCAGGAGTTCACCCAGACGACCGATACCTCGATATCGGGATTTACGGTCTGTGCGCCGAGCGTAAATGCGTTGATCGAGGTGATCAGCTCCGGAATGGCGAAGGCCGAGACGGAGCCGACCTTGCCGGTCTTGGAAAGAGCTGCGGCGGCTATGCCGAGCAGGTAAGTGCCCTGGAAATACTTCGCCGCGAAGGGCGAGAAATTCGGCGCGGTCTGGAAGCCGGAGGCATGCAGCACGGTGACCGCAGGATCGCGGCGGGCGATCTGTAATGCACCATTCTGGTAGCCGAATGAGCCGGCGATCAGGAACTTGTTACCGTCGGCGACGGTCTTGTTCATGATCCGGTCGGCGTCCGGCCCTTCGGCGATGTTCTCGATGACGGTGATCTTCACCTTGTCGCCGTATGCGGCCTTGACCGGCTCGAGGCCGGCGGCGAGCGCATGGCCCCAGCCGACATCGCCGACCGGCGACGGGAGCACGAGCGTGATACCGAGCGGCTCGTCGGCCGCAAAGGCGGGACGGCTGCCAAGCGCGCCGGCAAGCCCTGTCGCGGCAAGGCCCTTCATCAGAGTTCTGCGGGTCAGATAGTTCAGCATGTCAGTTCCCCTGTCTTAAGTTGTTAGAATTCCACCGCGGCAAAAGCGGCTTCCGCGTCCGCAGCAAGCCGGGTCTCGTTCAGCCCGGTAAACGCACCCTTCTCCCAGACGATGCGGCCGTTGATCATGGTCATGTCGGTGGGCATGCCGATGCCGACCTTGGCGATCAGGCTCAATGGATCGTGGCGCGTGCCGACATAATCCATGCGGCGCGTGTCGATCGCGAAGAGGTCGGCGGCCATGCCGGGCGACAGTCGGCCGATGTCATTGCGGCCCAGAAGCGCGGCCCCGCCCGTTGTCGCATAGCCGAGGAAATCGACCGGCGCAGGCACGGGATGAGCGCGCGTCGAGGCCGCCAGGCATTGCAGCATGTAGGCGGAATGGACGCAGTGCATGAGGTTGGAATTGTCGTTCGAGGCAGCACCGTCGCAGCCGAGACCGACGCGCAGGCCAAAGGCGGACATGGCGGGAATATCAGTCACCTCCGCACCCACCAGATAGACCGGCTCCGGGCAATGCGAGACACCGGTGCCGCTCGCCGCCATCAGCCGCAGTTCGTCATGCGTCAGCTCCCAGCAATGGGCATAGAAAGTGTCTCGGCCGGCAAATCCGAGGTCCTCGAGATAGTCCACCGTACGCATGCCATGGCGGGCCTCGATGATCGGGCTTTCGCCCTCGCCGACATGGGTGTGCATCCGCACCCCGCGATCACGCGCCAGCGAAACCGATTCCACGAAGGTCTCGCGGTAGCAGTTGACCGGCTGGCAGGGAGCGACCACGACCTGACGCATGCTGAAGGGACTGGTGTCGTGATAAGTGTCGATGAGGCGTGCGCAGTCGGCAATGAATTCGTCCGTGGTCTCCAGCATCTCGTCTGGAATGGTCGAGCCTTCCGATTTTGGCAGCGTGTTGCCGCCGCGGCCGGCATGGAAACGCATGCCGAGAAGATCGGCCGCTTCGAACTGCCGGTCGATGAGCCGTTTTCCGGCATGGCGCGGAAAATTGTACTGGTGGTCGAAGGCCGTCGTGCAACCGTGCTTTATCATCTCTGCCATCGCCGTGATCGAGGCGTGGTAGAAACAATCCTCGTTGAGCCGGGAGAAGATCGGATAGATCCGGTCGAGCCATTCGATGACCGACAGCTTCGTCCAGTCGAGTTCGGCACGGTTGCGCACAAAGCACTGAAAGAAGTGATGGTGCGTGTTGACGAGGCCGGGATAGACGAACCAGCCGTCGGCGTCCTGCACGATAGTACCGGCCGGCAACTCGCTTCTGTGCAGGCCATCCCCGATTGCCTCGATCTGCGGGCCATTCGTCAGCACATCGACATTGCGCCGGACGCTCGGACCCCTGCCCTCGTCGGTGATGACCGCTGCGCAATTCTTCAGGAGATAGCCGGTCACCTCACGCCTCGTCCAGCATGGGTCGCGGTTCGGGCTTCAACTCGTGCAGCCGGTGGATACCGGGCATCTCGATGAAATTGTCGAGGCTGCGGAGCGCTCGCGACCAGAGCCGGATCGTGGGATACGAATCGAGGGAAACGCCGCCGTCGGGCGCGAGCGCGACATAGGGAAAGCAAGCAATGTCGGCAATCGTCGGCCGGTCGGAAGCGAGAAACCGGTCGCCACGCATTTTTTGTTCGAAGAGGCCGGCTTCCAGCTCACGCAGTGCCGCTATGCCATTGGCCTGAAGCGCACCGATGTCACCGGGGCGCAGCAGCATCTCATGCAGGCGCGCGCCGCCGAGGTTGGCGGTCAGCCTGTGCGAGAAGGAAAGCCATTGCTGGATGCGCGCCGTCTCCTCGGGGGCGCCGCTGCCGAGCCAGGCCGGTGCTGCCTTCGCGGCGAGATAGCCAAGCATGGCGGAAGACTCGGTCAGGATCAGGTCGCCGTCTTCAAGGATCGGGATGGAGCCTCCCGGATTAAGCGCCATAAGCTCGGGGCCACGATGCTCGGCGCCGGGATGGAAGTCGACCGGGCGGATTTCGAGCTTCACACCTGACAGCGTCGCCATCAGGCGCACCTTGTAGCAACTTGGGGAGAGGATGTAGTCGTAAAGCTTCATTGTGCCACCAATTGCGCGCCGTAGGTATAATTGTGGCGCTTCAGCCAGCGGCGATAGGCGACCGAGGTCAGGTCGGCGCGCGTCGGGATTTCCATGCCGGGATCGAGCGGCAAAAGACGCGGGATCTGGTTTTCGAGGATCGAGCGGTCCTGCAGGAAAATCGTCTGCTGGAAATGGATGAGGTCGGTCTGTGGCGTCTCGTCATCAAAAAGCGCCATCCACGGCCAGACGTCGCAGAGATCCTCGGCAAGCGGCTGGACGAATAGCGCAATCACATCCCATTCGCCCGGGCGCGGCGGGCAGGTCTTGTAGAGGACTGAGCAGGTCGGAGCCGGCACGCGGTACATGTATTCCGTCGTGATACCTCCGCTCGCGGATTTCGCCGCCTGCGGCTGGTAGAACTTCACCTGGGTCGCCCAGACCTCATCCTCTTCCTCGCGGATATCGACCTTGTAGTTTTCGACCTCGGTATGTGGCTCCGAGCCGAGGATGTCGGTATGGACGAAGGGGAAGTGTGCGATGTCGAGGAAGTTCTCGACGGCGCGGAGCGGCGAGCAGCGCACCCGCACCACGCCGACATCGACGAAGCGGCGCCCGGGCTGGTCTGCCTCGGGAATCGGAAAGACCGGTTTCTTCGGTTCGCCGAGCGACGACCAGATATGGCCATAGCGCACCGAAACCGGCAGCACGCGCCCGTTTTCGCCTGTCACTTTCGCCGCGCCATTGGCGTCGAGCGCAACCTTGATCCGCTCGTCCATCAGGGTGGTCTCGCGCCCATAGCGGTCGAGCCGGCTGAAAAGCCCGACCGGATACCATTCGTCGCGCATCGCATCGTCGATCATGGCACAGCCCCTTTCGCCTCGATCCCTTCGGCCATGCGCCGAAGGCTCTCGGCGGCTCGCGAGGCGGCGATGCGCTCGGACGCATCGCAATCGGCTGGAACAAGGACGTGGATCAGCGTCTCGCCGGCTTCCCGCGGGATAGGCAGCAGGCGAATTGCCGGCGCGCCGGGTGCCTGCCAGACGTATCCTTCAACGGTGGCCTTCGTACCGGCAGCGACCGAGAGCGCCGAATGTCCGGCACGGGCCGTCAATGAACGGAGCGGCACGTAACCCTCAAAAAGGGGTGGGTTGCCATCAGGCTCTCCATCAGCGACCCAGATGATCCCGCCGGCCTCTTCGACCAACCGGGTCGCAACGCGAATCGTCTCCGGCGGCGTGAGGCTGGGATGGGCAGGAATGCGCAGGCACTGACCGGCCTGCGAATAGGTCCAGCCGTGATAGATGCAGGAGAGCGCCTCGCCGCGCACGAAGCCATGGGAGAGGCGCATGCCGCGATGCGGACAGCGATCCGCCGATGCCGCCAAGCGCCCCGATTGGCTTCGCCAGAGGGCAATGGGACCGGCGGGCGTCCGCGCCGGCATTACCTGTCCTGTTGGCAGATCCTGGGTAAGGGCGACCGGCACCCAGGTGTCCGTCTTGTCGGACAGCATGACCTTACTTTCCGTACTGATACTACTGTTTCCCGACCAGAGAGATGCCGGCGCAAGGAGTTGGCGAACCGCTCGATGCGGCGTATGCATAATTATTTCGCAATTGCAATATTGATTAAATTAAGTGCAAACGGAGGGTAACCACACGCAAAGCTATCAGAGAGATGCCGGCGCAAGGAGTTGGCGAACCGCTCGATGCGGCTGACGTATGCATAATTATTTCGCAATTGCAATATTGATTAAATTAAGTGCAAACGGAGGGTAACCACACGCAAAGCTATATGTTTTTTTGCTCGACAGGCGCGCGGTCGACCGTCTCGACCCAGACTTCAATGGGCCCAAGCGAACATCCCATCTCCATCATGTCGATCAGTTCCGCCGCACCGGCAATATCGAGTTCGATGCGATCGGTGCTTGCATGAGCGATGTGGTGCGCGAGACCGAGCTTGGCCGCATGGCGCATGATCCAGGGCAGGAAGGACGCGGGTTCGAGGTGGCCGCGAATGGTCATCCGCTCATGCAAGCGGTGTTGACTTTGCTTCATCACGAACGGAACGCGCGCCTTGGTGTCATGGTCGGCAGCATAGCGTCTGACTGAACGGGCGGAAGTGGTAATCGACGCGCCATGACGCCGAATATGGACTGATCGCCCATGCCTACACCGGGCACTCATGCATGTCGCCCAGAAGTGAGCCGCGGTTCTGGGACAACGACATGCATTAAAACAAAGACTTCAAGCGGGTCGCATGGATCCGTTCAGCGTGACGCGCTTTAGGGTTATCTGAGCTATTGTAATACATGGGTAGATTGGCGCACCCGACAGGATTCGAACCTGTGACCTCTGCCTTCGGAGGGCAGCGCTCTATCCAGCTGAGCTACGGGTGCCTTCAAGGAACCTGAAAACGAACCAGCCGATAGGCCGGCCAGCCACGGCTTCTTAGCGGAAGCCGCGCCGGGCTTCAACGGGCAATTGGCGTGGCGATATTTTCGAAGCCACGTCGCGCGGCTTGGCAACTTCGCGTCCGCCCTGCAGCCTCAGCCCGGGACTCACCCCGCCACCTCCACCTTCGCCACCCGCCTGCGCACCCTGCGCGGCGCCCGCTTCGCCTTCTTCGCGCCGGTCAGTTCGTGCATCGCATCCAGCTGCATCTGCTGCATTTCGGCCAGCCGCGTCCATTGGCGCGAGATCAGATAGTCGAGCTTTTCGTGCAAATGGCGCACTTCCAGCTCGGCTTTCAGGTTCACCCGGTAGTCGTTGAACGAGCGCAGGCGGTCCTTGGCCTCCGTCCGTCTCTGGCTCATCATGATGATCGGCGCCTGGATGGCGGCGATACAGGAGAGCAGCAGGTTGAGCAGGATGAAGGGGTAGGGGTCGAAGGCGCTGCTCACGCCCGCGATCAAATTGATGCCGATCCACACCGCAAGCACGCTGCCGAACGAGATCAGGAACCACCAGCTGCCGCCGAAAGCCGCCATGTTGTCGGAGACGCGGTCGGCGAACGAGCGGTGCTCCTCGAACTCCTCTTCCGAGTTTTCCGAAATCGTGTCCTGCCTGGCGATCGATTCGACCACCTGGCGGTCGAGCTCGGAGAATTCGCCATGCTCCTGCTGCAGCAGCTCCTCCATGTAGCGCATGCGGTAACGGCCGAGCTCCTCCCGGCTGATGCGGGCGCCGCGCGGCAGGTCGGGATGATCGGAGCGGATGCGGTCGGCCAGGCTCGGCCTGAGGTCGTCGATGCGCACCAGGTCACGCTTGCGAAACTTTCTACCTGATATCGCCGATGGTTTCCGCTTCGGCTTCAGGCGGCCATGAGGTTCGGAGTCCGGCACATCGGGCGCTTCCAGCGCCTCGTCGGCCACCAGCTCGGCGTCGTGGTCGGTCGGCGCCTCGAAATACTCGCCGCCGCTGTCGTTTTCATTGGCGGCCTGTTCGGATGGTTTTGGGCTCATGATGCCGGCTCCTGCTGTCGCGCCCACGATACGCCAAGCCGGCACGCCATAGCCACTGTGGCGGTGAAGATTGGGGGCTTGTGCAAGCGCTTGTGATGAATGCCTGCTGCAATTGCCTGTGGCGGCGCAGCCCCCCGGGGCCTCGCTCGCCTGCTGCTCGGCAACCAGACCGCCGAAGTGCTGTTGCGCCTGCTGCAGAGTTAAGATGAGGCAGCGATCCTTCACGACCCCCCCTCTGTCCTGCCGGACATCTCCCCCTCAAGGGGGGAGATCAGATGTCGCCATGGCTTCGCCAAACACGAAAAAGAGGCGAGACGCCGAAGCTGCTAATCTCCCCACTTGAGGGGGAGATGGCCGGCAGGCCAGAGGGGGGTGCTGTCCCGCCGGCGTTTCAGAGTTCCTCCACCCAACAACGGGTTCTATTGCGGCGGTAAACCAGGCAACTGCGACCACTGCGCCGGCAAACCAGGCGGCGGCAGGCCGGGAAGCGGCGATGCTGCCGGCTGGTCTCCCGCAAACATCAGCCGCGTCTTGGTATCGGCCAGCGTCGGCGAAAGACTGCGCTGGATCAGCGCTTCGACATGGTCGTTGCGCTGACGGGCGCTGTCGGCGCCCATCACCACCACGATCAGATGCCGGCCGTCGGCATTGTAGGACGTGACGATATTGTAACCGGATGCCCTGATATAGCCGGTCTTGATGCCGTCGACGCCGCGCACCCGGCCGAGCATGTCGTTGTGGCCGCGCACCAGCCGACCGCGGAACATGAAGTCGCTTTCGGAGAAATAGTGGAACTGCTGCGGGAAGCGGGCGCGCAGCGCCATCCCCAGCGTCGCCATGTCGCGCGCCGATGTGTGCTGGCCATCGTCGGGCAGGCCCGATGCGTTGCGGAAGACGGTGCTGCTCATGCCGATCTGGCGCGCCTTCGAGGTCATCATGGCGGCGAACTGGTTCTCCGAGCCGCCGAGATATTCGCCCACCGCCACCGCCACGTCATTGGCCGACTTGACCACGATCGCCCGGATCGCCGAATCGACATCGATGCTCTCGCCGCGCTTGAAGCGCAATTTGGTCGGCGGCTGCCGGGCGGCATTCTCGGAGACCGGGATCCGGGTTTCCTTCGAGACGCGGCCGGTCTCCAGCGCCTCGAACAGCAGGTAGAGCGTCATCATCTTGGTCAGCGACGCCGGATAGCGTTGCGCCCTCGAACTGACCTCGAACAGCGTCTTGCCACTGCCGGCATCGATTACGATGGCGGCATATTTCTCCTGCGGCGCCGGCACCGCCAGCACGCTGTCGGGCGGTGCGGTGGTGCTGCAGCCGGCCACGAAGACAAGCAGCAGGGCTGCGAGAAATTTTTGGACGAGGGAGGGTAGATGGAAGTTTGGCAAGGCAAGTCCGGCGTTGCTGAGAGGGCCGGAACCTAGCCTAACCCATTGTGTTCGTCCATTTGGTTAATGGCGGAGCTGCCAATCTCCCCGCTTGCGGGGGAGATTAGCTGTGACTTCGGTCTTCGCTACTCACCAACTCCGTAATCCCCGCCCCGAAATCGCCTGCTTCCTGTCCTGTTTTGCCTGCGGGGTCGCGGTGCTGCTATAGAGGCGGCAATTGCTTGGGGGATTTGACAATGACCGGTGACATCGGCGCGGCTGCGCCATCTCTTATCAGGGCTTCGCTCAGCCGCACCGGCAAATGGGCCGGCAGCGTCGCTTTCATCGGCGGCGCGGCTTCCGACATCCTCAATCCGCTGGCGCCGTTCGCCGCCTATATCGCGCTGGTCGCTTCGGTTGCCGCCGCCGTCATCGCCATTGCCATCGTTCTGCGGCTGGTGCTGGCCGCCAAGGCGCTGCCGGCGCTGATCTTTGCCACCAGCGCTGCCGCCGTCGCCGGCGGCGTCTATGGCCTGCAGCAGCAGTCCAATTCGCAGAACGGTGTGATCGCCGGCCTGGTGCCGGCCATCGCCCAGTTGCAGCAGCAGATGGGCATCGTCTCGGCCAGGGTGGCCAGGATCGAGCAAACGGTAACCGAGACGAAGCTGGCGGTCGACCAGGTCAAGCAATCGACCGACGCGGTGGCGAAGAAGACCGAGGAAATTGCGTCGACCCAGCAGCAGCAGGCTGAGCAGGGCGCGCAGACGCAAAAGTCGGTAGAGGCGGTCAAGCAGACGACCGAAACGCTCGCTGCCGGCCAGCAGAAACAGGCCGAGCAGGCGGATAAGCTTCAGGCGACCACCGAGCAGATCGCCGCCTCGATCGACACCATCGCCAAGGGCTTTGCCGCATTGGCCGCGCAGGGCGGGACGATCGCCGAGCCGAAGCGGCCGGACGAATTCTATCACAATGCCCGCGTCTACGAGCTTTCCGGCGACATGCTGAATGCGCGGCGCTCCTATCTCGCTTTCGCCGGTTTCGACGTCGACGCCGTCGATCCCTACACACGCTTCGCCACCCTGCTGCGCGTGCAGGACGGCAAGGCCGGCGCCCGCGAAGTGTTCGGCGCCCTGGCCGACAAGGCCAAGGCGCTGTCGATCAAGCTGGTCCATATCCTGCAGTTCGACGATGCCCAGCGTCTCGACAAGCTCAACGCCTTCATCGCCGCCAATCCGGATTTCGCACCGGCCTATTACCTGCTCGCGCAGGAGTTTTCCGAGGATCGCCTCGGCGTCCAGTCGCTGTCCGACAAGCGCAGCGAGGCCGAGGCGCTGACCAGGTTCGTCTCCTATGAAAAGGAAGGCGGGCTGCTCAAATATTTCGTCGACCAGACGCAGCTCGCCGACTGGCTCGACCGCAGCCGTACCCGCCTGACGGCGCTTGGCGACGTGCTCGACCCAGCACGCTTTGCCCCGACGCTGACGCCGATGCGCTCCAATGCCGGCTGGACGATCTCCATCTCGCTGCCCGAGGCCGCGACCGGCATTTCCTGGCGCATGGGTGTGTCAGGTCCGTTCACCGACACCGGGCTGATGGCGATGAACGACCAGCGCACCGGCAAGCCGATGCCCAATCCGAGCTTCGAATTGCCCGACAGCACCACGGCCACCACCATCGGGGTCAAGTATCTCGATCTCAGGGGCCGCGAGACCGGGCCGTTCAACATAAGTTTCGATCCGGAC
This sequence comes from Mesorhizobium sp. M0761, assembly GCF_040320205.1. NCBI lineage: Bacteria > Pseudomonadati > Pseudomonadota > Alphaproteobacteria > Hyphomicrobiales > Phyllobacteriaceae > Mesorhizobium > Mesorhizobium sp. M0761. The sequence goes on from NZ_JAMYPF010000002.1 coordinate 399,032, forward strand.
GCAGCGCTGCAACAGGGCAACAAACAGATCCTCGACCAGTTCTGGACGTCGTGGATCGCCTTCGACGCCAGCGGCAATCATGGCCTGGTCTATTTCTCCCAGATGCTGTCGTTCCGCTGCGGCATCAAGGAGGTGCGCTACAGCCTGAACGGCACGGCGCTCGACAGGGAGATCAAGCTGCCGCCTTGCGACAAGAAGGACCCGTACGCCATTCCTTATGACTACCAGCCTTACTTCAAGGTCGCCGACAACGTGACGTCGATGGCGGTGCAGGTCACCTACACCGACGGCACCAAGTCGCCGGTGCGCGAGTATAAGCGGCAGTAGGCGCCCACCCTCCCCCATGTGGGGAGGGTCGATCCGCGTAGCGGATCGGGGTGGGGGTCCTCGTAGGGCGCTACCCCCACCCCGTCGATCGATCTCCGCTTCGCTCCGATCGCTCGCCGACCCTCCCCACAAGGGGGAGGGTAAAAATCGCCCTGATGCAAAATGCCGGTCGCTGTGCTTGCGCATCCCTCGCGGAGCGGGTTTGTTCGCTGCCATCAGAATCAGCAGGTGCGCGGATGGATACGGTCACGATCAAGGCAAAGGGCATTTCGGTCACGCTCGATCTCACTGTCGGCCATATCGCCGACATAACGGTCGACAGCGATGGCCGCCAGCTGAAGCCGCTGCACCGCGCGCCCTGGATCGATGCCGGCGAGACGCTGCCGCCGGACCTGCCTGAAGGCACGGTGCGGCTGTCGGGCGATTTCCTATGCGCACCGTTTTCGGCCAGCGACATCGAGGCCGCACCGCTGCATGGCTGGCCGGCCAACAGCCCCTGGGATGTCACCGTCAGCGAAGCGACATCCGACGGCTGGCGGGCCGTCTTCCGGTTGCGCCGCACGGTGATGGGCGCGACGGTCGACAAGATCTTCACGCTCCGCAACAGTCATCCCTTTCTCTATCAGGAGCATGTCTTTTCCGGCGGTTCCGGAGCGGTCTCCGCCGCCCACCATCCGATGGCGGCGATGCGCGATGGCGGCCGGCTGGCCTTTTCGCCGAAGCGCTTTGCCGGGACACTGGACGCACCGCTGGAGCCCGATCCGGCCCGCGGCCGCTTCAAGCTTTCCTATCCCGCCCGCTCGACCGATCTGACGCGCTTTCCAGCCACTGGCGGCGGCACGCTCGATCTCACCGACTACCGCATGGAGGATGAGCGCGAGGATTTCATCACCCTGGTCGAAGCCGATCATGACGGTCCGGGCTGGACGGCGCTGGCGCGCCGGGCCGAACAGGATCTGGTGCTGGTGCTGAAGAACCCGGCGGAGCTTCCGGTCACCATGCTGTGGTTCAGCAATGGCGGCCGCGACTACGCGCCGTGGAGCAGCCGCCATCGCGGCGTGCTCGGCATCGAGGACGGCCGCGCCGCCATCGGCCATGCCGCATCGATCGACGACAATTGGCTGAAGCGCGAAGGGGTCGCGACCGCTTTTACCCTCGGCGGCGAAGTCTCCTTCCGCCATGTCATCGGCACGCTGCCGCTGGCGAGCGGCGAGCCGCCGCGCGCTATCGGGACAGCCTCAGGTCACATGCATCTCACCGGAGCCGATGGTTCGACCCGCGATGTCGCATTCGACAGCGATTTCCTGCGGATCGGCCAGCCCGGCTGATTTTCGAACGCTGGCCCTGCCCCTCACCTGCCTGCCGGCATCCTCGACACACGGCACATGGAGCTTGTCCGCCGCACCGCCGCGCCAACCAATCTGCTTGGCGCTGCGGCGGACGCATAGGGGGAGAAGTGTTACCCATCTATCGGCTGCACACCGGCAGGGCGACGAGGGGCAGCGCTGACGTGGCGGATGTCGTGAGATTGCCCAAATCGCGGTTTGAAATTTCCTCAAACTGCCGACAAGATGCAAAGCATAGCTGGAAGCGCCCAATGTCCGAAATCGCCCATCTCGCCGCCACCATCTTCAAGCGCGCCGGCAAGGCGAAACGCTTCATCGTCGCCATTGCCGGCCCGCCCGGCGCCGGCAAGTCGACGCTCTCGGCCGGCCTGCATGATCTGTTGCCGGAGGGCGCGGCTGAAGTCGTGCCGATGGACGGCTTCCACTATGATGACATCGTGCTCGACCAGCGCGGCCTGCGGTCAAGAAAGGGCGCGCCGGAGACTTTCGACTTCGCCGGCTTCGAGACGCTGTTGAAGCGCATCCGTTCGGGCGAGCCAGACATCGCCATTCCGGTGTTCGACCGCAGCATGGAATTGTCGCGCGCCGCCGCCTCCATCGTTGCCGCCGAGACCAAGTTCATCCTGGTCGAAGGCAATTACCTCCTGCTGGACGAGGAGCCGTGGTCGCGGCTGGCGCCGCTGTTCGACTTCACCATCTTTGTCGATGTGCCGCGTGCCGAACTCGAGCGCCGCCTTCTGGTGCGCTGGCACGAGCATGGCCGCTCCGACGAAGACGCCCGCGCCTGGATCGCTTCCAACGACATGCCCAACATCGATCGCGTGCTCGGCCGTCGCAGGTCCGCCGACCTGGTTGTTGGCGATCCCGCATAGTTCGCTGGACTTCGGAACGGGAACCTTAAGACTTTCAGGTCGTTATCTCTCATCGGCAATCGTGCCGCCGTGAGGGAACCGTCAGATGGCAACCAAGGCAAAAACACCCGCCAAGAGCAAGACCGCTCAACCCAAAGCCAGGCAGGCAAAGGCCACGCAGGCCAAGGCAGGCGCCGGCCCGGCGATCGCCGAGCGGTCCAAGGACGCAAAGCCGGCTTTCGGCAAAGCGGCGCCAAGGAAGGTAGAACCGGTCGCGACGGCGAAGGTGGCGGTGAAAACCGCCAAACCCAAGAAGCCGGCAAGCCGCGGCTCGATGGCCGGCGGGGCCATGCGCACGGTCAAGGCGACTGCCAATGTCGCCGCTGGTGCGGTGGCGGCGACAGCCAGGGGCGCCGCGTCGCTCGCTGCGTCCGTCATCGGCAAGGGCAGCTCGAAAAGCAAGGCCAAGGCGAAATAGACCTGGTTGCTTCGGCCGGCCGAGGTCAATTCCTGGCGGGAATGGTCAGGCCGCGTTGCACCGCGGGCCGCGCCAGCCCGCGCTCCAGCCATGCCGCGACGGTGGGGAAGTCGTCGAAGCCGACGAGTTCGCGCGCCTCGTAGAAGCCGATCAGATTGCGCACCCAGCCCAGCATCGAAATGTCGGCGATCGTATAGTCGTCGTCCATGATCCAGGTTCGACCCTTCAGCCGCGTCTCCAGCACCCCGATCAGCCGCCGCGATTCATTGCGGTAGCGATCCAGCGGCCGCTTGTCGGCGATCTCGCGCCCGGCGAATTTATTGAAAAACCCGACCTGTCCGAAAATCGGTCCGATCGCCGCCATCTGGAAGAACACCCATTGGATGGTCTCGTAGCGCCGCGCCGGATCGACCGGGATCAGCTTGCCGGTCTTGTCGGTGAGGTAGAGCAGGATGGCGCCGGATTCGAACAGGCCGAGCGGCTTGCCGCCCGGCCCGTCGGGGTCGATGATCGCGGGTATCTTGCCGTTCGGGTTCAGCGACAGGAATTCCTGCGTCCAGCTCTGGTCCTTGCCGATATCCACCAGATGCGCCTCGTAGGGCAGGCCGAGTTCTTCCAGCGCGATCGAGACTTTCACCCCATTCGGCGTCGTCGCGGAATAGAGCTGCAGGCGGTCGGCGTGGCTGGCCGGCCAGCGCTTGGTGATCGGAAAGACGGACAGGTCGGTCATCGAAAGCTCCGGTCGGGAATTTGGCGCGGTCTCGCGCCGTTTGGCGGGTTGCGAAGGATTATCCTCGGCGTCTTTGCCGATCAACCGGCCGACGGTGCGCACACCGTCTTCGCAGTCATTCAGGGCCAGTCGCTCAGGGCCAGTCGCTTGCCGTCAGACCGCCTTGAACGCCACCACGGCATTGGTGCCGCCGAAGGCAAAACCGTTGCTGATCGCCGCGCGCACCTTGCGCTCGCGCGCCACATTCGGCGTGATGTCGAGATCGCAGTCGGGGTCGGCCTGCCGGAAATTGGCCGTCGGCGGCACGATGCCTTCGCGGATCGCCATCACGCAGGCGATCATTTCCAGGCCGCCCGAGGCGCCGAGACAATGGGCATGCATCGACTTGGTCGACGACACCGACAGCTTGTAGGCATGGTCGCCGAAGACGCGCTTGATTGCCGCCGTCTCGATCTGGTCGTTGGCCTTGGTGCCGGTGCCGTGGGCGTTGAGATAATCGACGTCCTCGGGATTGAGCCCGGCGTCCGCCAGGCAGGCGCGCATCGCCGCCGTCGGTCCCTCGACTGTCGGCGCGACGATATCGGAAGCGTCGGCGGAAAGGCCGGCTCCGGCAAATTCGGCCAGAATGGTCGCGCCGCGCGCCATGGCGTGTTCATAGGTTTCCAGCACCGCCATTCCAGCACCTTCGCCGAGCGACAGGCCCTGGCGATCGGCTGAGAACGGCCGACAGGTATCGGGCGCCAGCACCCGCAGGGCTTCCCAGCCTTTCAGGATGCCCCAGAGCAGCGGCGCGTCGGTGCCGCCGGCGACCATGACATCGGCGCGGCCGAGCCGGATCTGGTCGACCGCCGAGGCAAAGGCGTGATTGGACGAGGAGCAGGCCGAAGTGACGCCGAACACCGGCCCGCGCAGGCCGAGATTCATGCTGACATGGCCGGACGCCGCACTCGGCATCACTTTCGGCACGGTGAAGATGCCGGCCCGGTTCTTGCCGTCGACCAGGATGGCGCGGTAGTTCTCCTCGATCGCCTCCCAGCCGCAGACGCCGACGCCGACAACCGCGCCCATCCGGTAGCTGGTTGCTTCAGTCGATGTCAGGCCGGCATGCTGCATGGCTTCGCGCGCGGCAATCGTCGCCAAAAGGCTGAAGCGGTCCATCGACACGGTCTGCTTGTGGCTGATGCCATGGTCGGGCAGCGTCTTGATTTCGCAGCCGACCTTGACCTTCAAATCATGCAAACCGGGATTGCTGATTTGACCGATGGCCGATCGGCCGGCCCGCATTTCGTTCCAGATTGCAGGCGCATTGGCGCCGAGCCCGCATATGCCGCCGATGCCGGTAATGACGACGCGCTTTTGCATTCAGCTCAGGCTTTTTTCGCAATCAGCGCGCGAACAGCCTCAACCATATCGCCGACATTCTTGAGATTGCTCCAGGCATCGACCGTGTTCATCTCGATCTCGATGCCGTACTGCTCCTCGAGATCGAAGATGATCTCGGTCAGTTCCAGGGAATGGATGCCAAGCGCGGTCAATTCCGTATTGGTGGTGATCTCTTCGCCACCGGGCTCCGCATGTGCCCTGATCTTGGCGATGATTTCCGTTGCCAGCTCGTCAGCCATTCGATTCCTTCCCCAATTTTATAACGTCGCGGTGCCGATTGGTTGGCGCCCCTGTTGCCTGGACTGAAATCGCCGTCGCCTTCAAAAACCCGCCAGGCGCAGCATGACCGTTCCAAAGAGGCTCCCTCTATAGAAACGGAAACGCTGTCAAGCAACAAGCTATATCAACAAGCACCATATCGACAAAGCGCCGGGAGTGCTTAACGTTAGCGCCGTGGATACGTTGCAGCATGTCTTGATCTCAGCTCTTCCGGCCCAGCGCGCGGCCGGGGCGGCCCGGCTTGCGTGCGGCGTCAGGGATGGACGCACCCGGCTTTTGCGCCTCTATCAGGACGGCTCGGCCAAAATCCGCATGCCGGCCGTTGCGGCCGATCCGCTCGAAGCCGTGCTCATCAACACCGCCGGCGGTCTGACCGGCGGCGATCGGCTCGGCTGGGAAATCGATGTCGGGCCAGGTGCTTCCGCCTCGATAACCACCCAGGCCTGCGAAAAGATCTATCGTGCCGCAAGCGACCGCGCCGAAGTTCGGGTGAAGCTCAGCGTCGGCGCGGGCGGGCGTATCGCCTGGCTGCCCCAGGAAACCATCGTCTTCGACCGCTCGGCCTTTGCCCGCACGCTCGAGGTCGAGCTTGCCGCAGGCGCCGAGGCATTGCTGCTTGAAGCCACCATATTCGGCCGCCTCGCCATGGGCGAAGAGGCCGCGCACGGCCATTTCCACGACCGTTGGCGTGTCCGCCAGGATGGTGCGCTCGTTCATGCCGAGGATTCCCGCATCGGGCCGGCTATCGCGGCGGCACTTGGCCGCCCGGCGGTCGCCGGCGGCGCCATTGCCGCTGCGACGCTGCTGATGGTTTCGCCGCAGGCCGAAGGCTTGCTCGATGCGGCCCGCGACATCATCGGCGCCGACGGCGATGCCAGCGCCTGGAGCGTCAAAAAATCTGGCAAGCTTCTTGCGAGGCTGTTTGCCGAGGACGGCTACCAGCTGCGCAAGCGGCTGGTTCCGCTCGTCGAACTGCTCAACGGGCGGGCGGGTCTGCCCAAATTATGGTCACTCTGAGCCAAATCCAGGCCAAATCCAGGAAAGCGCATGAACCTGACGCCGCGTGAAAAGGACAAGCTGCTCATCGCCATGGCGGCGATCGTGGCGCGCAAGCGGCTGGAACGCGGCGTCAAGCTCAATCACCCCGAAGCGATCGCGCTGATCACCGATTTCGTCGTCGAGGGCGCCCGCGACGGCCGCCCGGTCGCCGAACTTATGGAGGCCGGCGCCCATGTGGTTACCCGCGCGCAGGTGATGGAAGGCATCGCCGAGATGATCCACGACGTGCAGGTCGAGGCGACCTTTCCCGATGGCACCAAGCTGGTGACCGTGCACGAACCGATCAGGTGAGGAGAAAACGATGCTGGAACTGCGACCGAATTGCGAATGCTGCGACAAGGACCTGCCGCCGGAAGCGGCGGACGCGCTGATCTGCACCTTTGAATGCACCTTCTGCGCTGACTGCGCTGAACATGTGCTGGGCGGCGTCTGCCCGAACTGCGGCGGCAATTTTTCCGCACGCCCGATCCGCCCAGTGGAGAAACTGGTGAAATATCCGGCCTCGACCCAACGCGTGCTCAAGGCCGAGGGCTGCGGCCCGCGCAAGGCTGCGTGATTGTTTTCGTGGCTTCGAAGGGAAGACCGATGATCTCTGCTTCAACCAAACGCACCACGCTTGCAGCGATCCTGCTGCTGGCGGCGGCGATGCCCGCCTATGCCCATGTCGGCATCGCCACCACCTCGTCCTTCGCGGCGGGCTTCGCGCATCCGCTGTCCGGCCTCGACCATATGACCGTCATGGTCGCCGTCGGCCTGTGGGCGGCGCTCAAGGGCGGCAAGGCGATCTGGGCCTGGCCGCTGGCCTTTGTCGGCGTCATGCTGGTCGGCGGCGCGTTCGGCATGCTCCACGTGCCGGTGCCTTTCGTCGAACCGGGCATCCTTGCCTCCGTCGTCGCGCTTGGCTTGCTGGTGGCGTTGGCGGTCGATCTGCCGGTCTCGGCCGGAGTCACCATCATCGGCCTGTTCGCGCTGTTCCATGGCCATGCCCACGGCACCGAAGTGCCGGAAAATGCCGGTGGGCTTGACTATATGGCCGGCTTTGCCGTTGCCACCGCACTTCTCCATGCCATGGGCATCGCTGCCGGCCTTGGCCTCGGCATGCGCTTTCGCGGGCTTGCCCGCGCCGCTGGCGCCGCTTGTGCTGCAGTCGGCGCCGGCCTGGTCTTCGGCGTTTTGTGAGGCTAACGATGATTCCCGGCGAAATCATCACGGCAAGCGGCGACATCGAGCTCAACAAGGGGCTGCCGACGGTGACGCTGAAGGTCGCCAACAGCGGCGACCGGCCGATCCAGGTCGGCAGCCACTATCATTTCTTCGAGGCCAATGAGGGATTGAAATTCGATCGCGACAGAGCCCGCGGCATGCGTCTCGACATCGCCGCCGGCACGGCCATGCGCTTCGAGCCGGGACAAGAGCGCGACGTCACGCTGGTGCCATTGGGGGGAAAGCGCGAGGTCTACGGCTTTCAGCAGAAAATCATGGGCAGGCTGTGAGATCGACGGGGTCGAGCGCCCTGAGGTCAGTTCGACGGCCTGGCCGCCGCGTAGATGACGATTCTTGCCGAGCCGTCGAATTCCACCGCAAGGACGTCTTCCGTAAGCACGCGCCGCGAATCGATGGCGTTGAACAGCAAGGCGTTGGCGTCGATCTCCTTGCGCAGTTCCGCAATGTCGTCCTGATGCTGTTCGACCTTGCTCTCGACCGCCGGCGGCGGGCCGCCTTCGCTGCGCGCCGCGTCGGTGAGGAAGACGATATCCACAGTATCGAGCTTGGACGTCTTGCGCACGGCGCCGATGTTCTCACGCGTCCGCTCGATCGCGGTGATGATCTTGTTGGTCTGTGGTTCCGTCCGCGCCTCCTCCTGCCGGACATCGGAGCCGACGATCCTGTTGACGGTCTCGGCCCGGTTGACGGCGTCAGCGCTTTCAAGACCTTGCGCGGCTTGCGGGCCGAAAGCTGCGAGAAATGTGCAGGCAGCAAGGCTCTGGAGCCATCTGGTGTCGGCAAAGACAGGCATTGCTCGCTCCTGGTGGACTTTTCTGTGCAACGCCGTTCGGCGCCAAAGGAACGAAACGCCTCCTGTCGGGCGAAGGTTCCCTGTGGGCTGGCGGGCCGGGTGCCGGCCCGCCAAGCGCTTCTTTCAGCTTGCCTTCTTGGTGACAAGGGTCAGCGCGCCATCGGTGGTCATGCTGGCGGCGACCACCTGTGCCGAGGTGAGCCCCTTGGCTTCGAGCGCCGACTTGATCTGCGGCGTCGCGTCGATCGAAGAGCGCAGTTTCTGCAGCCCGGCATCGCCACGCTGGGCGATCACCTGATTGACCTGCGTCTGGGTGGCCTTGGGCAATTCGCTGATATCGACGATGTTGACCTTCTGGATCGCCGGCGCCGCCGGCTGAGCGCTGGGCGCCGCCGGCTTCGGTTGCGGCGTGGGCTGTTGCTGGGCGCCGGCTACGGTTGCGGAGGCCAGCGTGGCGGCGGCTGCAAGAACGATGATTTTGCGCATGTATTTTCCTTTCATCGATTTGGCCAAGGGTTTGGCAAACGGGCGGTTTGGGGTGGCACGTCCACCTCAACGGCCAAATGGGATCAGAAGGTGTCGCCGAGCGGGTCATTGCATGACCATTGGATGGCGACGATGTGGAGTTCGGCTGCGGCCGGCCTCTCGTTTGGGGAGCATTGACTGATGGCTAGAATTACCCGCGCCGCCTACGCGCAGATGTATGGCCCGACGGTCGGCGACAGAGTGCGCCTGGCCGACACCGAGCTGTTTATCGAGGTCGAAAAGGACCTCACCGTCCATGGCGAGGAGGTGAAATTCGGCGGCGGCAAGGTCATCCGCGACGGCATGGGCCAGAGCCAGGTGTCGCGCGCCGGCGGCTCGGTCGACACCGTCATCACCAACGCGCTGGTGGTCGATGCCACGGCCGGCATCTTCAAGGCCGATATAGGTCTCAGGGACGGCCGCATCGCGGCGATCGGCAAGGCCGGCAATCCCGACACGCAGGACGGTGTCACCATCATCATCGGCCCCGGTACCGAGATCATCGCCGGCGAGGGCAAGATCCTCACCGCCGGCGGCTTCGACGCGCACATCCACTTCATCTGCCCGCAGCAGATCGACGAAGCGCTGATGTCGGGCATCACCACCATGCTCGGCGGCGGCACCGGCCCGGCGCATGGCACGTTGGCCACCACCTGCACGCCCGGACCCTGGCACATGGCGCGCATGATCCAGTCCTTCGACGCTTTCCCGATGAACATCGGCCTGTCCGGAAAGGGCAACGCCTCGCTGCCGGCGGCGCTTGAGGAAATGGTGCTGGGCGGGGCCTGCTCGCTGAAGCTGCACGAGGACTGGGGCACGACGCCGGCGGCCATCGACTGCTGCCTGTCGGTTGCCGACGATTACGACGTGCAGGTGATGATCCACACCGACACGCTGAACGAATCCGGCTTTGTGGAGAACACCGTCGCCGCCATCAAGGGCCGCACCATCCACGCCTTCCACACCGAAGGCGCCGGCGGCGGCCATGCGCCCGATATCATCAAGGTCTGCGGCCTGCCCAACGTCATTCCGTCTTCGACCAACCCGACCCGGCCCTACACCGTCAACACGCTGGCCGAGCATCTCGACATGCTGATGGTGTGCCATCATCTGTCGCCGTCGATCCCTGAAGACATCGCCTTTGCCGAAAGCCGCATCCGCAAGGAGACCATCGCGGCGGAAGACATTTTGCACGATATCGGCGCCTTCTCGATCATCTCGTCGGACTCGCAGGCCATGGGCCGTGTCGGCGAGGTGGCGATCCGCACCTGGCAGACCGCCGACAAGATGAAGCGCCAGCGCGGGTCATTGCCGCAGGAGACCGGCAACAACGACAATTTCCGCGTCCGCCGCTACATCGCCAAATACACCATCAACCCGGCCATCGCGCATGGGCTGTCCAGGGACATCGGGTCGATCGCGGTCGGCAAGCGCGCCGATCTGGTGCTGTGGAACCCAGCCTTCTTCGGCGTCAAACCGGACATGGTGCTGATCGGCGGCATGATAGCCGCAGCCCCGATGGGCGACCCCAACGCCTCTATCCCGACCCCCCAGCCCATGCACTACCGCCCGATGTTCGGCGCCTATGGCAAGGCCAGGACCAACTCGTCGGTGACCTTCGTTTCGAAGGCGGCGCTGGAGTCCGGCCTGCATGGCAGGCTCGGCGTCGACAAGCAGTTCGTCGCGGTCGAAAATACCCGCGGCGGCATCGGCAAGCACTCGATGATCCTCAACGACGCCACGCCGCATATCGAGGTCGATCCCGAAACCTATGAGGTTCGCGCCGATGGCGAACTCTTGACTTGCGAGCCGGCAACCGTGCTGCCGATGGCGCAGCGGTATTTCCTGTTTTGAGGCGAGGGGCGATTTGATCGACCCGGCAAATTCCATTGCGAGCCGGTCGGTGCCGCCGCAATATGCGGCTCAAAGAAACCGCGTAGCAGGTCATGGCCACCGAAATAGCCTCCGCCCACGACATCTTCCCGCATATCCGCATCGTCATGGGCATGGTGATCGGACTTGGCGTCGCTCGCCTGCTGTCGGGGGTGGCGCGAATCGTCCAGCATCCCGGCCAGTACAGGCTCTATCCCGTGCACCTCGGCTGGGTCGCCTCCATGCTGTTGCTGCTGGTGCATTTCTGGTGGTGGGAGTTCGGCCTCTACACCATAGAGGTCTGGACTTTCGGCAAGTACCTGTTCCTGATCTTCTACGCCATCACGCTGTTCCTGCTGTGCGCGCTGCTGTTTCCGGATTCGATGCTCGACTACACCAGCTACGAGGATTTCTTCTATTCGCGCCGTGGCTGGTTCTTCGGCCTGCTGGCGGCCACCTATCTGCTCGATGTTGTCGACACGCTGCTGAAAGGTCCCGAGCATTTCGCCCGCTACGGCAATGAATATCTGTTCCGAACGCCGGTTTTCGTGGTGTTGTCCATTGCCGCCATACTGGTGCGTGACCGCCGTTTCCACATCGCCTTCGTCGCCGGCACGCTGATCTATCAGATATCGTTCATCCTGCGGCTCTTCGACACCATCGTCTGAGCGAGCGCAATCGTCTAGAGCAATTCCAGCAAAAATGTGATCGGTTTTCCGTCCCGAATTGCGCAAGAACAAAGAGATAGAGCGGTTCGCCGTTTCCCTGAAACGGTGAAACGCTTTAGGGTCGCGGGAAAGAGGGTTCAACCGTGTACAAGGCCATAGGATCGCGTGGATCCCGCGTCAGCCGCGTTCTGTGGATGCTCGAGGAACTCGGGCAGCCCTATGAATTCGTCGAGGTCAAATTGCGTTCGCCCGAAGCCTATGCGCTCAACCCGTCGGGCAAGGTGCCGATCCTGATCGATGGCGAACTGACGGTGACCGATTCGGCGGCAATCTGCGTCTATCTCGCCGACAAGCACGCCGACAAAGGCATGGGCGCCAATCCAGGTGTGGCCGGACGCGCCGAGATGGATTCCTGGATGCATTTTGCCCAGAGCGAATTCGAAGCGCCGCTGTGGAACAAATTGCGCCACCGCTTCCTGTTGCCGAAGGACGTGCGGGTCGATGTCGGCCCCGCCGCCGCCTACGATTTCGCCTCGGAGGCCAAGGCGCTCGACGGCCGGCTGGGAGATCGGGAGTTTGCGCTGGGCGACCGGTTTTCCGCCGTCGACGTGCTGTTGGGCGACATGGGCGGCTGGGCCCGCGCCGGAAAATTCCCGATCGAATCCGAGCGCGTCAACGCGTATTTCGACCGCGTCCTGGCGCGGCCTGCCCGTGCGAGAGCCCAGGCTAACGGTGGAGCCAAGCGATGAAACTCAACCTGAACACCGACTTCACCAAATTCCCGCGCGCCGTCTCGGTGGTGCCTGCCGGCACTGCCGTAACCACGGCCCGATCCGGCCGTGCCGTCCTGCCCCATGACGAGCGTCATTTGCGCCGCCGCGCCATCGAGCTTGCCGACGGCAGCAAGGTGCTGGTCGACCTGCCCGAACCCGTGACCTTGAACGATGGCGACCGGCTGGTGTTGGAGGATGGCGGCCAGGTCGAGATCACCGCGGCACCCGAAGAGGTCTATGATATCCGCGCCCGCGACGCGGTGCATCTGACGGAGCTTGCCTGGCATATCGGCAACCGCCATCTGGCGGCAGCGATCGAGCCCGGCCGCATCCTGATCCTGCGCGACCATGTCATCAAGGCTATGCTGGAAGGGCTGGGCGCCACAGTCCGCGAAGTCTCCGAACCGTTCAAGCCGGTGCGCGGCGCCTATTCCGCCCAAGGTGCGCATGGTCACGATCATGGCCATGCGCATGCGCACGCCGAAGCGCATTCCCATGATGGACGTTCCCACGCACACAGCGAGTCGCATTCGCACAGCCATTCCCATGACGGGCATCATCACGATCATGACTGACCAGCCATCCGGCATCGCTTTGCTGCGGCTCATGGCGTGGCTGTCGCCGGCCTTTCCGGTCGGCGGCTTTGCCTACAGCCATGGTCTCGAACGCGCCGGGCAAGACGGGCTGGTTGCCGATACCGCCAGCCTCGCCTTCTGGCTGGAGACGCTGGTCGAGATGGGCTCGGGCTGGAACGACGCCGTGCTCTTCACGGAAGCCTGGCGCCGCGCCCGCGGCGGCGGCGATCTCCATGAAATTGCCGATCTCGCCGAAGCGCTGGCCGGCTCGCGTGAGCGTCACACCGAAACCATGCTGCAAGGCGCCGCCTTCCTGAAAGCGGCAGCGGCTTGGGCGAATCCGGTGTTGGGCCGCCTGCCGGCCGAATGCGCCTACTGTGTCGCCGTCGGCGCCGTTGCCGGCGGCAACGGCATCGCGCTTCAGGACGCGATGTCGGCCTTCCTGCAGGCCTTCTTCTCCAACCTCGTCCAGGCGGCGATCCGACTCGGCATCGTCGGCCAGACGGACGCTATGGCCTTGCTCGCCGGCTTCGAGCCGTTGGCGCTGTCGACGGCCGCGCGCGCCGCCGGCTCGACATTGGACGATCTCGGCGGCTGCGCCTTCATCTCCGACATCATGGCGATGAAGCACGAGACGCAGTATTCCAGGCTGTTCCGCTCATGATCGTCCTCGCCTTCGCCCTCTCGGCCGTCCTGCTGCTGATCACCGCGCTGCATGTCTATTGGGGCCTTGGCGGCATCTGGCCGGGCAGGGACGGCGTCTCCTGCGCCCACGCCGTCGTCGGCTTTCGCGGCGTCGACGAGATGCCGACGCCGTTTGCCTGTTTCGCCGTTGCCGCGTGCCTGTGCCTCGCAACCCTGTGGCCGCTGGCGCTGACCGGGGTCTTCGCCACCCCCTTTCCAAGGGAAGGCCTTGCCGCCACAGCGCTGCTCATAGGGCTGGTCTTCCTCGGCCGCGGCATTGCCGGCTTCACGCCGTGGTGGCGCCGTCTGGCGCCGGAACAGCCTTTTGCGCGGCTCGATGTCAGCTTCTATTCGCCGCTCTGCCTGTTGATCGGGCTCAGCTTCGCCATCCTCGCCATCACGGAGTTTTTCGGCATGACGGATTTTTCGCTATGACTCAGGCCAACGGTCCCCTGCGCATCGGCATCGGCGGTCCCGTCGGCTCCGGCAAGACGACGCTAACCGAAAAGCTCTGCAAGGCGCTGCGCGACGATTTCTCCATCGCCGTCGTCACCAACGACATCTACACCAAGGAAGACGCCATGATGCTGGCTCGCCTGCAGGCGCTGCCTGAGGACCGCATCGTCGGCGTGGAGACCGGCGGCTGCCCGCACACCGCCATCCGTGAGGACGCCTCGATCAATTTGCAGGCGATCGCCGGGCTGAACAGGAAATTCCCCGATCTCGACATCGTCTTCATCGAATCCGGCGGCGACAATCTTGCCGCCACCTTCTCGCCGGACCTTGCCGACCTGACCCTCTATGTCATCTCGGTTTGCCAGGGCGAGGAAATCCCCAGGAAGGGCGGGCCGGCGATCACCCGTTCCGATTTCCTGGTCATCAACAAGAGCGATCTGGCGCCCTATGTAAACGTCAACCTCGATGTCATGGAGAGCGACGCCGCCCGAATGCGGGGCAAGCGCCCGTTCGGCTTCACCGATCTATCGCGCGGCAAGGGACTGCAGGAAGTCATCGACTTCATCGTCGAACATGGCGGGCTGCAGTCGGCCCGCTCGGCGGCCTGACCCAGTACTTACCGGTTGCTGGTCGGCATTGGGCGCGGCATTCTCGGGGAAATGGAGGATTTTTTGATGAGCATCGCCCGTTTGCAGAAAGAGCCGCTGACCAACCTGCCCTATTATGAGGAGCGCGTCGACCTTGCCGCCGCCTTCCGCTGGACGGCGCGGCTCAACATGCATGAAGCCGTGGCCAACCACTTCTCGCTGTCGGTCAACGAGGCCGGCAGCAAATTCCTGATGAACCCCAACCAGGTGCATTTCTCGCGCATCAAGGCGAGCGACCTTCTGCTGATCGACGCCAATGATCCCGACACACTGACTGGCCCCAACGCGCCTGACCCGACGGCCTGGGGCCTGCACGGCGCCATCCACCGCAATGTGCCGCATGCGCGCTGCGCCATGCATGTGCATTCCATTCATGCCACCGTGCTTGCATCGCTGGCCGACTCGACCCTGCCGCCGATCGATCAGAACTCGGCCATGTTCTTCAACCGCCACGTCGTCGACGCCCATTATGGCGGGCTGGCCTTCGAGGAAGAGGGCGAGCGCTGCTCGCAACTGCTCACCGACCCTAAGGTCAAGGTGATGGTGATGGGCAATCACGGCGTCATGGTCATCGGTGACACCGTCGCCGACGCCTTCAACCGCATGTTCTATTTCGAACGCGCCGCCGAGACCTACATCAAGGCGCTGTGGACCGGCCGGCCGCTGCGCACGCTCTCCGACGCCATTGCCGAAAAGGCCGCCAGCGAAATGGACGACTATCCCGGCCAGGCGGAGCGTCACCTTGCCGAGCTGAAGGCGATCCTCGACGAGGAGGAGCCGGTGTACCGCAGCTGAATGAGTTCACCCTTCTCCCCGTTCACGGGGAGAAGGTCCCGGCAGGGGGATGAGGGGCAGCGCCGACGTTCATAGGCTCACTCAGAGTCCCAACTGAGCCCGCAACTCTTCCGCACTGTTGATCACGACAGCGCCCTTCGGTCCTGCCATCGGCGCTTCCGGCCAGAAGATCGTCCGCATCCCCGCGGCCAGGCCTGATGTGGCGCCGGTAACGCTGTCGTCGACGGCCACCGCGTCTGCGGGATCGACGCCGGCCAGCCATGCGGCGCGCAGGAACGGTTCGGGATGCGGCTTGCCTTCGCGCACGTCGTTTCGGCTGATCGTGCGCATGCCGGGATAGATCAGGCCGACGGCGCTCAGATTTGCATCGACGATCACCCGGTCGGAATTGGACACCACCGCCTGCTGCACGCCGAGCGCGCGCAATTCGTTGAACACTTCGATCGCGCCGGGGCGCGGCTTCAGCGTCTCGGCCATCGGCATGTAGTGATCGTATTTGCGCACGATCCAGTCGTCGAAGGGCAGGTCGAGGCCGAACTCGCTGCGCAGCATCTCGTAGACCGGTGCGGCGGCGACGCCCAGCACCCGCTCATGCAGGTCGGCCGGCGGCGTGATACCGACGCTGCGCAGCGCCGCCACCAAGGCCGCCTCATGCAGCGGCTCGCTGTCGACCAGCGTGCCGTCCATATCCCAGAAAACCGCTTTCGGCGTCATGCGAGGCTCCTTTTCCGATCCCCTTAAAGCGTTTGTATCAGGAGATAAACCGCCGAGCCCGTCCGCTGGCGATTTTCGCTTGGTTGGTTGCCGCGCGGCGGCCGGATCGAAGCAGCAAGCAATTGCCCTGCCGATAGACAATTGCGCGCCGACACATTCCCTGCAAGACTATGACGCTTCGCCCAAGGGCGCGCAAAGGGGCAGGGCTGGAGGCACATTTTGAATTCGCGGCAAGATGGCGGCAGCAGCAGGCTGGACGAGGCAGCGCGCGCCGGCTGGCTTTACTATGTTGCCGGCAACACCCAGGACCAGATCGCCGCCACGCTCGGCATTTCCCGGCAGACGGCGCAGCGGCTGGTGTCGCTGGCGGTGTCGGAGGGGCTGATCAAGGTGCGGGTCGACCACCCGATCGCCAATTGCCTTGATCTCGCAGCTAGACTGAAGTCACGCTTCGCGCTCGACCTCGTCGAAGTGGTGCCGAGCGATCCAACCTCATCCTCGACCACGATCGGCATTGCCGAGGCGGCTGCGGCCGAGATCGAGCGGCGGCTGCGGTCACCGACGCCCATCGTCTTGGCCATCGGCACCGGCCGCACGCTGAAGGCGGCGATCGAGCAATTGCCGCCGATGGAATGCTCGCAGCACAAGGTTGTGTCCTTGACCGGCAACATCTCGCCCGACGGTTCGGCCGCCTTCTACAACGTCATCTTCACCATGGCCGACCGGGTCAAGGCGCGCTCGTTCCCGATGCCGCTGCCGGTCATCGCCTCGTCGCCGGAAGAGCGCGAGATGCTGCTTGCCCAGCCGATGATCCAACCGACGCTGGCGCTGGCCGCGGAAGCCGACGTGACCTTTGTCGGCATCGGCGATCTCGGCCCGAAGGCGCCGCTCTACGAGGACGGTTTTATCTCGGAAAGCGAGTTGAAGGCGTTGCAAAAGGCTGGCGGCGTCGCCGAGATCGTCGGCTGGGTGTTCGATCGGGAAGGCCGCATGATCGAGGGCATCACCAACGACCGGGTATCGTCGGCAGCCTTGCCGTCACGCGAAAAGTCGCTGGTCATTGCGCTCGCCATGGGCGAGCGTAAGTTGCCGGGCATCCTGGCCGCTGTGAACCGCCGGCTGGTCAATGGCCTCATCACCGACGAGCGGACCGCCACGGCCTTGCTCGACGGTTCCTGATAGATTAAGCGGTCCATCGATAAAATCCAACACGTTTATTTGCAGCGCCCGGACGGGTCGTTGCCGTCGAGAAAACCCATGTCGCGCTGCAGATGCGGCGACAACTCCCGGACGTCGACGTAGCCGCGCCGGCGGTGCACAAGCAGGGAAAATTCATGCACCAGCAGGGAAAACCAGCTCTGCGCCGGGGTCGAATGGAGCTTTTGCTGTACCGTGGTCATGATCTTCAGCCTCCGCTATGCTTGAACTTGATTGATCGTTGACACCAGATATCGGCCTGATTGCCTCTTGCCGCCAATCAAACGTCGATCACGACCCATAAGGAGGGCTTATGCCCGATCTCAAGGCACCACAGCTCGCCCAGTTGCCGCCGCTGCAGGCCATCAGGGTGTTCGAAGCCGTCGCGCGGCATCTCTCCTTCACCAAGGCCGCGCAGGAACTCGGCATGACGCAGGCCGCCGCCAGCTACCAGATCAAGCTTCTGGAAGAGCGCATCGGTTCGCCGCTGTTCCTGCGCCAGCCGCGCCAGATTGTGCTGACGGAACCCGGCCAGCGCCTGGCGCCCGCCGTCAGCGAGGCGTTCAGCCTGCTCTCAAGCGCCTATTCCGCCGCGCGTGGGGGCGCCGATGGTGTGCTGTGCGTCTCGACGCTGCTGACCTTTGCCTCGAACTGGCTGGCGCAGCACCTCGGCTCCTTCCAGGTCGCGCATCCGTCGCTGGCGGTGCGCGTCGATACCTCGAACAGGGTGATCGATTTTGCCCGCGAGGACATGGACATCGCTATCCGCTCCGGCAGCGGCAAGTGGCATGGAGTGGAGACCCATCTTTTGTTCAAGGCCGATTTCACCCCGGTGCTGAGCCCGGCACTCGCTGCCACCATAGGTGGCGTCCACGAACCCGCCGACCTGTTCAAGCTGCCCATTCTCGATCCCGGCGACATCTGGTGGCGGGAATGGTTCGCCCTTGCCGGCGTCCCGGCGGACGAACTTGCCAGGCGCACCGGCACCAGCATGGGCGCGCAGGCCTATGAGGCGAACGCGGCCATCGCCGGCCATGGTGTTGCGATCCTGACCACCGCATTGTTCAAGACCGAGCTCGCCGCCGGCCGCCTGATCCAGCCCTTCGACCTGGTCGGCGACGACGGCCACGCCTATTGGCTGGTCTACCCGACGGCGCGTCGCAACGTGCCGAAGATAAAAGCCTTCCGGGACTGGATCCTGGCCGAGATCGCCTGCGCCTGACGGCGAGCGATTCGCGTACTGATTTCCGAGATCGATCTGCAAAGCGAGCCATGGATCCGCGACGAATGCTCGCTTTCGCGGACCAACAGTGCGATCGGGCCGCCGGGTTAACCAAGCTTGACAAAAACGCTGTCGATATCACTCGCCCGGCATAGGCTTGTGCTTGTGACGACCCAATTGAGCAGGATCAATCGTCTGCAGATTGAAACAGGGTCGATCAGCCGGCTGATGAAAGTCTATCGCGTCGAAGAAATCGAAAACAACACCGTGCGCACGACGCACGTGATCGAAGCATTTACGCCGTTTCAAGCTGCCGTGAAGGTAATCGGCCGGGAAGTTAGGCTGCGCAAGGACGAGCCCAGCTGGATCCAGGTGACGGAAGTGCTGACCAGAGCCAAGCAAACACGCGACGGCAGGGTTTTCGAATATTCCGTGGGAAGCTACCCGTCCCACGGCTGACGGGCTGGGCCCTATCGCTCCCTTGGCGCCATGATTGGGTTGCGATGGGTCGGCATCAACCCGCTCTTACATCCCGTGCAAACAGCTTCCCAAATCCATTCAATATCCTCTACGCGCGCAACGTCGCGCACCTGCCCCGTGTGCTGCGCTGCAGCATCGAATCCGGCTTGACATAATTAACGCCAAGTGAGTAATTGCCCATTACCAAGGCAAATGCTCATCTTGGTTCATGGGAGGAATTTGATGAAACTGCGCACGCTCACCCTGGGCTTGTTGTCGGCCAGCGCTTTCGCTTTTGCCGCACACGCCGAATCCATCACCATCGCCACGGTCAACAATGGCGACATGGTCCGCATGCAAAAGCTGACGGACGACTTCACCAAGGCGAACCCCGACATCCAGCTGAACTGGGTCACGCTCGAAGAGAACGTGCTGCGCGAGCGCGTCACCACCGACATCGCCACCAAAGGCGGCCAGTATGACGTTATGACCATCGGCACCTACGAGGTTCCGATCTGGGCCAAGCAGAACTGGCTGTTGCCGCTCGACAAGCTCGGCGACGACTATGACGCCAAGGACATCATCCCGGCCATCGCCGGCGGCCTCTCGGTCGACGGCAAGCTCTATGCCGCGCCCTTCTACGGCGAAAGCTCCTTCGTCATGTACCGCAAGGACCTGATCGAGAAGGCCGGGCTGACCATGCCCGATGCCCCGACCTGGGACTTCATTAAGCAGGCCGCCGACAAGATGACCGACCGCGCCAATGGCGTGAACGGCGTATGCCTGCGCGGCAAGGCCGGCTGGGGCGAGAACACGGCGTTCCTGACGGCCATGTCCAACTCGTTTGGCGCCCGCTGGTTCGACGAGAACTGGAAGCCGCAGTTCGACCAGCCGGAATGGAAGAACACACTGCAGTTCTATGTCGACCTGATGAAGGCCGACGGTCCGGAAGGCGCTTCGTCCAACGGCTTCAACGAGAATCTGGCTCTGTTCCAGCAAGGCAAGTGCGGCATGTGGATCGACGCCACCGTGGCGGCGTCCTTCGTCTCGGATCCGAAGGCCTCGAAGGTGGCCGACAAGGTCGGTTATGCTTTGGCGCCGGACAATGGCCTCGGCAAGCGCGCCAACTGGCTCTGGGCATGGTCGCTGGCGATCCCCGCAGGCACGCAGAAGGCGGAATCCGCCCAGAAGTTCGTCTCATGGGCGACGAGCAAGCACTATGCCGAACTGGTCGCTTCCAAGGAAGGCTGGGCCAACGTTCCTCCGGGAACGCGTTCCTCGCTCTACGCCAATCCCGAGTACCAGAAGGCGGCCCCGTTCGCCAAGATGACGCTGGACTCGATCAATGCCGCCGATCCGGCGCATCCGACGGTCAAGCCGGTGCCCTATGTCGGTGTGCAGTTCGTCGCCATTCCTGAGTTCCAGGGCCTCGGCACAACCGTTGGCCAGCTGTTCTCGGCGGCGCTCGCCGGCCAGACCAGCGTAGACGACGCGCTCAAGCAGGCGCAGGACGCCGCCACGGCGACCATGACCGAAGGCGGTTATATCAAGTAAGGCTCCTCCCGGTGCCGAACGCCGGTCGCCTCCTGACCGGCGATGGCCGCCCGAGTCCCAGTTCGGGCGGCCGCTTTTTCCCCGCTGTGAAAATTCAGTCCGACTAGTGAAGGGTGACCGTCATGGCTACTCAGCAGACCCGTTCGCTTGCCCGCTTCATGATGGCGCCGTCCGTCGTGTTGCTGTTCGTCTGGATGATCGTGCCGCTGGTCATCACCTTCTGGTTCTCCTTCCAGCAATACAATCCGCTGAACCCGATCCGCGACGGCTTCGTCTGGTTCTCGAACTACTCGCTGTTCTATTCCAACCCGGCATTCCTGCAATCGATCCTGAACACGCTCGTCCTGGTCGGCAGCGTGCTGCTGATCACCGTGATCGGCGGCATCATGCTGGCGCTGTTGATCGATCAGCCGATGTGGGGACAGGGGATCGTGCGCATCCTCGTCATCTCTCCGTTCTTCGTCATGCCGCCGGTGGCTGCACTTGTCTGGAAGAACATGATCATGCACCCGCAATACGGCGTCTTTGCCGACATTGCGCGCTTCTTCGGCGCCCAGCCAATCGACTGGTTCGGGCAGCATCCGATGCTGGCCATCATCATCATCGTCGCCTGGCAATGGCTGCCCTTCGCAACGCTGATCCTTTTGACCGCCCTGCAGTCGCTCGACGGCGAGCAGAAGGAAGCCGCCGAGATGGACGGCGCCGGCTTCGTCAGCCGCTTCATCTATCTGACGCTGCCGCACATGTCGCGCGCCATCACCGTCGTCATCCTGATCCAGACCATCTTCCTGCTGTCGGTCTATGCCGAAATCCTGGTCACCACCAATGGCGGACCCGGCTATGCCTCCACCAACCTGCCCTTCCTCGTCTACCAGAAGGCATTGCTGGAGTTCAAAATCGGCCAGGCATCGGCCGGCGGTGTCATCGCCGTCATTCTCGCCAACATCGTCGCCTTCTTCGCCATGCGCGCGGTCGGCAAGAACCTGGACAAGTAAGGGAGGATACGATGGCACGTGCAGTCACCACCCAACACAAGGTCATTGCGACAGGCGCCGCCTGGATCGTCGCGCTGCTGATCTTCTTCCCGATCCTCTACACGATCATCACCTCGTTCAAGTCGGAGCAGGAGGCCATCCAGGGCTTCGCGCTGATCCCGTCGGGGACGTTCGAGAGCTATACCGAGGTCCAGGCGCAGAGCGGCTACTTCAAGTTCTTCTTCAACTCGGTGCTGCTCTCGGTCGGCTCGACCATCCTGGCCCTGATAGTCGCGGTTCCGGCCGCCTGGTCGATGGCCTTCTCGCCGGGCAAGTGGACCAAGGACATCCTGATGTGGATGCTCTCGACCAAGATGATGCCGGCGGTTGCCGTGCTGTTCCCGATCTACCTCATCTTCCGCGATGCCGGACTGCTCGACAGCCGCATCGGCCTGATGATCATGCTGATGCTGATCAACCTGCCCATCGTGATCTGGATGCTCTACACCTACTTCCGCGAAATCCCCGGCGAGATCCTGGAAGCGGCACGCATGGACGGCGCCACCTTGTGGGGCGAGATCGTCTATGTGCTGACCCCCATGGCCGTGCCGGGCATCGCATCGACCATGCTGCTCAACATCATCCTGGCGTGGAACGAAGCGTTCTGGACCATCCGCCTGACCACCACCGAGGCAGCGCCGCTGACGGCCTTCATCAGTTCGTTCTCGAGCCCGCAAGGCCTGTTCTGGGCCAAGCTTTCGGCGGCCTCGACGCTGGCCATCGCCCCCATCCTGATCATGGGCTGGTTCAGCCAGAAGCAGCTGGTGCGCGGCCTGACATTCGGCGCGGTAAAATAACGGACGTTGCCTGAAGCAATCCGGC
The DNA here is from genome assembly GCF_040320205.1 of Mesorhizobium sp. M0761. Lineage (NCBI taxonomy): Bacteria > Pseudomonadati > Pseudomonadota > Alphaproteobacteria > Hyphomicrobiales > Phyllobacteriaceae > Mesorhizobium > Mesorhizobium sp. M0761. The sequence continues at coordinate 421,499 of NZ_JAMYPF010000002.1, forward strand.
CAAATAACCCCTCGGGGAGGAAACCATGGGAAACATCACGCTCAAGAACGTCTCCAAGCATTTCGGATCGACGGTCATCATTCCAGGCCTCGACCTGGTCATCGAGAATGGCGAGTTCGTCGTCTTCGTCGGGCCGTCGGGTTGCGGCAAGTCCACGTTGCTGCGCCTCATCGCCGGGCTCGAGGACACCAGCGGGGGCACCATCAACATCGATGGCCGTGACGTCACCGGCGAGGCGCCGGCCAAGCGCAAGCTGGCCATGGTATTCCAGTCCTATGCGCTCTATCCGCATATGACGGTGGCCAAGAACATCGGCTTCCCGCTGAAGATGGCGGGCGAAGATGTGGCGACGATCGACAAGAAGGTGAAGGACGCAGCCCGGGTCCTCAACCTCACCAACTATCTCGAACGCCGGCCCGGCCAGCTCTCCGGCGGCCAGCGGCAACGCGTCGCCATCGGCCGCGCCATCGTGCGCCAGCCCTCGGCCTTCCTGTTCGACGAGCCGCTGTCCAACCTCGATGCCGCACTGCGCGGCACCATGCGGCTCGAAATCAGCGAGCTCCACCATCAGCTCAAGACGACGATGGTCTACGTCACCCACGACCAGATCGAAGCCATGACCATGGCCGACAAGATCGTCGTGCTCAACGCCGGCAACATCGAACAGGTCGGCTCGCCGATGGAACTCTACAAGTCGCCGAAGAACCTGTTCGTGGCGGGCTTCATCGGTTCGCCGAAAATGAACCTGATCGAAGGTGCGCCGGCGGCCAAATACAACGCCAAGACCATCGGCATCCGTCCCGAGCATATGGGGATATCGACCACGGCGGGTGACTGGAAAGCCCTTGTCGGCGTCGCCGAGCATCTGGGCTCCGACACCTTCCTGCATGTCCAGGCCGACGGCGTCGGTCCGCTGACGGTACGCGCCGATGGCGAACTGGCCGTACGCCATGGCGACACCATCTATTTGACGCCGGACAAGGTCCGCATGCATCGCTTCGGCCCCGACGGAAAGGCGCTGACGCAGTGAGGCTGAAAGGCAAATCGGCGCTGGTCACCGGATCAGCACGCGGCATCGGCAAGGCCTTCGCCGAAGCTTATGTGCGTGAGGGTGCGACCGTCGCCATTGCCGATATCAATCTGGCGGCTGCCGAAAAGACAGCCGCCGAGATTGGCGCCAACTCCTATCCGGTCAGGCTCGACGTCAGCGACCTTGCTTCGATCCATGCGGCGGTCAATGCGGTTGAAACAAAGACCGGCGGCCTCGACATACTGATCAACAACGCTGCCTTGTTCGACCTGGCGCCGATCGTCGAGATCACCAAAGCAAGCTACGACAAATTGTTCTCCGTCAACGTCGCCGGCACCTTGTTCATGCTGCAGGCAGCGGCGCGTTCGATGATCGCAAGGGGCAAGGGCGGCAAGATCATCAACATCGCCAGCCAGGCAGGACGGCGCGGCGAGCCGCTGGTCGCCGTCTATTGCGCCACCAAGGCCGCGGTGATTTCGCTGACCCAGTCCGCCGGGCTCGACCTGATCAAGCACCGCATCAACGTCAATGGCATCGCGCCCGGCGTCGTCGACAGCGATATGTGGGATGAGGTCGATGCGCTGTTTGCCAAATATGAGAACCGGCCGAAGGGCGAGAAGAAGCGGCTGGTCGGCGAGGGCGTGCCCTATGGCCGCATGGGCAAGCCGGAGGACCTGACCGGCATGGCGGTCTTCCTGGCCAGCGACGACGCCGAATACATCGTCGCCCAGACCTACAATGTCGATGGCGGCCAATGGATGAGTTGATGGGCCGGGATCACGAAGGCCGCAGCCCGGCCAAAAGGGTAAAAAAATGACCGTGAAACTCTCCTCCTCGATCCTCTCGGAACTCCCCGCCAAGGTCGCCGGTCCCAGATATGATCGCTCCAGGCTCAAACCCGGTATCGTCCATTTCGGCGTCGGCAATTTCCATCGCTCGCATCAGGCGGTCTACCTCGACGATCTCTTCAATTCAGGCATCGGCCATGACTGGGCGCTGGTCGGCGCCGGGGTCTTCGAGGGCGAAAAAATCGGCCGTTCCAAGCTGCAGGAGCAGGACTGGCTGACCACCGTGGTCGAGCAGGATTCCGACCATATGAGCGCCCGCGTCACCGGCGTCATGATCGACTTCCTGACGCCCGGCGATGCCGATGCCATCATCGACCAGCTCGCCGATCCGGCGATCAAGATCGTCTCGCTGACCATCACGGAAGGCGGTTATTTCATCGATCCGGCCTCCGGCAAGTTCAACCCGACCCACCCCGACATCGTCGCCGACGCACAGGCAGGCACGACGCCGAAGACGGTGTTCGGCCTCATCCTTGCGGGCCTGATGCGCCGCCGGGCCGACGGCATCGTGCCGTTCACCGTCATGTCCTGCGACAACATCCCTCACAATGGCCATGTCACCTCGGATGGCGTCATCGGCCTCGCCCGGCTGATCGACGAGGATCTGGCAAACTGGGTCAGCGACAATGTCGCCTTTCCCAACGGCATGGTCGACCGCATCACCCCCGCCACCTCCGACCGCGAGCGCGGTATTCTCGCCACCGAGTTCGGCCTCGAGGACAACTGGCCGGTGTTCTGCGAGCCGTTCAAGCAATGGGTGCTGGAGGATCATTTCACCGACGGCCGCCCGCCGCTGGAAAAGGTCGGTGTGCAATTCGTGAGGGATGTCGCGCCCTATGAGCTGATGAAGATCCGCATCCTCAATGGCGGTCATGCCACGATCGCTTATCCCGCAGGGTTGATGGACATCCATTTCGTCCATGAGGCGATGCAGGAGCCGCTGGTGCGCGGCTTCCTCGCCAAGCTCGAGCATGACGAGATCATCCCGACCGTGCCGCCGGTGCCGGACACCGTGCTGGAGGATTATTACCAGCTCATCGAGCACCGCTTTTCCAACCCCAAGATCGGCGACACCATCCGCCGGCTTTGCCTCGACGGTTCCAACCGGCAGCCGAAATTCATCATCCCGACCATCGCCGACCGGCTGAAAGCCGGGAAGAGCGTTGCGGGTCTCGCGCTGGAATCGGCGCTGTGGTGCCGCTATTGCTTCGGCACCACCGACAGCGGCGCCGACATCGAAGCCAACGACCCGAGCTGGGACCGGCTGCAGGCAACCGCCAAGGCGGCGAAGGATGCGCCCGGCGCCTGGCTTGCGATGGAGGACATCTATGGCGATGTCGGCCGCTCGGCGGCGTTCGCCGAGGCCTTTGCCCATGCGCTCAACGTCTTGTGGGCGAATGGCACGCGCGCGACGCTGACGCGCTACATCTCCGGCAAGCTCTGACGCCAGCCGCAATGACGCCCGAACTGGTCATCTTCGACTGTGACGGCGTGCTGGTCGACAGCGAGGCGCTGTCGGTTTCGGCTCTGCTCGGCATGATCTCTGCCGCCGGGGGCTCGGTCAGCGAGGATGCGGCCTACGAGCATTTCCTAGGCAAGAGCATGAAGAGCGTGCGCGAGATACTTCTTCGCGATTTCACCATCGACATCACCGACGTGCATCTGACCGATATGCGCGTCGAGCTGATGCGCAAATTCCGCGAGGAGCTGAAGCCGATTCCCGGCATCAGCGACATCCTGCCGAGGCTGGGCGTGCCCTGCTGCGTCGCTTCCTCCGGCACGCTCGACCGCATTCGCTATGCGCTCGACGTTACCGGCCTGCTCGGCCTGCTCGAGCCCCATCTGTTCAGCGCTGCCATGGTCGCGCGCGGCAAGCCGGCGCCGGATCTTTTTCTCCATGCCGCCGCCGCCATGGGCGCGCATCCCGGTAATTGCATCGTAATCGAGGACAGCCCTGCCGGCATCGCGGCGGCGCGTGCGGCCGGCATGCGCGTCTTTGCTTTCACCGGCGGTTCGCACGCCGGCAACCCGGCCTTGAAAGCGCGGCTTGCGTCGAGTGAACCGGACTTTATATTCGCGGACATGCTGCAATTGCCCGATCTGATTGCAGGCTAGAGCATGATGCCGAAAAGTGTGAAGCGGTTTTCGGACGACATCATGCTCTACTTCTTTGATTTAGAGACGGATTCAGATTTCAGGTCGAACAGACCTGAAATCATCCGGCTCTAGGGAGCGAGAGTAAAAGCATCTTGACGAAAAGCTTCGTTTGCGCGGTCGATGTCGGCACCGGGAGCGCCCGCGCGGGCATTCTCGACACGTCAGGCACCTTGCTCGGCCGCGCCGAGCATCCGATCGTCATGAACCAGCCGCAGGCCGATCACGCCGAGCACAATTCGCAGGATATCTGGTCGGCTGTGTGCATCGCGGTGCGTGCCGCGCGCGAAAAGGCCGGTGTGTCAGCCGACGATATTGTCGGCATGTCGTTCGACGCCACCTGCTCGCTGGTGGTGCTGGACAGGAATGCCGGCCAGCTCAGCGTCTCGGTGACGGGCGAACGGCGCTGGGACACCATCGTCTGGCTCGACCATCGCGCCATCGCCGAGGCAGATGAATGCACCGATAGCGGCCACGCCGTACTCGACTATATCGGTGGCGTCATGTCGCCGGAAATGGCGACGCCGAAGCTGATGTGGCTGAAGCGCAATCTGCCGGGAACTTGGCATGAAGCCGGCTACCTATTCGACCTCACCGATTTCCTGACCTGGAAGGCGACCGGGTCGCTGGCGCGCTCGCAATGCACGCTGACCGCCAAATGGACCTATCTGGCGCATGAGGAAACCGGCTGGCGCCGTGACTTCTTCGACAGGGTCGGGCTTGGCGATCTGTTCGAACACGGCAGCCTGCCGGAGAAGGCAAGCGCTGTCGGCGCAGACATCGGCACGCTCACCCCTGAAGCGGCGGCGGAGTTGGGCTTGAGCGAAAACTGTCGGGTCGGCGCCGGCGTCATCGATGCCTATGCCGGCGCGCTTGGCGTGCTCGGCGGCTTTGCTGGCGACGAGCAGAATATCGGCCGCCATCTGGCATTGATCGCCGGAACCTCGTCCTGCGTCATGGCGATGTCGCCCGACCCGCAGCCTTTCGCCGGCGTCTGGGGTCCATACTATGGCGCCGCACTGCCAAAACTCTGGCTGTCGGAAGGCGGCCAGTCGGCGACCGGTGCGCTGCTCGACCATATCATCCGCTGGCACGGCGCCGGCGGCGAGCCGGACGCGGCCATGCATGCAAAAATCGCCAGGCGCGTCGCCGAACTGCGCAGCACCGAAGGTGACAAGCTGGCGGCAAGGCTGCATGTGCTGCCGGATTTCCATGGCAACCGCTCGCCGCTTGCCGATCCGCATGCGGTCGGCGTGGTCAGCGGGCTGACGCTGGATTCCTCCTTCGACAGCCTGTGCAAGCTGTATTGGCGCACCGCCGTCGGCATCGCGCTCGGCGTGCGCCATGTGCTGGAGGCGCTGAACGAGAACGGCTATCTCATAGACACGCTGCATGTCACCGGCGGCCACACCAAGAACCCGTTGCTGATGGAGCTCTATGCCGACGCCACCGGCTGCGCGGTGATCGAGCCGCTGGCCGACGAAGCCGTTCTGCTCGGCACCGGCATGGTCGCCGCCACCGCGGCCGGTCTGTTCCCGGACCTGAATGCCGCTTGCGTCGCCATGCAGCAAGGCGGCAGAACCCGCGCTTCGAACCCGGCCGCTTCAGGCCGCTTTGACCGCGACTACAAGGTCTTCCTCGAAATGCACCGCCAGCGGCAGGAGCTCGACGCCATCAGCTAGAGCAATTCCAGGAAAAGCGTGAAACGGTTTTCCGTCCGGAATTGCGTACCAAATCTAGGCCTCCTCTCGCCGGCGCAAGGATGCGCCGGTCGCCGCGTCGAACAGATGCACGCTCTCCTCCTCGAATGTGTAGCGCACAGGCGCGCGCAACGCCGGGCATTCGCGGGCCGATACCAATGCGCCGGCCTCCTTGCCGCCGCAGGCGAACGTCACCAGCGCGTCATTGCCATGGAACTCGATGAGGTCGGCGGTGCCTTGCAGAAGATTGATGCTCTGAGCACCGGCGGTCTTCAGGTCCGGCGGTCGGATTCCAAGCACGGCGCGATGGACGCCGCGCAGATCGAAGCCCAGGCCTTCTATGAAGAAGGTCGAGCCGCCGCCTGTCAGCGTCCAGCGTTCGTCCTTCCGCCCGACGGCCACGTCGATGAAATTCATGTTCGGCGTACCGATGAAGCCGGCGACGAACAGATTGCCCGGCTGGCGATAGATCTCGGCCGGCGAGCCGATCTGTTCGATGACGCCATCCCTGAGCAGCACTATCCGGTCGGCCAGCGTCATCGCTTCGAGCTGGTCGTGGGTGACATAGACGGTAGTGGTCTTCAGCGACTGGTGCAGGCGGGCGATTTCGACCCGCATATGGTTGCGAAGTTTGGCGTCGAGATTCGACAGCGGCTCGTCGAACAGGAACACTTTCGGCGTCTTGATCATGGCGCGCGCAATCGCCACGCGCTGCTGCTGGCCGCCGGAAAGTTCGGTCGGCTTGCGGGCGAGGTAAGGTTCGAGGCCGAGCGTCTCTGCCACCGCCTCGACCCGCTTCCGGATCTCGGCCGGGGGCACTTTCTGTCGCTTGAGCCCAAAGGCGATGTTGTCGAAGATCGTCATATGCGGGTAGAGCGCATAGTTCTGGAAAACCATGGCAATGCCGCGCTCGCCGGGCTCGAGATCGTTGACCACTTTGCCGCCGATCGACACTTCGCCGCCGCTGATATCCTCCAGTCCGGCCAGCATCCTGAGCAAGGTCGACTTGCCGCAGCCGGACGGGCCGAGGAATACGACGAATTCGTGCTCCTCGATCGAGAGATTGAGGTCGCGGATGACGGTGGTGGCGCCGTAAGCCTTGTCGACATGGGAGCAAACGATCGCGGACATGGTCAGCCCTTCTCGCCGGTAAGAAGGATTTGCAGCTTGACGTCTTGCGGCTTGCCTTGCGCCGCCCGCTCGAAGGCCTCGATGCTGTCCGAGAAATCATAAGTGCCGGTGATCAGCGGCTTGAGGTCGACCTTCCCCGAGGCGATCAGCTGCAGCGCGCGGTCGAAGATGTTGGCGTAACGGAACACCGTCTCGATGCGCACTTCCTTGGAGATCGCCGCCGGAACGTTGAGAGTGACCGGTTCGACCGGCAGTCCGACCAGCACCACCGCGCCGCCCGGCCGCACGACATCGAACAGGTCGGCGAATGCCTTCGGGCTGCCGCTCGCCTCGAACACGATATCCGCGCCCCAATTGTCGGTCGCGGCGGAGACTGCGTCGACCAGCGATTGCTCACCTATATTGACCGGCACGATGCCGGGATATTGCGCGGCAATCTTGAGCTTGGGTGCGGAAAAATCGGAGATCAGCACCTTCGAGCAGCCGCCGGCCAGCGCCGCCAGCGCGATCATGATGCCGATCGGGCCGCAGCCGACGACGACGGCGACGTCGCCAGGCACGATGCGGGCGCGGCGCGCCGCCTGCATGCCGATGGCAAAGGGTTCGACCATCGCGCCTTCGGCGAAGGTGACATTGTCCGGCAGTCTGTAGGTGAAGGCGGCCGGGTGCACGGCATAGGGCGCCAGCACGCCATGCACAGGCGGCGTCGCCCAGAAGGAGACGTCAGGGTCGACATTGTAGATGCCGAGCCTGGTCGCGCGCGACGACAGGTTCGGCACGCCCGGCTCCATGCAGACGCGGTCGCCGACCTTCAGCGTGCCGACATTGGCGCCGATCTCGACGATCGTTCCCGCGGCTTCGTGGCCGAGCACCATCGGGGCCCGCACGACATAGCTGCCGATGGCGCCATGGGTGTAATAGTGCACGTCGCTGCCGCAGACGCCGACCGTGTGGATGGCGATCTTGACATCGCCCGGTCCGACGTCGAGCGGCAGCGCGATCTCGCGCAGCGACAGTTCGCCTTTTTTCTCAAGCACCAGTGCCCGCATAGGTAAGTCCTCGCATCAAGTCTTTTTTTGCCGGAAAACGGAATTCAGGAAGCCGCTGAGCACGCCGAGGAACAGCAGCGGCGGTAGCGACAACAGCACGACCGAGGCGTTGAGGATTCCCCACGGCACGTTCATGCCTTGCTGTGAAAGTTCGGAAGCGACGATCGGCAATGTCTTGGCGTTGGAACTGGACAGCATCAGCGCGATCAGGAATTCGTTCCACACCAGCACGAAGCTGAAGGCGACGGCGCCGATCAGCGAGCGCGCCGCTACCGGCAGCGCAATGCGCCAGAACACCGAGTAAGCGCCGTAGCCGTCGACGAAAGCGGCTTCCTCGATTTCTTTCGGCACGGCCTGGAAGGCGGGAATGGCGAGCCACATGATCACCGAGATGGTGAGCAGCGAATAGGTGACGATCAGCGCCGGCAAGGTGTCGTAGAGCCCGATCTGCAGCCAGATCACCATCAGCGGAATGGCGACCGCCACCGGGGGCAGGAAGCGCAGCGACAACACGAAGAACTGGATGTCGCCAGCGAAGCGATTGGGATAGCGCGCCACCGCATAGGCTGCCGGAAGGCCGAGCATGACGCCGATCAGCACGGCGACGCCGCAGGAAATGACCGAGTTATAGAGACCGGTCATGACGCTGTCGCGGCCGATGATGTAGCTGATATTGTCGAAGGTCGGGGTAAACACCAGGCGCGGCACGCGGGTGATGATGTCGACATTGTTCTTCAGCGAATTGACCGCCGTCCAGGCGAGCGGAAACACCGCCATGAAGCCGGCGAAGGCTAGGATGATCTTGCCGATGAGGCGGCCCGGTCTCATGCGATACGGCCTCATGCCTGCACCCGCTTCCACAGCATGGTGAAGGTGATGACAGTCGCGATCATCATCAGCACCGCCATGGCCGAGGCATAGGACACCTTGCCGGATTCGATGAAGCCTTGCGAGAAGGCGTACATGTCGAGCGTCTCGGTCGCCACGCCCGGCCCGCCGCGCGTCATCACATAAATCAGGTCGAAGGAGCGCAGCGATTCGATCATCTTGACGAACATCAGGCTGATCAGCGGCGCCTTCAGCATAGGCAAGGTCACATAGGCATGGATCTGCCAGCGTTTGGCGTGGTCGAGCCGCGCCGCTTCGATCGGCTGCGGCGGCAAGGTCTCCAGAAGCTTCAGCACGATGACCGCGAAGAACAGTCCCCACTGCCAGACATCGACCGAGGCGACGGCAAACAGGGCAATCGACGGCTTCGACAGCGGGTCGAAGATCAGCCCGCCGGTGATCAGCCTGTAGGGATAGGTGGCGATGCCGTAGAGCGGATGATAGGCAAACTTCCACACGAAGGCCGCCGAGACACGCGGCAACAGCACCGGGATGATGAACAGCAGGCAGTAGATGTTGCGCAGCCGCGGCGACGCTACTTCGAACATCAGCACGCCGAGCCCGATCGCCACCATCATCGTCGCCACCACGGTGACGATTTCCCACTTCACCGAAACCCAGACCGCGTTGAGGAAACGCCGGTCGGCGAACAGGTCGATGAAGTTCGACAGCCAGACCCAGGAATAGTCCGACGAGCTCAGCTCGCGGTTCTGCAGCGCAATGACGATGGCGTACAGCGTCGGCACCATCGACAGCACCAGAAGAATGGCGAGCGTCGGAACCAGAAACGTCACGGGCAGGGAAGAGCGTCGGCGCATTGCCTATCCTCGGGCTGTGCCTTTTTGGAGAGACCCGCGGCGCACAGGTCCCGGCATCCGGTCGAATGCCGTGGACCGCGCGCCGCGGGCGGGAGGATTACTTCTTCTTCACCAGCTCGTTGGCGTAGGCCTCGAGTTCGTCGAGGCCGCCCTTGACGTCGGTGCGCGTGCCGGTGACCAGCTCTTCCAGGATGATGCCCCAGCGGTCGCCGAGATCCGGCCAGCGCGGATCCTGCCAGAAGTTCACCGCCGTCACCTTGCCGGTATCCGCAAGCGCCTGGCCGAGATCGGCGCCATAGATGTCGGCGAACTCCTTGCTGGACAGCACGCTGGTGCGGTTGAGCTCGCCGAATTGGTGCGCGTCGAGCCGGCGCTTCTCGTTCTCCTTCGACGTCGCCCAGGCGATGAACAGGCCGGCGCATTGCTTCGCGGCGTCATCGGCATTGGCCTTGGCGGCGATGGCGAGGCCGTGGCCGTAGCCGCCGCCGGTCAGTGGCGAGGGCGGCGGCAGGAAGCCGATCTTGCCGACCACTTGCGAGGTCTTCGGGTCGACCGCCATGCCCGACAGCGGCGTCGATTCGACCAAGATGGCAACCTGGCCCGACAGGAAGGCGCCGGTCGATTCATCCCAGCTGCCGGTCTGCGTGCCGGGCGCTGAATCCTTGAACAGTTTAAGATAGGTCTCGGTCGCTTTGACCGCGGCCTCGGAGTTGAAAGCCGGCTTGTCACCGTCGAACCATTTTCCGCCATAGGCCTTGAAGAACGGCATCCAGCGCCAGACATTGGCGCCCGAGCCACGCGCGCCGCGCAGCGCGATGCCGTACATGCCCTTGTCGGGATCGGTCAGCTTCGGCACGTCGGCGATCAACTCGTCCAGCGTCTTCGGCGGCTGGATGCCGGCGGCTTCCAGAATGTCCTTGCGGTAGACCATCAGGTCGCCGCCGCCGGTCAGCGGCGCGAACCACACTTTGCCGTCATAGGTGGCGACCTTCTGCCGGCCCGGGTCGAAATCGGCGTAGTCGTAGTCAGCCGGGTAATAGTCGGTGAGCGGCACGATCCATTTCGACGAGGCGAACAGCGCGACATTGGCTTCGTCGACATAGTAGACGTTGTAGTTGCCGACCGTGGACGCATCGGCGCGCGACTTTGCCCGGCGGTCGTTCTCGTTGAGATAGTCGATCTGGAAGCTGGCGCCGGCCAGTTTCTGGAACTCGTCCTTGGACGCCTCCAGCAGCGTCAGCCCGTCACGCGGTTGCGCCAGCACCTTGACCGGCGCCGAGCAGACCGGCGCCGCCAGCGCCATGGTCGAGAGGGTCGTGGTAAGCATGAAAGCTGCGCTTATGCTCGCAGCAAGCCGAATTGGTTTCATTGATTTTCTCCTCCAGGAACAGTCGCAGGAAGCGGAAGTCTTCGGTTGCGCGATCCTCGCCATCGCCCGAGCGACAAGCCACCCATCGCCAAAATGAGGAGTTGCTAAAGGCCGCGCTAGAAGCCCCGTTGCAGCAGACCTGTACTTTTATGCATTGTGCGCTGCAAAATCCGGCCCGCCTGCACGGGCTCTGTCACATGAGTACCGATGGAGTGAGGAAGGCCGGTTTTCAGGCGCGCATCGTCATCCGCTGCTTCGACAGCTTGCGGTAGGATGACGGCGTCATCCGGTGCTTGCGCAGGAAGGCGCGGTTGAAGTTGGAGATGTTCATGTAGCCGACCTGGAAGCAGATGTCGGTGATCGGAATATCGGTGTCCGCCAGCAGCTTGCAGGCTTGCCAGAGCCGGAGCTTGGCGATGTGGTCGCTGAAACTGTTGCCGGTGTTTTTCTGGAAGAAGCGCGAAAACGTGCTTTCGCTCATCCCCGCCAGCTCCGCCGCCTCCGGCAGCTTCAGATCCTCGGCGAAATGCTGGAAGAGATAGGTCAGCGTGCGCTGGATGATGTCCAGCGAGGTTGCGTCGAGCGCGGGTGAGAAATCCGGCGAGGACAAAAGCTCGTATTCGTCTGTCCTGGCCAGCAGATCGACCAGTTCGAGGAAGAGGCAAAACCGGGCGAGCCCGTGCACCGTGCCCATCCGTTCCATCAGCGCGGCGCCTTCGAGCGCGGCGCGGCCATGGAAGACCAGGCCGCGCAGCGATCGCTCCAGGAACGGTTCCAGTTCGCGCAGCTCCGGCAGCAGTCCCGCCGAGCCGCGCAGCCGCTGCGGATCGAATTGCAGCACGATGTCGCGTCCTTCGATCAGCTCGCCGGGTTGCACCGATGTCACCCAGTCATGCGGCAGCCCGCCGCCGACGATGCTCAGGTAGCCCGGCCCGAATTCGCCGATGTGATCGCCGACCAGCGCGACCCCGGAAGACTTCCTCAGGAGATGGATCTCGTATTCCGGATGAAAATTCCAGACATTGCGCTCCCAGGGATAGTCGTCGAGCCGCCACAGGAAACTGTCGCTCGCCTCGGTGACGATGTGCTCGAAAGCCGGCACCGTGCGAGGGATCGCGGCCGTGTTCTTTCTGCGCCTGAATGCCATCGTCTGCTCTCCGGGGCGTATGAGGAAGCGACTGGTTTCGGGTAATCCGTAGCAGTCTGTTGCCCGCAAGTGAACGATGTCTGCCTCAGCGATTTCAACGCCGGCTCTCGATGATCTCAATGAAGCGGGCGAACAGCCCGGCCTGGGATTTGACGCCGAGTTTGCGATGGATGTTGCGGCGATGGACCTTCACCGTTCCCGGCACGATGCGCATGGCTCTCGCGATCGACTCGGTGGAATGCCCCTGCAGCACCAGATCGACGACATGCTTTTCGCGCGGGGTCAGCGACAGGCTTTCCCAGATGTGGGCGCGGTCGAACTCGTCGACGGCGGCGATCGTCTCGCCCTGCTCCGCTTCGTCCTGCTCCTCGGCCGAAAGTGCGGGCCAGCGCAACCGGGCGAAGTTGATGACCGCCGGCGCCATGTCGCGCAGCAGCCTGGCATCGGCGGTGCCGAAGGGACCCGACGCGTGCAATCGCATCAGCGACAGCACCAGGGCATCCTTGCCGGGCAGCGGCACGAAGAAGCCGACCTCCTCGGCCAGCCTTGTCTGGCTATAGTAGGTGCGAAAATACTCGCTGGCATAGAAGCGGTCGGGCGCCAGTTCGCGCATGCGCCAGAACCCCTCCTTGCGCTCCACCGCCGCGTGATGAAATGGGTCGAGCAGATAAGGTCCTTCCTGATAGAGCGTGACGAAGACATGGCTCTCGGCCGGCGAGAAGGTTTCGAACAGCAGCGGCGGTCGCGATGCGCCGCGATAGCCGAAGATAACGCAGTGGTCGAAGCTGACATGCTGGCTCAGCCAATCGACCATTGCCTGGCCGAACATTTCGCCGCTGGTCTCTCGCGTTGCCGCGACAAGGGCTGCGAGCCGGCTGTATTCGTCGCTGCGGGACGCACTCAACCTATACCCCCTCAAACGAGAAAATAGATCAGATATACCACCAGTGAGGTATATACTAGCCGCCATTGGCTCTGGTAGCGTCCTGGAATAGCCCTGTTGCTGGAGCCAGCACTTTGACCGCAGTGCCCGACATCGAGTTTCGCGGCGTCACCAAGCGCTATGGCGCCGTGACCGCTGTCAGCGGCATCGATCTGGCTGTGCCGCCCTCCGCCTTTGTCGCCCTTCTCGGACCGTCCGGCTGCGGCAAGACCACATGCCTGCGCATGATCGGCGGCTTCGAGCAGCCGAGCGAAGGCCAGGTGTTTATCCGTGGCCGGGACATGGCCGGAACGCCGCCCTATCGTCGGCCGGTCAACATGGTGTTCCAGCAATACGCGCTGTTTCCGCATCTCGATGTCGAAGCCAATGTGTCCTACGGGTTGCGCCAGGCACGGCCGCGCCTGTCGTCGCAGGAAATCGGCCGGCGCGCCGGCGAGGCGCTCGAAATGGTGCGGCTCGCCGGCTATGGCCGCCGCAAGATCCACGAACTCTCCGGCGGCCAGCAGCAGCGCGTCGCGCTGGCGCGCGCACTGGTCAACAAGCCGGCCGTGCTGTTGCTCGACGAGCCGCTGGCAGCGCTCGACAAAAAGCTGCGCACCGACATGCAGATCGAGCTGCAGAACCTGCAGCGCGAGATCGGCATCACCTTCGTGCTGGTCACCCACGACCAGGAGGAGGCGCTGTCGATGAGCGACTTCGTCTGCGTCATGAACGGCGGCCGCATCGTACAGCTCGGGCAACCAAGCGAGATCTATGACGAGCCGGCCGACCTGTTCGTCGCCGACTTCGTCGGCAAGACCAATCTGTTGAGCGGCAAGGTTGCCGGGCATACAGGCGATCTTGTCAATGTGGCGCTGGCGGACGGGACCGTCATTGCCGCGCGCAAACGAACCGCCTTGCAGCAGGGCGAGACCGTTTCTGTTAGCCTGCGTCCTGAATCGCTAAGCCTCGGCGCCACCAAAGGCAGCCCTTTCAAGGGCATCGTACGCAACCGGATCTTCTTGGGCTCGACGGCGGAATACGCCATCGAGGTGCAGGGTATCGGAACGCTGCTGGCCAAGGCCGACCATGTGATCGGCCATGGCAACCTCTTCAAGCCGGGTGAACCCGTCGCCATCGGCTTTGCCTCCGGGACGCCGCTGGCGTTTCCGGAGACCAAGAACAACGGGACCAACCAGAGGGTAGCAAAAAATGTCGAAATCATATCGTGACGGACTGCCGATTAGCCCTGAGAACTTCGTCGACCAGCTGATGCGCCTGAAGCGCGGCTCGATCGGCCGCCGCGACTTCCTCGGCCTCACCGGCCTTGGCATCGCAACCGCGGTGATGGCGCGCGAGCTCGGCATCATGCCGACGCCGGCCTTCGCCGCCGAAAACCTCGGCGACCGCATGTCGATCGCCACCTGGCCGAACTATCACGACCCGCAGACCTTCGAGAATTTCAAGAAGGACACCGGCGTCGCCGTCGAGGTCAACGTGTTCGGCTCCAATGAGGAGATGCTGGCCAAGCTGCAGGCCGGCGCCTCGGGCTGGAGCCTGTTCGTGCCGACCAACTACACGATCTCGACCTACAAGAAACTCGGCATCATCGATCCGCTCGACATGGCCAAGCTGCCGAATTTCGACAGCTCCCAGGAGGACCCGCGCTTCACCTCGGAAGGCACGATCGACGGCACGACCTACGCGGTGCCGAAGAACTGGGGCACCACGGGCTTTGCCGTCAACACCAAGAAGCTGGCCAAGCCGATGACCAGCTGGAAGGAATTCTGGGACGTCGCCATGGCCGAGGGCGATGGCCGCACCATGGTCCACGACTACCAGCTGACCACCATCGGCAACGCGCTGAAATATTACGGCCATTCCTTCAACTCGCTGAAGCAGGACGAGCTCGCCAAGGCCGAGGAGCTGCTGCTCAAGGTCAAGCCGCATCTGTTCGCGGTCTCGTCCGACTACCAGCCGGGAATGCGGGCGGGCGACGCCTGGATGGCCATGTGCTGGACGAATGACGGCGCGCAGTTGCATCGCGATATCCCGGAGATCGCCTACGTGCTGGGCAAGGAGGGCGGGGAAATCTGGACCGATTTCTACGCCATCCCGAAGGACGCGCCGAACAAGCCGGCCGGCTATGCCTTGCTCAATTATCTGATGACCCCGGAGGTTGCTGTGAAGGAGCATCTCGCCAACGGCGCGCCCTCGACCGACGCACGCGTCAACAAGCTGCTGCCCAAGGAAGTGCTCGACAATCCGATCCTTTACCCGGCGGCCGACCTGTTGACACCGCTTGAGTTCGGCGCGGCGGCAACACTGACCGATCCGGGTCGCGCCGAGCTGATGGCGCGCTTCAAGTCGGCTTGAGGCTGGCCTGACGCAAACGGAAACCGGTGGGCCTATGTCCGCCGGCATCGGGGCGGTTTCCATGCACGGCAACAGATTTCGGTATAACATCCTGACAGCGCTGCTGCTCGCTCCGGCTACAGCGTGGCTGGTGGTGTTTCTGGTGTTGCCGTTCATCGCCATGGCCGTGTTCAGCGTCGGCGAGCGGGCGCCGGAGGGCGGCTATCAGGCCGCCTTCACGCTGGCGCAGTATGCCAATCTTCCGGCGCGGGCGACTGCTTTCTGGAACACGACGATGCTGGCGCCGGTGGGCGCGCTTGCCTGCCTGCTCGTCGCCTACCCGGTTGCCTACTATCTCGCCCTGAAGGCGCCGCAACGCTGGCGGCTGATCCTGCTGGCGCTCGTCGTCATTCCCTTTTGGACCAGCCTTTTGATGCGCACCTACGCCTGGATGTACATTCTGGGCGGACGCGGCATTCCCGCACTGCTGGCCTTTGTCGGCATCGAGGATGTCAGGCTGATCAACACGCCGGGCGCCGTTCTGCTCGGCATTGTCTACGGCTATTTGCCCCTGATGATCCTGCCGATCTATGTCAGTCTCGAGCGGCTCGACCGAAGGCTGCTGGAAGCCTCCGCCGATCTCGGCGCGACCCCGCTCTCAACCTTTCTGGGGGTGACGCTGAAGCTGTCGCTGCCGGGCGTCATGACCGGCTTCTCACTGGTCATGATCCTGCTGCTTGGAGAATACCTGATCCCGACGCTGCTTGGCGGCGGCAAGGTGTTCTTCATAGGCAATGCGCTGGTCGACCTGTTCCTGCAGTCGCGCAACTGGCCGTTCGGATCGGCCATCGCCATCACGCTGGTGGCGGTTTCGGTGATGGTGCTGATCGCGGCAAACCGTATCTCGACACGGGTGTCGGGCGCCCGCAGGGTGGATCTGATCTGATGCGCGCCTTCGTCACCGCCGTCTTCGCCTTTCTCTATCTGCCGATCGCGCTGGTCGTGCTGTTCTCCTTCAACGCCGGCCGCCATGCTAGCGAGTTCACCGGCTTTTCGGTGCAGTGGTACGGCACGGCGCTGTCGAACCCGTTCCTGATCGAGGCGCTGAAGAACAGCCTGTTCATCGCCACCACCAGCGCGCTTCTGGCGGCGGTGTGCGGCACGGCAGCAGCGCTCGGCCTGGCGCGGGTCGGGCCCAGAACCCGCGCCGTCTTCGACGCGCTGATGGGTGCCGCGATCGTCGTTCCCGGCGTCGTCATCGGCATCTCGACGCTTGTCGCGCTGGTCCAGCTGTTTGGCGTGCTCAACCCGTTCCTCGCCTCGATCTGGCCAAACGACCAGCCGCCGCGCCTGTCGCTCGGCTATGGATCGATCATTGCCGCGCATGGCCTGTTTTCGATGGCGCTGGTGACGATGATCGTCGGCACGCGTCTCGCCAGCCTCGACCGCAACCTGGTCGAGGCCTCGAGCGATCTCTACGCCACGCCGCTGACGACGTTTCGCTCGATCGTGCTGCCGCAGATCATGCCGGCGGTGATCGCCGGCTTCCTGCTCGCCTTCACCTTCTCCTTCGACGATTTCATCGTCGCCTTCTTCGTCGCCGGCGCGCAGACGACGCTGCCGATCTATGTCTTCGCCTCGATCCGGCGCGGCGTGACGCCGGAAATCAACGCCATCGCCACCATCGTGCTCGTCGCCTCGGTTCTTCTGGTGGTGCTTGCCCAATGGCAGCTGCGCCAGCGCCAGCCGTCAAACTGAACAAGCCATCCAGCTGAAAGACAAATTCATGATCCTTAGAGACCGCATCGCCGTGGTGACGGGCGCCGGTTCCGGCATCGGCCGCGCCGGCGCCATGATCATGGCCAGCGAAGGCGCTGTGGTGGTCATCGCCGACCGGGATAAGACCAGCGGCGAGACGACAGCGGCGGACATCCGGGCAGTGGGCGGGCAGGCCGAGGCGATTGTCACCGACGTCTCTGACGACGCGGCGGTCGGGCAGCTCATCACAGGCACGCTCGGCAAGTATGGCCGCATCGACATCCTGCACAATCACGCCGGCATCCAGGTCGGCGGCACGCTGACCGAGGTCGAGGTCGATGGCATGGATGCGTCCTGGCGCATCAATGTACGGGCGCAGTTCCTGGCCGCGCGGCTGGCCATGCCGGCGATGGTCGCGCAAGGCGGCGGCGTCATCCTCAACACGGCTTCGAATTCGGGCGTCTTCTACGACCGCGAGATGATCGCCTATGCCACGTCCAAACATGCGGTGGTGGCGATGACCAGACAGATGTCGCTCGACTATGCCCGCCACAATGTGCGCGTCAACGCGCTCTGCCCGGGCTGGGTCGACACGCCTTTCAACGAGCCGTTCATCGCCCAGATGGGCGGACGCGAGGCGATCGAAACCTATGTCCGCACCAAGATTCCGATGGGCCGCTGGGCGAGCGCCGAAGAGATCGCAGAAGCGATCCTGTTCCTCGTCTCGGACCGCTCATCCTTCATGACCGGCCAGGCGCTGGTGATCGACGGCGGCGAAAGCATCGGCTGATCTAGAGCAATTCCAGGAAAAGTGTGTAACGGTTTTCCGTCCGGAATTGCGAAAAACAAATAAGGGCAGCCGGATAGGAGGGTTCCCGCCTCTGGCTCAATCGCCGGCTGCCCGTCCTCCCTTGCCTTCATGCCGCATTTCGTCCAATAGAACGACGCAAACGCTGCGAAACCGAAGGTTTTGCCGTTTGGAAGTGCGGCTTCCGGCCTCGTTGCCGACGCGCCGCAATCGGAAAGAGCAGGACAATGTCTGCGATCGAAGCCGGCGCTCGTGCGCCGGAAAATCTTTGGCGTCAGGGCAGCCAGCCATAAGGAGAATGGTTCCAATGCTCATGCAGCCAGTATCGTGCGACTTTTTCTGGGATACGTGGGAACGCGCCTCTCACACGTGCTCACCACTCTTCAAAAGGAGTTGCCACCGCGCCGCTTGATTCGAATCTTGGTGCTAGGTGTGCTGGAACGGTCCATTATCCGACGTGGTCACCATCTTTTGCATTCGCAGTTGCAGAGCCCGAGGTGAAACTATTGTCGAAGTGATTGAGAAAAGTTTCGATAAGATGGCCGTGGTAATAGCCATAGGCGATAACAGAAACCTTTTGATCTTTAGAAGGATATATATTAAATTTAAGCCGATCATCCGAAACCGTGGTTTTAAACCATGCCTTTTTTGCCCATGCATCAGCTTTATGCGTGTAATAATCTCCAACCTTCTCCCAGGTTTCGATTTTACCTTTTGCTTCCTTCTGGGCGATCCTTGAATCAAAATCCTCAAGAAGTTTCTTCGCAGATGCAGTAAAGAAATATACGGCCATCTAAAGCCTCCCTTGTTGATGATTTAGCGCAAATGGTAATGAATTAGTTCTCATGCAAGGGTGCTGAGCTTCATTTGGGGGGAGGCCCACGCAGTTTCGAAATGAACGCGGTTGATGAGTATCCATGGCTGGCTCAATCGCCGGCTGCCCGTCTTCCCTTGCCTTCATGCCGCATTTCGTCCAATAGAACGACGCAAACGCTGCGAAACCGAAGGTTTTGCCGTTTGGAAGTGCGGCTTCCGGCCTCGTTGCCGACGCGCCGCAATCGGAAAGAGCAGGACAATGTCTGCGATCGAAGCCGGCGCTCGTGCGCCGGAAAATCTTTGGCGTCAGGAAATCAGGGCGACGCTGGCGCTGGCCTGGCCGATGGTGCTCACCAATCTCGGCCAGACCGCGATGACCGCCACAGACGTCATGATGATGGGTCGTCTGGGCGCGGACACGCTGGCCAGCGGCGCGCTCGGCGCCAACCTCTATTTCATGCCGCTGATCTTCGGCCTCGGCCTGATGCTGGCGACCTCGCCGATGATCGCCACCGAGCTTGGCCGCCGCCGCTATTCGGTGCGCGATTTGCGCCGCACCGTGCGGCAAGGGCTGTGGCTGGCGATCCTGATCTCGATCCCGATCTGGATGGTGCTGTGGCATGGCGAGGCCATTCTGCTGGCCATGGGCCAGGAGCCGGCGCTCGCCCACCAGGCCGGCATCTATCTGCGCTGGCTGGAATGGGCGGTGCTGCCGTTCTACGGCTATATCGTGCTGCGTTCCTTCATCTCGGCGCTGGAGCGGCCAGGCTGGGCGTTGGTCATCGTTTTCGTCGCCGTTGCCTGCAACGCCTTTTTCAACTGGGTGTTCATGTTCGGCAATCTCGGCGTCACCTCAATGGGCATTGCCGGTTCGGGGCTGGCGACCACGCTGTCGAGCACGCTGATGTTCTGCGGCCTGGCAGCCGTGGTGATGCTGGAGAAGAAGTTCCGCCGCTACCGCCTGTTCGGCCGCTTCTGGCGCTCCGACTGGCCGCGCTTCAAGGGTCTGCTGCGGCTCGGCATGCCGATCGCCGGCATCCTCGCCTTCGAGGTGACGATCTTCAACGCCGCAGCCCTGCTGATGGGCCTGATCGATGCGGATTCGCTCGCCGCGCACGCCATCGCCATCCAGATCGCCTCGATCTCCTTCATGGTGCCGCTCGGTCTCAACCAGGCCGTCACCGTGCGCGTCGGGCTGGCCCACGGCGCCGGCAATCCGGCAGGCGTTTCGCGCGCCGGCTGGACCGCCTTCGTCATCGGCGTCTCGTCCATGGCTCTGATGGCGCTGGTGATGGTGCTGTGGCCGCATCTGTTGATCAGCGCCTTCATCGACATGACCGATCCGGCGAACGCCAGGGTGATCGCGCTGGCCGTGTCGTTCCTGGCCTTTGCCGCGCTGTTTCAGATCTTCGACGGCGCGCAGGCCGTTGCCGCCGGCATGCTGCGCGGCCTGCACGACACCAAGCTGCCGATGATCTATGCCGCGATCGGCTATTGGGGCATCGGCCTGCCGCTCGGCGTGCTGCTCGCCTTCCATTTCGGCCTGCACGGCGTCGGCATCTGGGTCGGCCTGGCGTCAGGTCTGGCCGTGGTGGCGGTGCTGCTGCTCGCGCGCTGGCTGCGGCGGGACCGCATCGCACCGCCACTTGTCTTCAGGCACTGAACACAAAAAGCGGACCGTCCAGTTTTGGATGGAGGACTATCGCTGGAGCTGCCGTTAGCTACTGACCTAACCTACGCGCTTGCGACCTATCGGCCCAAGCCTCTCCCATAGTCAGAGCCGATAATGTAGATTGTCGCATCGGGAAAGGTGATGCGACACTCATTTGGACAATTCGAACTTGATGAAGCTGCCCGCAAGCTGTCACTAGGCGGCGTTAGGCAGAAGATTCAGCCGCTTGTCTTTGATCTGCTGGTGTACCTAGTGCGCAATGCCGGCCGGGTGGTCCCCAAAGACGAACTGATGGACACCCTCTGGCCGAATGTCATCGTGACGGAAGCATCGCTTCAGCGGGTCGTCAGCCTCACCCGAAAGGTGCTTGCAGCAGGCGGGTTGCAGGATGCAATCCACAGCTACGTTCGCCACGGCTATCGCTTCGCCATCGATGAACCGGGACTGGGTTACGTGCGGCCCGCGTCGTTGCAAGGCGATGACCAGCTTGCCGACGCCCGCAGGCTGGCCGCGGCACGCGATTGGAGCGCGGCTGCAAAACTTTTCGCCCATTTGGCGGCCACTGAAGATCTGTCTCCTGCCGATGTCGATCTTTGGGCGCTGGTCGTCGAATGTGGTGGGCGACCGACCGAGGCTATCCCTGTGCTGGCCCGCGCGGTGGCGGCTCATGTCGACTCCGGCGACTTGGCCCGCGCCGCCAGATCCGCCGTCACACTTGCAAAAATACAGGCCGAGCGCGGATCCGGCTCCGTCGCAGAGGGATGGCTGGAGCGTGCTGCGTCGCTTCTGTCTCAGTCGCCAGACGATAGTACGCAAGCCTATCTGCTTTGGATGAAGTCGCGCCTGGCATCTTCTGGCGGCCACCCCGAGGAAGCGCTGCAACTGGCGTCAGCTGCTTACGCGATAGCTGAACATTGCGACGATCCCGGCCTGCGAGCTCTGACACTGACATACAAGGGATTTTTCAATCTCGCCCTTGGCAAGATCGACGAGGGCAGCGAGCAGCAGAACCATGCGGCGGCCATCGCTTTGTCGAGCCAGGTCGACCCGATCACCGGCAGTCTGGTTTACTGCAATATCCTGTGGAGCTGCAGGACATACGCCGATTGGCCCCGTGCTCGCCAGTGGAGCGAAGGCTTCGAAAGCTGGTGCACCGCAAGTTTTGCGCAGACCTCGGGCGCGTGCGACCTTCACCGAGCCGAAGTGGTGGCGGCACAGCAGATATTGCCTGAAGCCCTGACCTGCATAAACGAAGCGCTTCCGAAACTCTCCGCGGAGGAATCCTGGTCGCTCGGCGAAGGCTTCCGTGTCCGCGGCGATATCTTCGCGATGATCGGCGACCTCGCATCGGCGCGCGCCGACTACGACCAGGCTTATGCACTGGGCTGGGACGCGGAGCCGGGCAATGCCGTGCTTTTGTCCGAAACAGGCGATCTGGACGGGGCGCTTGCTGCACTCGACAGGGCTCTGCAAGGGATGTCGTGGTTCCATCTGCAGCGGCGCGGAAACCTGCTGGTGAATGCGGCCTGCATTGCAGCGCGCGGCGGGCGCCCAGCCCAGGCGTCGATCTATCTCGACGAAATCGATGCGCAGCCTGAACGCTGGCGGCAACCGGCAACGCAAGCATTGATAGCCGAAACCAAGGCCGCACTTTGCGAGCCAGGCGACCCGAACGGACATCGGCTTCTGCTATTGGCCCGCCAGCTCTGGACCAGTGCAGGCGTCGAGTATCACGCGGCAAGGGTCCGGCTGCAGCTCGCCAGTGCCTTGTTGAGTTCCGGCGACATCAGCGGAGCGAAAGTGGAGATCACCGCAGCTGAGAGATCGGCCCGCCAGCTGGGATCACGGCGCCTGGAAGAGAAAGCCGCAACGCTCAGCCATAGCTTTTCGCGCGATAGCCAGCCGCTTGTCGATGGCTCTACGCAGGAACTCACCCTCTGACGAGTTTATCAGCGGTGACAGCGAAAGATCAGCCAGAGATCAGGTCCCGGTAAGGACGATCGGTCCCCCTAGAGGTAATTTTCCCCAGCCAGGCAGACACGCCTGCGATCAATGGCGCCGCGAAGAAGCTGGCGCGAAATCGAAAGGGAAAGATCATGAACCTGTTTGTCATCCGCCGCCCCAGCGCTTGGGCATCTCTGCAGGAACTCGAAGCCGCCGGCGCCAAATCGGCAAAGGTCGCCAAGGAACAGATGTCGGGCACGGTCAGCTGGATCCGCAGCTATGTCGTGCACGAACCCGACGGGCGCATCGGCACCTTCTGCATCTACGAGGCGAAAGACGGCGATGCCATCCGGGATCACGCCAAGCGCGTCGGCATGCCCGGTGAGGAATTCTACCCGATCCTCGACACGGTCATCCTTCGCAACGATCCGATGACGGCCGCGGCCTGACGACCTCCAGTCGCTGCCTCGCGTGATCAAAGCGGGGCAGCGTCATCCAACCAGCAAGCAATGAACAGACGCGCTCGGGGCGGCATGCCGCTTCCCAGCGCTGCAATTCCCCACGTATGGAGAAACTAATGTTTAACTACCTGAAACGCGTTTCGATCGGTCTGAGAGCACGCAGGGCCGAGAGGGCCTTGCAGGAACTGCCTGACCACATCCTGAAGGACATAGGCATTCGCCGCGGTGCGATCTCCTATGCCGTTCGTGAGCACTTCAAGGACCGTCTTGTCTGAGTGCCAGCGAATTGGAAACCAGGGACATGGAACTTCTGATAAACATGGCGAACATCATGTATGTGATCGCCTACTTCACGCTGGACATTTTGCGGCTGAGGATTCTCACCACAGCCGCTGCGATCTGTCTTGCCGTGTATTTCTACAGCCAGCCGGCGCCACTCATGAACGTCGTCGGCTGGAACGTTTTCTTTGTCCTTCTGAATCTGGTCCAGATCGGCCGTATTCTGAAGTCTCGCTATGCAAAGTTGCCTGGGTCCGCTCAACTCCCGTCCGACGACATCGCGCCGAGCAGCCTGCGTATATCGCCAAATCGCGCGATCGAGCCGAACACCAGTGCCGCCACCGCGACGAAGAACACCGACACCGAAGCCATGGTCGGTGTGTAGCCGTAGCGCAGCGCGTTGAAGATCTTGATCGGCAGCGTCTCGGTGGTGAAGCCGATCGTCATGTAGGCGACGATGTATTCGTTGAGCGACAAGACGAAGGCGAAGGCGTAGCCCGAGACGAGGTAGGGCAGGATCAGCGGCAGCACCACGGTTTTCAGCACCGTGCGGTCGTTGGCGCCCATGGTGGCGGCGGCCTCGACCAGCGAGCGGTCGATCGAGGCAAAGCCCAGCGACAGCGTCACCAGCGGCAGCGTCACGAAGAAAATGGCGTGGCTGATGATGGCGGTGAAGAACTGGCCGAACAGCCCGACCGTCGCCCAGAAGGAGAGGAAGCCGAGCGCGGTGATGACCGGCGGCAGGATGAAGGGGGCAAGCCCCAGCACCTGGAAGATGTTTGCCCAGGGCGCGATGCGCCGCCACAAGAACCAGGCCAGCGGCAGCGCCACCGCAACGGCAATCGCCGCCGAACAGACGGCCAGCGTCACCGAATGGATCAGCGCCAGCCGCCATTCCGGATCGGTGAAGATCTGGGCGTACCAGGCGAGCGAGAAACCGACCGGCGGGAAGCTGAGTTCCTGCCGCGAGTTGACCGAAACCCCGGCCACCACGATCAGTGGCGCCGCCAGGAACAAAGCGACGATGGTGAAATAGACACGGCGCAGCAAGGTCGCGGTCATAGTGCATTCTCGCGGCGTCCGACGAGCAGCGTCAATCCGACCAGCGCCAGCGAGATCAGCACCAGGAACACCGCCATTGCGGCCGCGAACGGCATGTTGGACTGGTAGATCGCCTGGTCGGTAATCAACACCGACAGCGTCCAGTGTTGAGGCCGTCCCAGAATCTGCGGCAAAAGATACGAGCCGAGGGCGAACACGAAGACCATGATCAGCGTCGCCACGATGGTGTTGCGGAGCGCCGGCGCGACGACGTTGAAGAAGGCGCGGATCGGCGAGGCGCCGAGCGTGCGCGCTGCCTCGAGCAATGTCGGGTCGAGGCGCACGAGGGCGGGGTACAGCACCAGGATCGTATAGGGCAGCGCCTGGTAGACCATGCCGGTCAGCACCGCGCCAAAGGTCGGCAGCAGCGCCACCGGCTTGTCCATCAGCCCGATCGCCACGAACAAATTGGTGATGCCGGCGGTGCGCGAAAACAGCGTCGACCAGGCAAAGCCGATAATGACTTCCGACAGCGACAGCACCGACAGGAGGCCGACCAGCCACAGCGTCTGCACGCGGCGCGGCCGACGGGTCAAAAGGTAGGTGAAGGGGAAGGCGATGGCGACGCAGCAGACGGCGACCAGCACCGCCAGCATTAGCGAAAAGCCGAGCACGCCGCCGAAGAACACCGACAGGAAGCGGGCGTAATTGTCGAACACGAAATCCGGCGTGTAGAAACCGGACGGGTTGCGCTTGAAGAAGCTCACCGCGATCATCGTCGAGAAGGGCACGACGAAGAAGACTATCAGCATCAGCGCCGGAAAGAACAGTGGCGTATAGTCGGCTATGGACTTCGGGGCTTCGCGTCTCATGCGCCGAGCACCACGCAGCTTGCCGGTGGCAGCGTGACCCCGACTTTGGCGCCGACCGGCACGTCATGCCGCTCGCGCGGCGTCGTCACCGCAATGATGCTGGTGCCGCCGACGTCGACGAAGGTCTCGATGGTGCCGCCGAGATCGCGAACGAAGCTCACCTCTCCGGTAATGGCCGAGCCGCCGGGGCTGCCCAGATGCACGTCCTCCGGGCGGACCGAAACAGACGCTTTGGTCTGACCCGCCGGCATGGCAAGACCTGGAATGGCTGTGCCCAGAATGGTGGTACGCCCGGTGCTGTCGATCTCGGCCGGCAGCAGATTGGTGATGCCGATGAAGTCGGCGACGAAGGCGTCGGCCGGCTTGCGGTAGATCTCGATCGGCGGCGCCGCCTGCAGGATTCTGCCGTGGCCCATGACGACGACCAGGTCGGCCATGGTCATGGCTTCGCGCTGGTCGTGGGTGACGACGATGGTGGTGATGCCCAACCGCTGCTGCAACTGGCGCAGTTCCACCTGCATGGCCTCGCGCAATTTGGCGTCGAGCGCCGACAGCGGCTCGTCGAGCAGGAACAGTTTCGGCGACAGCGCCAAGGCCCGCGCAATTGCCACGCGCTGGCGCTGACCGCCCGACAGTTTGGCCACCGGACGGTCGGCAAAGCCGGTCAGATGGATGAGGCCCAGCAACTCGTCGACGCGTTTCTTCTGCTCCTCCTTCGAGGCGCCGCGAATGCGCAGCGCATAGGCGATGTTGTCGCCGACGGAGAGATGCGGAAACAGCGCCAGCGACTGGAACACCATGCCGAGATTGCGCTTGTGCGTCGGCAAAGGCGTGATGTCCTCGCCGTCGAGCACGATGGCGCCGCTGGTCGGCTCCTCCAGTCCGGCAATCATGCGCAGCAGCGTGGTCTTGCCGCAGCCCGACGGGCCGAGCAGACACACGAACGTGCCATGCGGCACGTTGAGCTGGACATTGTCGACGGCGGCGAAATTGCCGAATTTTTTGGTGATGCTGTTGATGTCTAGTCCGGACATGCTCATCCCTCTCAGGCTGTGCGCTGGAGCAATTCCAGGAAAAGTGTGTAACGGTTTTCCGTCCGGAATTGCCTAGAAGCAAGAAGTTGAAGCAGGTCGCCGTTTGAATGAAACGGTGAACTGCTCCAACTGGCCGCCGGAAGAAATCCGGCGGCCGATCAGTTTTCAAGCGGATCGAACGGCTCAGCCGACGATCAGCTCGGTCCACTTCTGGTTGATCCAGTCGGCCTTCGACGTATAGAGGTCGTAGCGCGGGATGATCGGATCGATATCCGACGACACAGCGGCGAACTCTTCCGGCTTGAGGTCGAGCACCTCTTTCTTCAGTGTCGGCGTGGTGCCGACCTTGCGCGACATCAGGCCCTGCATCGACGGCTGGGTCATATAGTCGATGAAGGCATGTGCCTCGTCGACCTTGGTCGAGGCGCGCGACAGCACCCAATTGCCGGAATCCTGGATGCCGCCTTCCTTCGGGAAGGTCGAGCGGACATGGAAACCGTCTGCGGCCGCGAGCCCGGTAACGTCGTGATAATACTGGCCCATCGGGATCTCGCCCGACTTCAGCGCCTGCTCGAACTGCGCCTCGTCGCGGTACCAGAGGCGAACATTCGGCTTGAGCTCGGCGAGCTTTTCGAACGCCTTGTTCAGGCCTTCCTCGGTGTCGAGCGCATTGGTGCCGCCCATGAAGGTCTTGGCCGTCACTTCGAGCAGGAACGAGTTGGAGGCAAGCGCCAGAAGACCGAGCTTGTCCTCATTGGCCTTGTCCCACAGCGCATCCCACGAGGTCGGCGCATCCTTGTAGACGTCGGTGTTGGAGACCAGCGTGATCCACCAGGCGACGGCGCCGATGCCGGCAACGCGGCCATCCGGGTATTTGTTGATGAAGCGCGGCAACAGGTCGTTGTAGTGCTTGAACTTCGACGTATCGAGCGGCGTCCACAATTCGGTCGACTGGCCCTTCAGCGTCGAGGTCTGCGACATCATCGAAAGATCGGCCGGCGCCTGGCCGGCCTTGGACGCCTGTTCGAGCTGCACCAGCCAGGCTTCGCCGGTCGGCTCGGCGACCGATTCCACGGCAATGCCGGTGGCCTTGGTGAAGTCGGGGAAGACGTGCTCGTCGAAGGATTTCTTGAAGTAGCCGCCATAGACGCCGACCTTCAGCGACTTGTCCTGCGCGCGCAGGATCGACGGCATGGCGAGCACGCCGGCTGTTGCGAGGCCCGCGCCAAGCACGCCGCGCCGTGTCATGGATTTTCCGATCAGTCTGTTCATCCGATTGCTCCTCAGTTGATGCCGGCCATGCCGGCAGGTTCCCTTCACGCACTGTCGCCGCCTGGCGTCAGTGGGCCGCCGCTCGTTGTTCGAGCGTACGGGCGTATTGCGTCAGTGGAAAGCACATGACGAAGAAGATCAGCGCCACCAGCGCGTAGACCTTGAACGGCTCGAAAGTGGCGTTGTTGATGGCGTTGGAAGTCCTGACCAGCTCCTCGAAGCCGATGATCGAGGTCAGCGCCGTCGATTTGATCAATTGCACCAGGAAGCCGACGATCGGCGCCCTTGTGATCGAGAAGGCCTGCGGCAGGATGATGAGCCTCAGCTCCTGCAGACGGTGCAGGCCGAGACTGGCGCCGGCATCCCACTGTCCGCGCGGCAGCGCATCGACGCCGCTGCGCCATATCTCGGCGAGATAGGCGCTGGCAAAGAAGGTCAGGCCGAGCACGGCGGCCGTCCACGGCTCGATGCGCAGGCCCAGCATCGGCAGGCCGAAGAACATCAGGAACAGCTGCATCAGAAGCGGCGTTCCCTGGAACAGCGCGATGTAGCCGGAGGCGATGCGCCGGCTCCATTTAGTCTCTGAGATGCGGAAGAACAGCACGATCAGCCCAACCAGCGCGCCGCCGACGAAGGCGGCCAGCGACAGAAGCACCGTCCAGCGCGCGGCGAGCAAAAGGTTGCGAACGATGTCCCAGAAGGTGAATTCGATCATGACACGCCGGCTCCCAGAACGCGGCGTCCGCCCGTGACCAGCAGCCGGCGCAAGGCCATCGACAAAGCGAGATAGACCAAGGTCACGACGAAATAGGTCTCGAAGGAACGGAAGGTGCGCGCCTGCAGCATGTCGGCCTCATAGGTCAGCTCGCGCACCGCGATCTGCGACACAACGGCGGACTCCAGCATCATGATGACGATCTGGCTGGTCAGTGCCGGGTAGATCACCTTCAGCGCCTGCGGCAGCACGATCTTGATGAACACCTGGCGTGGCCGAAGCCCGAGTGCAAGCGCGGCTTCCGTCTGTCCGCCGGGCACGGCATCGAGGCCGGCGCCGACGATTTCAATGGTGTAGGCCGCCATGTTGAGCGTCATTGCCAGCATGGCGGCCAGGATCGGATCGAGCCTTATGCCGAGGCTGGGCAGGCCGAAGAAGATGAAGAACAGCTGCACCAGGAACGGCGTGTTACGCATCACCTCCACATAGACCGCGATGGCGCGCTTCACGAATACCGGGCCGTTGCGCCGGCCGGCAGCGCCGAGGATGCTGAGCAGCGTACCCACCAGCGTGGTCACGACGATCAACAGGATCGTCGTGAGCGCGCCGCGCGCGATGTCGCCCACAGCACCTGGGAGCCAGGCAAAGGCCACGGGAACTCAATCCTTGAGGTTGTCGGGATTGAGCGGCGTCTTCAGCCAAGCCTTCGAGCTCTCGTCGAGCTTGCCGTCGGCGAGCATCTTGGCAACCGCATCATTGACCGTCGTCTTCAGCCGGTCCTCTTTCTTGTTGAGGCCGATATGCGAAGGCGAGGTCAAAAGCTGGAACTTCTGCTCCGGCTTCAGCGCGTCCTGCTTGGCCAGCACCTGCGCGCCGACATCATTGCCGACCACCATCAGCTGCGTCTGGCCGGAGATGAAGGCCTGGATGACGGAGTTGTAGTTGTCGAAGCGCTTGATGTCGGCCGATGCCGGCGCCGCCTAGGTCAGCGACGTATCCTCCAGCGTGCCGCGATTTACGGCGATCGACTTGTCGGCAAGGTCTTCCTTGCCTTTGACGGAGAGCGCCGCCGGACCGATGACGGCGATGTAATAGGGCGCGTAGGCGGCGGCGAAATCGATCACCTCCTCGCGCTCCTTGGAATAGCCGACGCTCATCAGGATATCGACGCGCTTGTCGGTGAGATACGGGATGCGGTTCTGGCCGGTGACGCTGACTAGATTGAGCTTCACCTTGAGTGAATCGGCGATCGCCTGCGCGACGTCGACGTCATAGCCCTTGATGCTCATATCGGCGCTGGCCGAGGAGAAGGGCGGAAAGTCGGAGAAGATGCCGACATTGATGGCGCCGGCCTTGGTGATGTCGTCGACGGCGTCGGCATGGGCCTGGGAGGCGAAGCCGAGGCCGGCGAGCATCAGCGCGGCGGCGATGGTTGATTTCATTTGGATTGTCATTGGTATTCCCCTTCTGGAAGCTTGTTTGTTTTGGAAACGGCCGCCGGCTCCAGCGCGGCGGCCGCCTTTGCGTGTGAAATCCGTCAGGCCCCCTTGCCGGTGATCGCCGGGCTGAACACCATCAGGCTCAGGATCTCGAACAGGACCTGGGCGCCGACATGGGCGGTGTTGGTGGTCGCGTCATATTGCGGCGCCACCTCGACGACATCGCCGCCGACAATGTTGAGACCTTTCAAGCCGCGCAGCAGTTCGAGCACCTCGCGCGTCGTCAGGCCGCCTATTTCCGGCGTGCCGGTACCCGGCGCGAAGGCCGGATCGACACTGTCGACGTCGAAGGAAATGTAGGTCGGGCCGTCGCCGACTATTCTGCGCGCCTTCTCGATGATGGCCGGGATGCCGAGACCCGTCACCTCTTCGGCATGCACGACCGTCATGCCGGATTCATAGGTGAACTCCCACAGATACTCCGCCGAGCCGCGGATGCCGATCTGGATAGTGCGGGTCGGGTCGAGCACGCCGTCCAGCACCGCGTTGCGGAACGGTCCGCCATGATGGAACTTGGTCATGTCGAACAGCCCGCTTGTGTCGCAATGGGCGTCGATATGGATCATGCCGACCGGCGCCTTTTTGCCGACCGCCTTCAGGATCGGATGGCTGATCGAGTGGTCGCCCCCGACCGAAAGCGGCAGCACGCCGGCATCGACGATCTGGTTGGTGCGGCGCTCGATGTCTTCGTGGCTGACCTCCAGCCGGTAGCGGCTGCGGAACGGCGTATCGCCGATGTCGGCGACGCGCAGCTCATGCGTCGGCGCGCATTCCAGCACATGATTGTAAGGGCCGATGCGCTCGATGGCGCGCAGCGCCCTTGGCCCGAAGCGCGAGCCGGGCCGGTTGGTGACGCCGAGATCCATCGGCACGCCGATGATCGCCACCTGCAAATCGCCGAAATCCGGATTGTCGGCAGCGATTTCACGGTAGGGCGCGGCGAGGAAGGTCGGGATGCCGGCATAGGGCGCGAGTCGGGTGCCGCTCTTGGAGAAGATCTTGTCGGCGACCTTGCGGAACTTCGGGTCGAACATCTCGCCGCCATGGCTCTCGCCATACTTGCGGCGCAAGGCTTCCAGCTTGCCTCTGTCATAACCCATGTCGGTCTCCTCCTGCGGGCTGATGCATGCGGCCGTGGCGACATCTGCGAACTGACCATCATCCGGCCGGGTCGCTGTCCCGCTGGCTGCCTGTAGATTTCACGTCATTGATGCTGTTGACCTGCCAAAGTGTCCGGCAGCCGCATTGAAAAATCAATTGATATTGTTACGGTGCTGATTGTGAGAAAATCTCACAGAGTATCCGGTTGCTCATGGCCAAGCGTCTGCCCCCCTTGAATCCCCTGCGCGCCTTCGAGGCGACGGCGCGGCATGCCTCGCTGACCAAGGCGGCGAGTGAGCTCAACGTCACCCACGGCGCGATCAGCCACCAGATCAAGGCGCTCGAGCAATCACTCGGCGTAAAACTGTTCGAACGCACCGGACAGCGGGTAAAGCTCACCCCGCACGGCGCCGAACTGCTGCCGGCGGTCTCGACCGCCTTCGACGGCATCGCCGCCGCCACCCAGCGCATGACCAGGCCAGCCAGCGCCGGTACGCTGTCGGTCTCCTGCGTGCCGGCGCTGCTGCTTCTGTGGATGACGCCGCGGCTCGGCAGCTTCATGGCGCAATATCCTGATATCAGGTTGACGCTGATCCCGTCCAACGACCCCAAGGACATCCGCGCCCCACAGGTCGATGTCTGCGTGCTCTATGGCGACGGCAGCTGGACCGATTGCTGGATGCGCAAATGGTCGGGCCTCGAACTGTTCCCGGTGGTCAGCCCGACGCTGATCAACAACCGGCCGCTCCGCATCTGCCGGGATCTTGCTGGCCATGTCATCCTGCATGGCGATGATGGCCGCGAATGGCACACCTGGCTGGCCGCCGCCGACGGGCTCGACCTCGAACGCGGCCGCCGTCACCATCTCGGCGACGCCCGCACGGCCATCGAAGCCGCGGTTCACGGACATGGCGTGGCGCTCGGCGATTCCGTCACCGCCAGCATGCTGCTCGCCAGGGGCCTGCTGGTGGCGCCGTTCAGCCTGTCGGTGCCGGCGGTCGACGATTTCTACGTCGTTTGCCGCAACGAGATGCGTTCAGCGCCGATCGTACAGCTGTTCGTCGACTGGCTGTTCGCCGAAAAGGAACAGGCCGACAGCCGCGCCGACGCGCCGGTGGCTGGCCGCATCGGCAGCCGCCGGAAGCGTCCGGCGCTGCGGGTGGTGGGCGCCAAGAGTTGAGGCTGGACCGGAGCGACTGCTTTTTGTCGGGCCAGCCCGGAAAGCGGGAAGCGCTTTCAAAAATTCAATGCTACTAAGCTCTTGCCAGGCAATTCCAGGAAACGAGTGCGGCGGTTTTCCGTCCGGAATTGCGTAAGACAGACGTGAGCAGCGAAGGCGACGGCAGGACATGGCAAGAACCGATATAGCGCGGCGCGTCTACAACCACACCTGGAAGCTGGACCCGATCGTCCGCAGCCTGCTCGACACCGATTTCTACAAGCTTCTGATGCTGCAGATGATCTGGGGCATGTACCCCAAGGTCGACGCCACCTTTTCGCTGATCAACCGCACCACCTCGGTGCGCCTGGCCGACGACATCGACGAAGGCGAATTGCGCGACCAGCTCGACCATGCCCGCACGCTGCGCTTCTCCAAAAAGGAGATGATCTGGCTTGGCGGTAACAATTTCTATGGCCGCAAGCAGATCTTCGAGCCGGAATTCCTCGCCTGGCTGGAAGGTTTTCGGCTGCCCGACTACGAGCTCTCCAAGCGCGACGGGCAGTACGAGCTCTCCTTCAGTGGCCCCTGGATGTACACTACGCTGTGGGAAATCCCGGCGCTGGCGATCATCAATGAGCTTCGCTCCCGCGCCGCCATGCGCGCCTTCGGTCCCTTCGCGCTTGACGTGCTCTATGCACGCGCCAAGGGGAAGATGTGGGCCAAGACCGAACGCTTGAAGGCGCTGCCCGGCATCCGCATCTCCGATTTCGGCACCCGCCGCCGCCATTCCTTCCTGTGGCAGCGCTGGTGCGTCGAGGCGCTCAAAGAAGGTATTGGCGAAGCCTTCACCGGCACCTCCAACGTGCTGCTGGCCATGGACAACGACCTCGAAGCGCTCGGCACCAACGCGCATGAACTGCCGATGGTTTTTGCCGCCCTTGCCAAGTCGGAAAAGGAATTGAAGGAATCGCCCTACAAGGTGCTGCAGGACTGGCAGCGTTATTATGGCGGCAACCTGCTGATCGTGCTGCCCGACGCTTTCGGCACCGCATCCTTCCTGCGCGACGCGCCGGACTGGGTCGCCGACTGGACCGGCTTCCGCCCCGACAGTGCGCCGCCGATCGAAGGCGGCGAAAAAATCATCGACTGGTGGCGCGAGAAGGGCAAGGACCCCAGGCAGAAGCTGCTGATCTTCTCCGACGGGCTCGAGGTCGAGACCATCGAGGAGACCTACAGGCACTTCAAGGGCAAGGTGCGCATGTCCTTCGGCTGGGGCACCAACCTCACCAACGATTTCGAAGGCTGCGCGCCGACCGAAACCAACAGCCTGGATGCGATATCGCTGGTCTGTAAGGTGACGGAGGCCAATGGCCGGCCGGCGGTGAAGCTGTCGGACAATCCGGCGAAAGCGACGGGCGACAAGAAGGAGATCGAGCGCTATCTCCGGATTTTTGGGGCGAAGGACCGCGTGGAGCAGCTGGTCAAGGTTTGAGGGTCGGCGGGTGCCTTGCTGGACGAAATGGAAATCGCGATAGCGTGAGTTCCCGCCCACCCCCCTCTGTCCTGCCGGACATCTCCCCCGCAAGGGGGGAGATTGGCAGCGTCGAGTACCGCGCCTCTTTCTTTACCCTTGAAAGTTGGCGAAAGCCCCGGCGACATCCAATCTCCCCCCTTGCGGGGGAGATGGCCGGCAGGCCAGAGGGGGGTGTGAAGGATCGCATCAGGCTGACATATGTCGCCTGCTCCCCCACCCTCACACTCCTCCCCAACCCTGCCTTCGCCCACGCCTCCGACCGCGGCCACGTCCTCCTCCTGCCCACCGGCTACTACATCGCCGGCGGCGCGCTCGCCGTCGCCCTCAGCTTCCTCGTCCTCGCCCTGCTGCCACCCGCAACCCTCGACCGCTTCTGGCGCCGCCGCCTGCCGCTCTTCCCATTCGCCGACACCGCCCGCACAATCATCAGCCTCATCTCCTTTGCCGGCTTCGCAACCCTCGTCGCCGCCGGCCTGTTCGGCAGCCGCGACCCGCTCTCCAATCCGCTGCCCCTGATCATCTGGACGCTGCTCTGGGTCGGCCTTGCCATCGCCCAAGGCCTGTTCGGCGATCTCTGGTCGTGGCTGAATCCATGGTATGGCCCGTGGCGGATCGTAAGCCGCCTGTTCAAGCTTCGTGGCGGTGAGGGACAGAAATCGCGTTTGCCTTCATGGCTCGGCCGCTGGCCGGCCGTTATCCTGTTCTTCGCCTTCGCCTGGTTCGAACTGATCTACCCGGCGCCCGACGACCCGGCGCGGCTTGCCTATGTCGCTGGCCTCTACTGGTTGCTTACCTTCATCGCCATGCTCGCCTTTGGCTACCGCGATTGGAGCCGGCGCGGCGAATTCCTGACGATCTTTTTCGCCATGGTGGCTCGTTTCGCCATCGTCGAGCGCGATGAACACGGTCGCCTCGCTCTCTGCTGGCCGGGCTCAAAACTGCTCGGCGCAGCGCCCCTGCCGGCAAGCGGTATGGCCGTCCTGCTGCTCAGCCTGTCATCGGTGTCCTTCGACGGCCTGTCGAAAACCTTCTTCTGGCTCGGCCTGTCCGGCATCAACCCGCTGGAATATCCCGGCCGCACCGCGCTCATCGGCATTAGCAGCTTCGGCCTCGTGCTGACCTTCGTTCTGCTGGCGGCGGCATTCCTGCTGGCCGTCATCCTCGGCCAGCGCCTCGCCGGCAGCCGACATTCCCTCCGCGAGGCCGCCGGGCTGCTGGTGTGGTCGATCGTGCCGATCGCGCTCGCCTATCATGTCGCGCACTATCTGACGGCGCTGCTGGTCGACGGCCAGTATGCGATCGCCGCTCTGTCCGACCCGTTCGCGCTGGGATGGAACCTGTTCGGCGCCGCCGACATGCAGATCGAGGCCGGCATCGTCGCCGGGGCCCACTCCGCCTGGTGGCTGTGGAACCTGCAGGCCGGCATCATCATCGCCGGGCACATGCTGGCGGTGCTCGTTGCCCATGGACTGGCCTGGCGACTGCACCAGGTGCCATCGCGCGCCGCCCTCAGCCAGTTGCCGCTCACCATGCTGATGATTGCCTACACCATCTTCGGCCTGTGGTTGCTTGCCACGCCGACGGCCGGATGAGACAAGCTGATCAACATGCGTTTGCGGAAAGCCCGCTTGCAAGCTCTGTGCTTTGGTGATTTAGTTTGTACACATGCAATTTCTGCCCCTCCTGCAAGGGAGTGGCCTTGCCTCGTTACAGACAGTCAAAACTCAAAAACAGGGGAACTGCCGTGACTGACAAGAATGGGTTTTTCGATCTCTCCAAATCCACCCTTAGCCGCCGCACCGCGCTGAAAGGTCTCGCCGCCGGCGCCGGGCTGACGCTCGCGCCCGGCTTCGTCCGCTACAGCCAGGCGCAGAGTTCAGCGCCAATCAAGATCGGCTTCCAGTCGCACCGCACCGGCATCGGCGCCGCCTATGGCCGCTGGTACGAAAAGACCAGTGCCGCCGCTGTCAAGGCGATCAACGATGCCGGCGGCATCAACGGCCGGCCGGTCGAACTGGTGATCGAGGATGACGGCACCGATCCCGGCCGTGGCGCCGAAGTGGTCGGCAAGTTCGCCACCCAGCACAAGACCGACATCGTCTTCGGCACGCTGTTCTCGCATGTCGTGATCGGCTCGGCGCCGGCCGCCGGCGAAAACAAGATCCCTTATTTCGTCGTCAGCGAAGGCCACCATGTCGCTTCGACCAAGCTCAACCGCTACGTCTTCCAGCCCGGCATCACCGATGTGAAGAGCCAGATCCAGTCGATGGCGCCATGGATCGCGGCCAATGCCGGCAAGAAGGTGACGCAGATCTTCCCGGATTTCGCCTTCGGCTACGACCATCGCGACTACCTGCCGCCGGCGCTGAAGGCGCAAGGCGCCGAGGTCATCGCCCAGATCGCCATCCCGCCGACAGAGTCGTCTTTCACGAAATACTTCCCGCAGATACCCGCCGAGACCGAAGTCATCTACCACGTGATGGTCGGCCCGGCCGTGCTCACCTTCGTCAAGGAACTCGGCGAGTTCTACGGCTCCAACCGGCCGCAGCTGTTCGGCTTCATCGATTCGCTCGAAGCCACCGACATCAACAGCCCCGGCCTCGAATTCCTGGACGGCAGCCATTTCTGGGAAGGCTCGCCGCGCTATGCCCAGGCCAATGACTCGGCCGCGCAGAAAGCCTACCGCGCCGCCGTCGGCATCGACGAAAATGGCGCTGCCGTTGGCGACCCCAAGGACGTCTCCACCGCCGCCCACATGTTCGGCTGCTGGGAGACGCTCTATGTCGTCAAGAAGGCGATGGAAGACGCCGGCTACAAGGGCCCGGAAGACCGCGCCAAGCTGGTCGAGGCGACCGAGGCGCTGACCGAATTCGCCGAAGGGCCGGAGCATCCGCAGGGGCCGAAGACCTTCAACGGCAAGATCCACCAGTGTTTTGGCATCCAGAACATCTCCAAGGTCGAAGGTGGCAAGCTGAATGTCGTCCACAAGACCAAGATCGAGGACGGGCTTTACGAGGCCGAAGGGGATTATACGACGCAGGCGCTGTGAGGCGCCTTACCCTCCCCCTTGTGGGGAGGGTCGGCACGCAAGCTTCGGCCTTTTGCGAAGCTTGCGAGACGGGGTGGGGGTCGCGCCGGGCCGGGCCCAACCCCCCCCCCCCCCCGGGGCGGGCCCCCCCCCCCCCCCGGGGGGGGGGGGGGGGCGCCCCCCCCTCCCCCTCTCTCCTGCCTCGGCCCCCGTGGGGGGGGGGGGGTCGCGACGGCCCGTGCCCAACCCCCACCCGACCGCTGCGCGGTCACCCTCCCCACAAGGGGAGGGTAAGGGCGCCCTGAATGCATTTCGGACCCCATCTCCTCCTCGCCGCCCTCGAAGGCCTTGTCACCTCCGCCGTGTTGGCGCTGACGGCGCTTG
Source organism: Mesorhizobium sp. M0761 (assembly GCF_040320205.1). NCBI lineage: Bacteria > Pseudomonadati > Pseudomonadota > Alphaproteobacteria > Hyphomicrobiales > Phyllobacteriaceae > Mesorhizobium > Mesorhizobium sp. M0761. Next base: position 458,290 of record NZ_JAMYPF010000002.1, read on the forward strand.
GGCTGTCGCTGGTGTTCGGCGTCATGCGCGTCGTCAACGTCGCCCATGGCGAGTTCTTCATGCTGGGCGCGGTGCTGGCCTGGGCGATCTCGACGGCGATACCCGGCCATCCCACGCTCGGCTTCCTGGCGGCGCTGGTGATTGCGCCGCTGATTGTCGGCGCCATTGCGCTGGTAGCCGAGCGGCTTGTGCTGCGGCGGCTCAATTACAATCCGGAAGCCACCATCGTCGCCACGATCGGCATGCTCTACATCATCCAGCAGCTGGCGTTGAGCTTCTATGGCCCGGAAGCCCGCCCGGTGGAGCCGCCCTTCAGCTACCGCATCCTTTTGCCCTGGTTCGGCTATTCCGGCTACAAGCTGTCGATCATTGCCGCTTCGGCCCTTCTGCTCATCGCCACCTGGCTGGTGCTGACGCGCACCAAGATCGGCCTCATCATGCGCGCCACCCAATATGACAGCGAGACGGCGCAGGCCTTCGGCATTCCGGTCGACCGCGTCTATGCCGGCGTCTTCGGGCTCGGCGCCATGCTGGCGGCCATCGCCGCCGTGCTGATCGTGCCGATCAGTCAGGCGCATTATCTGATGGGACAGGACCCGCTGCTGTTGTCCTTCATCGTCGTCATCATCGGCGGCCTCGGCTCGCTGCGCGGCACCGTCGTCGCCGCCGTGCTGATCGGCCTGTCCGACGGCATCATCTCGGTGTTCTTTTCGCCGACTTTGGCCAAGATCATCGCCACGCTGCTGGTGGCCATGGTGCTGGTATTCCGGCCGCAGGGCCTGTTCGGGCAGGCGTCGCGATGAGCGAAGCTTCGCCGGCAAAAGCCTATGCATTGCATCTCGGCGTCATCGCGCTACTGTTTGCGCTGAGCTTCGTCCTGCCCGACTACCATCATGGCCTGCTGGCCCGAATCATGGTGCTGGCGGTGTTCGCCATGGGCTACAACATGCTGTTCGGCTATGTCGGCCTGCTCAGCCTCGGCCACGCCATGTTCTTCGCCGCCGGGCTCTATGGCGCTGGTCTCGCGGTCATCCATCTCGGCTGGAGCGTGCCTTTGGCTTTCCTCGCCGGCATCGCCTGCGGCGCGCTGCTGGCACTGGTGATCGGCCTGCTGGCGCTGCGCACCACCGGCGTCGCCTTCATGATCGTCACCATGATGTTCGCGCAGGTGTTTTACCTCGTCATCCTCTATTTCGCCGCCTGGACCGGCGGCGACCAGGGTCTGGTCGTGCCGCAGCCGGCGCGGGTTCTGGCCTTCGGCGCGACATCGCTCGACCTAACCAACCCGACCGTGCGCTACATGAGCGCGCTGGCGCTGTTCTCGGTCGTGCTGCTGATCACCCTCGCCATCGTCCGCTCCCGCTATGGCCGCGTGCTGGTCGCGGTGCGCGAGAACGAGGAGCGCACGAAAATGCTGGGCTACGACACCTTCTCCAACAAGCTGATCGCCGTCGTCGTCTCCGGCACCATCTGCGCCGCCTCGGGTGCGGCCTATGCGCTGCTGTTCGGCTATGTCGGCTCGAGCTTTGCCTCGGTGCAGTATTCCATCCTGCCGCTGCTCTGGGTGCTGCTCGGCGGCGCCGCCACGACGCTGGGCGCGCTGCTCGGCACGGTGTTCATGTACTATGTCATCGACACCGCCAGCGGCTACACCTCCGCCTATCTCCTGATCGTCGGTATTGCGCTCATCCTGCTGGTGCTGTTTTTCCCCAAAGGCATTCTGGGCACCATCCGCCAGCGCTGGCTCGGGTGGCTCCCATGATGCCGTTGCTGACCACCAAAGGCCTGGCGCGCAGTTTCGGCGGCCTGCGCGCCGTCGATGGTGTCGATTTTCAGCTGATGCCGGGCGAGATCCGCGCCGTCATCGGCCCCAATGGCGCCGGCAAAACCACCTTCGTCAGCCTGGTCAGCGGCCGCATTCAGCCATCGTCCGGCATGATCGTCTTCGACGGCGCCGACATCACCAGCCAGCCGGCCTATCTCAGGGTGCGCCGGGGCATCGCCTACACCTTCCAGATCACCAGCGTCTTCGCCAACCTCTCTGCCTACGATAATGTCGCGTTGCCGGTGCAGCGCACGCTGACCGATGGCCGCTCGAAAGGTGCGGTGCGCACCGGCGTCATGGCCGCGCTGGAACGCACCGGACTTGCCGGCCGCGCCCATATGCCGGCCGGCCAGCTTTCCTACGGCCACCAGCGCCTGCTGGAAGTCGCGATGGGCCTGGCGCTTAAGCCGCGGCTTTTGATCCTCGACGAGCCGACGCAGGGGCTGGCCGACAGCGAGATCGACAATTTCATCGGACTGGTGCGCGAGATTGCCAAGAGCGCCACCGTGCTCCTGATCGAGCACAACATGCCGGTCGTCATGCAGCTGGCCGACCGCATCACCGTCTTCAACGCCGGCAGGATCCTGGCCGAAGGCACGCCCGAACAGGTTCGCGCCAACACACAGGTGCAGGAAGCCTATCTGGGGACGGCGCCATGAGCGAAGCCCCCAAGACTGAGGCCCACGAGACTGAAGCGTTGACCATCTCCAGGCTCGATTGCTTCTATGGCGAGGTCCAGGTGCTCTACGAGCTTGATCTCGTGCTCAACAAGGGCGAGGTGCTGTGCCTGTTCGGTCGCAACGGCGCCGGCAAGACGACGGCGCTGAAAGCGATCATGGGGCTGGTTCCGTCGAGCGCCGGCTCGATCCGGCTCGCCGGCAAGGAGTTGACCGGCCTGCCGGCGCATGAGGTGCCCAAGGCCGGCGTCGCCTATGTACCGCAAGGCAGGCGGCTGTTCGCCGAGATGACGGTGGCGGAAAACATCGAGATCGGTCTGATGGCGCGCGGCAAGGGCAGAGCGACGCGCGAAAGCGTGCTCGATCTCTTCCCGCTGCTGCGCCAGCGGCTGCGCCAGCGCTCCGGCACTTTGTCCGGCGGCGAGCAGCAGATGCTGGCCATGGCCCGTGCGCTTTGCCTTGAGCCGCAGGTGCTGTTGCTAGACGAGCCGACGGAGGGGCTGATGCCGTCGATGATCGCCAAGATCCGCGAGACGGTGGTGAAGCTGCGTGAGCTAGGTGTCTCCACCATTCTGGTCGAACAGCGCGTCGACGCCGTGCTGTCCGTCGCCGACCGCGTCTGCTTCATCGAAAACGGCCGTAACCGCGAGACGGTGGATGTCGAACAGCTTCGCGCCGATCCGTCGGCGGTGCGCCGATATGTGGGCGTCGGCTAAGATTACCCTCCCCCTTGTGGGGGTCCGAAGGACGGGCGAGACCCGTGGCTCGCCCCGACAAGTGGCTGCGAAGCAGCCGGGTGGGGGCGGCACCTACCCCCACCCGGACCTTCGGTCCGACCTCCCCACACGGGGTAGGTAAGGGCCCAGCGCCCTTCGCATCACGCAAAGAAGACAAAACCTGTAATCAGAAATATCGGGATCAGCACCACGCCCGACCACGCCATGTAGCCGAAGAAGCCCGGCATTTTCACGCCGCGATGCCGGGCGATGGCGTAGACCATGAAGTTGGGGGCATTGCCGATATAGGTGTTGGCGCCCATGAACACCGCGCCGGCCGAAATGGCAGCCAGCGTCGAGGCCGCCTCCGTCATCAGGTGCCGCGCGTCGCCGCCTGCGAGTTCGAAGAACACCAGATAGGTCGGCGCATTGTCGAGGAAGGACGACAGCCCGCCGGTCAGCCAGAAATAGGCGAGATCATTGGGCTGGCCGGTGGGTGACGTCACCAGCGCGACCAGCGGCGCCAGCGCCCCGTCATGGCCGGCGCGAAGGATGGCGATGACCGGCACGATGCAGACGAAGATGCCGGCAAACAGTTTTGCCACCTCCGCGATCGGGCCCCAGGTGAAGCCGTTCGCCTCGCGATGGCTCTTGAGGGAAACGACAAGCGACAGTCCGGCGAGCCCCAGGATGATGGCGTCGCGCGCCAGGTTCTGCAATTCGAGGCTGACGCCCAGCACTGAAAAGCTCACGCCCGGCTTCCACGCTGCCGACAGCAGGATGGCGGCGATGACGCCGGCCAGCAGCGGCAGATTGGCCAGGCCGCGCAGACGCACCTTCGTATCCGGCGTCGGATCCTTGATCTTCGGCGCGCCGCCTTCACGGCGATGCAGCATGATGTCGATGGCCAGGAAGACAAGCAGCACCAGGCCGCCGGTAAACAGCGTCTCGCGCCAGAGGTTCGCCGTCGTCCAGAAGAAGTCGACGCCGCGCAGGAAGCCGACGAACAATGGCGGGTCGCCCAAGGGCGTCAGCGAGCCGCCGATGTTGGACACCAGGAAGATGAAGAAGATGACGACATGGGCGTTGAACTGCCGGTTGTCGTTGGCGCGCAGCATCGGCCGGATCAGGATCATCGAGGCGCCGGTGGTGCCGATCACCGAGGCCAGCATTGCCCCGACGAGCAGCAGCCCGGCATTGACCAGCGGCGTGCCATGGATGTTGCCGGCCACAAGGATGCCGCCCGAAATGGTGTAGAGCGCGAACAGCAGGATAATGAACGACATGTATTCGGTGAGCAGCGTGTGCAGCACGGCTTCGCCGGCTACCGGAACGCCGAATGCAACCATCAGGGGGATGATCGCCAGCGCTGCCCAGCCGGCGGCGATCTTGCCGTAATGATGCTCCCAGACATGGTGGAACAGCAGCGGTCCGGTGGCGATCGAGAGCAGCAGGCCGGCGAAAGGCAGCGCCCACCACAGCGACATGGCAGCATCGGGCAGGCCGCGGGCCTCGGCCGCGAAGGCCATTTGCGGAGACACAGCGGAAGCGAGTACACCTGCCGCGAAAGCCTTCCCCAACTGTGTGCAGCCCCCTCGATGCGTCACGATCCAGTCACTCCGAGATCGGGTCTTCGAGCTTCACCCCGGCATCGCGCATCCTCTTCAGCATCGCCTCGACCGAACCGTTTAGATCGATGCCGCGGCACGCGTCGAGCCGCACCGTCGTCTTGAAGCCTTGCTTGACCGCGTCGAGGGCCGAAAAGGCAACGCAGAAGTCGGTCGCCAGGCCAACCAGGGTCACACTGTCGATGCTGCGCTCCTTGAGGTAGCCGGCGAGCCCCGTCGGCGTCTTGTGGTCGTTCTCGAAGAAGGCGGAGTAGCTGTCGATATCAGGGCGAAATCCCTTGCGGATCACCAGCTCGGCCTTGGTCCAGGCGAGCCCCGAGTGAAAATCCGAGCCGAGGCTGCCCTGGATGCAATGGTCCGGCCACAGCGTCTGCGGCCCATAGGGCATCTCGATCGCGCTAAAGGGCTGCGCCCCCGGATGGCTGGAGGCAAAGCTCGAATGTCCGGCCGGGTGCCAGTCCTGCGTCAGCACGACATGCTCGGCATGCCGAATCAGATCGTTGACCAGCGGCACGATTTCGTCGCCGCCGGCAACCGCCAGTGCGCCGCCGGGGCAGAAGTCGTTTTGCAGGTCGATGACAACAAGCGCTTCGTCGGCCATGGCGCCTCTCCTCTTCTACGTCTCGAACGGGGGATCGAGTGAAATACGCCGCTGATGCGACTGAAACTTGACCGGATGGCCGCCTGCGTCAACCTCTGCAAGCGTAAGAAATGCTTGGCGGCCGGGTTCCCTTAAACTCCGGCTTTGACAATTTCCGCCAGCTTGATATCATTTGCATACGAATGAATTTGGCCTGATCAGACATTGGCGGGGTTCGGGAAGACCCCACCTTTTGAAGGTCCCAATGGGAAGGCCTATTTTTTTGGAAGGCAAAGCGTGATCCGTTACGCGAAACCCGCCACGCTCGACGAGGCGCTCGCTCTGCTGGGCGAGGGCGCCTGGCGCGTGCTTGCCGGCGGCACCGATTTCTATCCGGCGCAGGGCGCCAAACCGTTCCGCGACAATGTTCTCGATATTAACGGCCTGGTCTCGCTGCGCGGCATTGCCGAGACCGAAACCCATTGGGTTTTGGGCGCCCGCACCACCTGGACCGACCTTGTCCGCCATCCATTGCCGGCGGCTTTCGATGCGCTGAAGCAGGCCGCGCGCGAAGTGGGCTCCCTGCAGATCCAGAATGTCGCCTCGATCGCCGGCAATCTCTGCAATGCTTCGCCTGCCGCCGATGGCGTTCCGGGACTGCTGGTGCTGGACGCCGAGGTCGAGCTGCGCTCTGCAGCCGCGACGCGTCATCTGCCGCTGCAGGAGTTCATTCTCGGCAACCGCCGCACCGCTTTGCTGCCGGGCGAACTGGTCACCGCCATCCGCATCACGAAGCGGGCCTCTGCCGGCACGTCGGCCTTCGTCAAGCTCGGTGCGCGGCGCTACCTCGTCATCTCCATCGCCATGGTGGCGGCGCGCCTCGTTGCCGAGAGTGGCATAGTCATGGAAGCCGCTGTCGCGGTCGGGTCCTGCTCGGCCGTCGCCAGGCGGCTCGCCGCTGTCGAAGCCGTGCTGGTGGGCAAGCCTGTCGGCCCGGCACTCGCCGATGCTCTCCTGTCCGCGCCGATGGCCGAGCTCTCGCCGATTGCCGACGTGCGCGGCAGCGCCGAATACCGGCTCGACGCAGCGCGCGAGCTTGTCGCTCGCGCCGTGCTGGGGGCCTGCGGGCTGACGAACGACAACAGCATGGTGGCGGCATGAGCCACTCTGAGATGATTGAAGCCCTGCCCGACCTCGTGCCGGGCCTCGGCATCGAGCGCGCCGAGATCGCCTTCGCCGTCAATGGCGCCGCCGTCTCGGTCAATGTGCCGCCGCTGCGCCGTCTGTCGCAGGTTTTGCGCGACGAATTGCAGCTGACGGGCACCAAGGTTGGCTGCGATGCCGGCGATTGCGGCGCCTGCACGGTGCTGGTCGACGGCGACGCCGTCTGCGCCTGCCTGATGCCGGCGGCCTCCGCAGCCGGGACGTCCGTAACGACCGTCGAAGGCCTCGCCGATCGCCGGCTGTCGGCGCTGCAGGCGTCTTTCCTGGCGCATGGCGCCGCGCAATGCGGCATCTGCACGCCGGCGCTGCTGGTCGCGGCAACGGCGCTGCTGGATGGCACGCCGAATCCGACCGAGACCGAGGTGCAGGATGCGCTGGGCGGCATCCTCTGCCGTTGCACCGGCTACAGAAAGATCGTCGCGGCAGTGATGGATGCGGGACGGTTCGGGACGTCGACCGACGGCGCTGCCCCTCATCCGCCTGCCGGCACCTTCACCCCGTATAGTGACGGGGAGAAGGGAAGTGCTCCAGCGCCGACGCTCCCCTCTCCCCGTTCTTCACGGGGAGAGGGTAAGGGTGAGGGGCAGCGCCAACGTCATTCGTTGGAATTCAACTTTGAACGTAGAATGCCAACCACAGGGAATGCTGTAGGCGCCTCCCCGGTCCGGCTCGACGGCGTGCCAAAAGTCACCGGCGCTGAAAAATTCGGCGCCGATGCCTTTCCCGCCGATGCGCTGGCCGTGCTGGTGGTCCGCTCGCCGCATTATCATGCCGGCTTCGCCTTCGGCGACCTGGAGGGCTGGGTGAAGTCGCATCCCAGCATCGTCGGCGTCTTCACCGCCGCCGACATTCCGGGAAAAAACTGTTTCGGCGTCATCGGTCCGTTTGCCGACCAGCCGGCGCTGGCCGAAGGCTTTGCGCGGCTGCGCGGCGAGGCAGTGGCGCTGGTCGCCGGCGAGCGCGAGGCCATGCTCGATCTCGACCTCCAGGATTTCCCGGTCCGCTGGACCGAGCTGCCGCATTTTCTGCAGCCCGGCGACGCGCAGGCAGAAGGGGCTGCGCTCATCCACGCGAACCGCCCGGCCAATTTGTTGACCAAGGGCTTTGTCGAGCGCGGCGACCCCGAGGCGGCGCTTGGCGAGGCTGCTTACACGGTGTCCGGTGCCATCGACACCTCCTATGTCGAGCACGCCTATATCGAGCCGGAAGCCGGCCATGCCTACATGGACGGCGACACGCTGGTCGTCGTCGCCTGCACCCAGGCCCCCTATATGGACCGTGACGAAACGGCAAAGGTGCTCGGTCTTGCCGTCGACAAGGTGCGCATCGTGCCGACCGCGACCGGCGGCGGCTTCGGCTCGAAACTGGACGTTTCACTGCAGCCGCTCATCGGCCTTGTGGCGCTGAAAACCGGCCGGCCGGCGGCGCTTGCCTACACCCGCACCGAATCGATGATGTCGACCACCAAGCGCCACCCAGCCGAGATGAAGGCGACGATCGGCACTGACGCCGAGGGCCATGTCACCGGCATGATCTTTTCCGGCGATTTCAACACCGGCGCCTATGCCAGCTGGGGCCCGACCGTCGCCAACCGCGTGCCGGTGCATGCCTCCGGTCCCTATGCGACGCCGAATTACCGCGCCGAAGGCCGCGCCATCCACACCCACGGGCCGATTTCCGGCGCCTTCCGCGGCTTCGGCGTGCCGCAGGCGACGATCATGCAGGAGACGCTCTATGATGAGCTCGCCGGCAAGCTGGGCATGGACCGGCTCGATTTTCGGCTGAAGAACTGCCTTCGGAACGGATCCGAAACGGTTACCGGACAGCGACTGGAGTCGGGCGTCGGCATATTCGAGTGCCTCGACTCCTTGCGGCCGCATTGGGCTCGCGCGACGGCCGACGCAGATACATTCAACAATGCCAATACGAGCAAAAAGCGCGGCGTCGGCATCGCGTCCTGCTGGTATGGCTGCGGCAACACCTCGCTGCCCAATCCGTCGACCATAAGGGTCGGTATCTCGCCGGAGGGCGACGTCATCCTGCACCAGGGCGCCGTCGATATCGGCCAGGGCTCCAACACCGTCATCGCCCAGATCTGCGCCGACGCACTCGGCCTGCCGCTGGAAAAATTCAAGCTGAAGAGCGCCGACACCGCGATCAGCCCCGACGCCGGCAAAACATCGGCCTCGCGCCAGACTTTTGTCACCGGCAAGGCGGCCGAGAAGGCCGGCCGCGCCTTGCGCGAAAAGATCCTGCGTTTTGCCAATGTCTCGGAGAACGCGAGCCTGCAATTGGACGGCCCGGCGATCGTCATTCGCGAGGGCGAAGCCACTCGGCGCATCGATCTCCCCGCCCTCGATGTCGATGCGGACGGCTACGTCTTCCGCGCCGAGGAAACCTACGACCCGCCGACGCTGCCGCTCGACGCCAAGGGCCAGGGCAAGCCTTACGCCGTCTATGGCTATGGCGCGCAGATCGCCGAACTGGAGGTCGACCTCAAGCTCGGCACGGTGAAGCTCTTGAAAATCACCGCCGCGCACGATGTAGGCAAGGCGATCAACCCGCTTCTGGTCGAAGGCCAGATCGAGGGCGGCATCGCGCAAGGCATCGGCATGGCGCTGATGGAGGAATACATCCCCGGCCGCACCGAGAATCTGCACGACTATCTCATTCCGACCATCGGCGACGTGCCTGAGATCGAGCACATATTGATCGAGGTTCCCGATCCCGAGGGGCCGTTCGGCGCCAAGGGCCTGGGCGAGCATGTGCTGATCCCGACCGCACCCGCCATCCTCAATGCCATCCGCCACGCAACCGGCCTTCTCATCACCAAGGTTCCGGCGACGCCGACGCGCATCCGCGCCGCCATCCGCGAAAAAGATGGCATCGACGACAAGGAGGCACGCCGATGAGCGAGCTTGCCGAACGCTTCGAAACCCACGATCCCGGCGAAAAGCTGGTGGCGGAAAAGATCCGCTGCGATGCCTGTCCGGTCATGTGCTACATCGCCGATGGCCGCACCGGCGCCTGCGACCGCTACGGCAATGTCGGTGGCCGCATCGTGCGTATGGACCCGCTGACCATCCTCGACCATGCGGCAGAGAGCGGCGCCGCGGTCGTGCCTTTCACTGCCGAGGGCGAGCAATGGGACGGCGAACTGGTCAACACCGGCCGCCGCTTCGTCACTGCAATCGGCGCCGGCACCACCTATCCCGACTACAAGCCGGCTCCCTTCATCGTCAGCCAGGAGGTCGAGGGGGTCGATCTGGTGACCGTGGTCACCGAAGGCATTTTTTCGTACTGCGGCGTCAAGGTGAAGATCGACACGGACCGTCATCTCGGCCCCGAAACGGCAATCGTGCGCGCGCAAGGCGAGCCGATCGGCCACGTCACGACAGGCGAATATGGCTCGCAGATGCTGTCGCTGGGCGGCGTGCATCATCTGACCGGCGGCTCCAAGGCCGAAGGCCGGGCAACCTGCGACGCGATGCTCAATCTGTGCAACCGCAAGCCTGTCGAACTGACCATCGACGGTGGCGCCACCATCATCGTCGAAGCCGGCAAACCACCTGTCATCGACGGCAAGCAGGAACATCGCATGCGCGTCGGTTGCGGCTCGGCCACCATCGGCATGTTCGCCACGCAATGGCGCGGCCTGGTCGACGAAGTGGTGGTGGTCGACGACCACATCACCGGCGTCGTGTCGGAGCATCAAGCCGGCAAGGTGCTGGGCTGGCAGGATACGGGGATAAAAATCATCGGCCGCCGTTCGACGCCGGGCCGCTACTTCAAGGTCTCCGAGCCCGGCCTCGGCTGGGGCGGCACAAGCATTTCCGACCCGCTGTCGATCCTCGGCGAATGGAATTCCAAGAAGGGCGCGCGTCCTGGCCTGTCGCTGTTGATGGTGTCGACCACTGGCGAGCAGTTCGCCTATTACGAGCTCGACGACGAGTTGAAGCCTGTGGAAAAACCGTTCCCGGACCGGTTGCAAAAATCGGTCGGCCTGATCGAGGACAATTGCGAACCGGCGCTCTGCACCGTGCTGTTCATCGGCGGCGCCGGCGGGTCGCTGCGCGCCGGGGTCACCGAAAACCCGGTCAATCTCACCCGCTCGGTGCAGGGCTTGAAGACCTATGTCACCGTCGGCGGCGCGCCGGTCTATGTCTGGCCGGGCGGCGGCATCACGCTGATGGTCGACGTCACGCGCGTGCCGGAAGGCGCGTTCGGCTATGTGCCGACCCCGGCCCTGGTGGCGCCGATCGAGTTCACGCTGCGCCGCGACGACTATGTCAGGCTGGGCGGCTACGAGGCCGAGATACGCAGCGTCGAGGATATTGTTGCCAAGGGCGGCGAATACCTCAATCCGCGTCGCGGCTCCGGGGCTGCCTGTCAAAATCCATGGCCGCCGCTGGCGCAGTTGCGCCGCGCCGGCTCGAACGGGGCCGCGTGATGCAAGGCCCGCAAGTCCACTGGCTGCAGGACGGCAAGCGGCTGCACCTCAACCACGGGCCGATCGACCTGATCGTCGAGGCCTTTGGTGAGGCGGCTGAGTGTCGTGCCGCCTACGATCAGGCGATCGAGCGCTTCCAGACGATCCTGATCGAGTTGGTCGAGGAGCTTCCCGAATTGCGGCTGCCGGCATTTTTCCTGGCGCCGCGCACCTTCGCCGGCCCGACCGCGCGGCGCATGGAAGCAGCCGTCATGCCCTTGGCGGAAAGCTTCATCACGCCGATGGCCGCCGTCGCCGGATCGGTAGCCGACGAAATGCTCTCGGCATTGCTTGCAGGCCGCAGACTCGACCGCGCCTATGTCAACAATGGCGGCGACAGCGCACTCCACATCGGCAAGGGCCAGTCGATGAACCTGGCGATCGCCGGCACCGGCAACGGCTTGGCCGACCGTCTCACCATTCGCTCGGCGGACGGCGTGCGCGGCGTCGCCACGAGCGGCTGGCGCGGCCGTTCGTTCTCGCTTGGCATTGCCGACGCCGTCACCGTGCTCGCGCGCACCGGCGCCGAGGCCGATGCGGCCGCGACACTCATTGCCAACGCCGTCGACCTGCCCGGCAATCCCGCCATCAAGCGCATTCCCGCGCAGGACTTGGTGCCCGACAGCGATCTCGGTGCACGGCTGGTGACACAAGCCGTCGGCATGCTCGCGCGTGGCGATGTGGAGCGGGCGCTGGACAATGGCCTTGCCGTCGCCGAAGATTTTCGCCGGCGCGGCCTGATTGCCGCATCGGCGCTGTTTCTAGGCGGGGAAGCCCGCATCAGTGGTTCCATGGCGCTTGCCGCGCCCAACAAAAGTCCAGGGAAGGAAGTTGCCCATGCCTGAGTTTCCGATCCGCAAGATCGCGGTTCTTACCGAAGAGATCTTTCACGATGGCGGGCCGGTCGCTGCTCTGCCGCGCCGCCGCGCTGCAGCCGTGGCCCTGGTGAAGAACCCGTTCGCCGGCCGCTACGTCGAAGAACTGCAGAGCGCCATGGACGATCTGAAGCCGCTCGGCCTGCTGCTCACCGACAAGCTCATTGCCGCATTGGGCGGCGACATCAAGCAGATCGACGCCTACGGCAAGGGCACCATCGTCGGTTCGTCAGGGGAGCTGGAGCACGGCGCGCTCTGGCATGTGCCGGGCGGTTATGCCATGCGCGAGCGGCTGGGCGACGCCAAGGCGATCGTGCCGTCGGCAACCAAGGTCGGGGCGTTCGGCTCGCGGCTCGACGTGCCGCTCGGCCACACCAACGCTGCCTATGTCCGCAGCCATTTCGACGCCATGGAGGTCGGCCTCAGCGACGGGCCGCGTGCCGACGAAATCCTGTTTTGCCTCGCTATGAGCTGCGGCCCGCGCGTGCACGACCGCATGGGCGGCCTGGCTGCAGGCGACATCAAGGCCTGGGATGGCCTGCGATGAGCGGCGGTGACAATCTTCTCAAGCTGGTCGAGGCCGAAGAGCCCGACGAACATGATTACCGCCTGCAGGAGCAGGTCGGCTTCATCCTGCGCAAGGCGCATCAGCGCCATGTCTCGATCTTTGCCGCCCAGATCAGCGACCTGACGCCGCCGCAATTTGCTGCACTTGCCAAGCTGCACGATGTCGGCGAGACCTCGCAGAACCAGTTGGGCACGCTGATCGCCATGGACGCGGCGACGGTCAAGGGCGTCATCGACCGGCTGAAGGCGCGAGGCCTGGTAGACCTGACCAAGCACGAGGTCGACAAGAGGCGGCTGCTGGTCAACCTCACGCCCGAGGGACGCGAGGCGATCGAACGGCTGATCCCGTTGGCCCGCGCCATCACCCAGGAGACACTGGCGCCGCTGACGGCCAAGGAAGCGGCCACGTTTATGCGGCTGCTAGCGAAGTTAGCCTGATTTAGGCCCGCAGCCGAGCGCCTTCAGGATCGAAGAATGGCATCGGCGCCACCACCGCGCGGGTCGGCTTGCCGTCAATGTCGATGCTGAGTTCGGTGCCGATGGCGGTGAACGGCAGCCGCAGATGCGCGGTCGCCAGCACCTTGCCCAGCGAATAGCCGTGATCGCTATAGGTGACGACACCGGCATCCTCGCCGTCGGCGAAAACCCTGGCATCCGTCGCGGCCGGCTTGTCACCGTCGAGAATCAGCCCGGTCCAGCGTTCGTCGAGCCCCTTGCCGCGAATTGTGAGCAATGCCTCGCGGCCGATGAACTCGCCCTTGTCGAACTTGATCCAGCGATCGAGCCCGACATGGAAGGGCGTACGGCTCTCGTCCATGTCGATGCCATGCGCCGGATAGGCCTTTTCCAGCCCGAGCGTGAACATGGCCAGCACGCCGTATGGCTTCAGGCCGAAATCGCTACCGGTCCGCATCAGCGCGTCCCAGACGGAAGTGGCCTCGTCCGCCGGCACGAACAGTTCGAAGCCGAGCTCGCCGGTCACCCCGGTGCGTGAGATCAGGACTTTGGTCTCGCCGACGCGCCCTGAAGTGAACGCCCAGCGTTTCAACTCTTCGAGATCGGCATCCGACACTATAGCTTTCAGCAGCTCGCGTGAGCGCGGCCCCTGTATGGTCGGGAAGGCGACGGCCGCGGTGATGTCGGTGACATAGGCCTTTCGCGCTTCAGCATGATGCTGCAGCCAGGGCAGCATCTTCAGCCGGTTGACCGAGCCGGTCACCAGCATGAAATGCTCAGGCGCCAGCCGGAACACGGTGAGGTCGTCCATGATGCCGCCATCGTCGCGGCAGACGGTGGAATAGCGCACCTGGCCGGGCTTCATCGCGGCGGCATCGTTGACGATGATGTGGTTGACCAGCGCCTCGGCTTCCGGCCCCTTGATGTCCATCTTGCCCATGGTGCTGAGATCCTGCACGCCGACATTCTTGCGCGTGTTCAGATGCTCGTCGGCGATGCCGGAATAAGTTTTGGCCGAGACGAAGTCGCCGCCGACCCGGCCCATCGTGGCGCCGAGGCCAACGATGCTGGTGTAGAAAGGGGAGCGCCGCTCAACCAAGAAACTTCTCCGTCATCTCATGAAAACGGCAGCGCCGGGTGGCGCTGCCGAGGTCGGGTTGGCTGAGGGATTAACCCCCGTAGACGTCGAAGGCGAAGTACTTGTCGTTGATTTCCTTGTACTTGCCGTTGGCACGCAGGGCGTCGATGGCGGCATTGAACTTGTCGGCCAGTTCCTTGTTGCCCTTCTGCAGCGCGATGCCGACGCCGGGGCCGTGAATGGCCGGATCTGCCGTCAACGTGCCGAGCAATTTGCAGCAGGCGCCGTCGGGCTTCTTCAGCCATTCGGTCAGGATGATCGAGCCGTCCATCATCGCGTCGAGCCGGCCATTGGCCATGTCGGTGCGGGCGTCGTCGCCGGTCGGATAGGCCTTAACGGTCGAGCCGGAGTATTTCTGCTCGGCGAAATTCTGGTGGATGGTTGCGCTCTGCACGCCCAGCACCTTGCCCTTCAGATCGTCCGGCGATGTGCCGGCGATGGTCGAATCCTTCGGCACGGCGATGGCCGGCGGCGTCTGGTAATATTTGTGGGTGAACTCGACCTTCTCGGCCCGTTCCGGCGTGATGGTGATGTTGATGATGGCGTCGAACTTGCCGGCCTGCAGCGCCGGAATGGAACCATCGAAATCCTGTACGGAGAATTCGCACTCGGCCTTCATCTCGGCACACAGCGCCTTGCCGAGGTCGATGTCGAAGCCGCCCAGCGTGCCGTCCGAGTTGGCATAGTTGAAAGGCGGATAGGCGCCCTCGGTCCCGATCCTGAGTTTCTCGGCGGAGGCAGCACCGGTCCCAAGCAGCAGGGCGGCGGAAGCGGCAAGCACGAAACGACCGAAAAGACGCATGTTCCTGATCTCCGTTGACTAAGCAATTCCAGGGAAGGTGTTGGCGGTTTCCCGTCCGGAATTGCGCGAAAACAAGGATAGAAGTCTATGGTCTTTTGCAGGCCCCACGGAGACGGAAACGACATGCTCTGCGGCGATCACGGCGCGGCAAGCCGTCCTTCCCCAGGAATCTTACTGTGATCTAAATTACAGACCGATCATGGACATGGGCGCATGTTCAGCTGGAAGTAGACGGTCGTGGGAGGGACCTGGGGATGGACCAGCAGGAATTCGTGCAGGAAGCCGCGCAGCGGCGCATAGACGACGACATCGCCAAGCGCATCAAGGTTCACCAGGCCAACATCGAGCGGCTCGAAACCGCAAGGGAAAGCGCCGGCAATCTCGAGGCGGCCGTCGCCAACCGGCCGCTGGTGATGCTGGCGCAGGGCGATTCCTGGTTCGACTATCCGCTCACCGGCAACGGCTTTCCGTTCGTCGACACCGACGTGATCGCGCAGCTGCGCCGCATCGGCTCGATGCCGCCGACCATCCTCAACCTTGCCCATCATGGCGATGCGGCGACCGACGAGATGTCGCTGCCCAAGCAGCAGCGCATGATCGCCGCCCTGCGCAACAAGGCCAACTGGCTGGACGGCAAGCCCGATGCCATCCTGTTCTCTGCCGGTGGCAACGACATTGCCGGCGACCAGTTCTGCATCTTCCTTGACTTCAATGACGGCCACGCCCCCGGGCTGAACAAGAACCGCTTCACCAAGGCGCTCGGCATGGTCGAGGCCTGCTATCTCGATTTGTTCGCGCTGCGCGACCGCGTCGCGCCAGGCGTGCCGATCTTTGGCCATTGCTATGATTTTCCGATCCCGAACGGAGCGCATCCGTCCTGTGTCGGCCCGTGGCTGAAACCGTCGCTCGATTTCTGCAACTGGACGGTCGGCAAGGGCACGGTCATCGTTCACGACGCGCTGGCGGCGTTCCGCGATGTGGTGAAGCGCCTGGCCGACGATCCCAACAACAATTTCCATCTGGTCGACACGCAGGGAACGTTGAAGGTGGCCGACTGGGCCAACGAACTGCATCCCGATCCCGCCGGCTTCAAGAAGATCGCGCAAAAATTCGCCGATGCGCTGAAGGCCAAGCTGCAGACCTGACGCGGCTCGGGCCTGTCGGCTGTCAGGTTCCGAACAGCTCTTTGGCTTGTTCAACGGTGTAGTAACCAAGCCTGATGTCTTCGGCGACCAGTTTCGGGTCGCGCTCACGCGGATCACCATAGCCGCCGCCCCCGGGCGTGCCGACCCTCACGCGGTCGCCGGCCTTGAGCGCGATGTCCTGTTCCTTGGACAGATGCGGCGGCACATGTGCCTCGCCGTCGCGGAACACGGTCACCGTGTTCACCGCGCCGTCCTTGCCGCCGAGCGCGCCTTGCGGGCCGAAACGGCCATGGTCCATGACGAAGGACGCGCGCGCCTCTCCTCGCAATATCTCGACCTCATAGGCGAGGCCAAAACCGCCGCGCTGCTTGCCGGCGCCGCCGGAGCCTTCGCGCAAGGCATAGTGGCGGTAGAGAACCGGAAAGGCCTGCTCCATGATCTCGACCGGCGGCGATTTCGAAATGCCGATGGTCGAGCAGCCATTGGTCAGGCCGTCATGGCCGGAATTGCCGCCATAGCCGCCGCCGGAGATCTGATACATCACATAGTCGCGGCCGCGGGCCGGATCGTTGCCGCCGAGCGCGAAATTGCCGCTGGAGCCGGCGGGCGCGGCCGTCACCTTTTCCGGCAGCGCCTGCACCATCGCCGCGAACACCGCCTCGGCGATGCGCTGCGAGACTTCAGCCGCACAGCCGGAGACGGGACGCGGGTATTTGGCGTCGAGGAACGTGCCTTCCGGCCGCTTGACGATCAGCGGCTCGAAAGCGCCGGCGCTGATCGGCACATCAGGGAAAATATGGCGCATGGCTAGATAGACCGACGACAAGGTCGTCGCCAGCACGCTGTTCATGGGCCCCGCGCATGGTTTTGACGAGCCGGTAAAGTCGAAGGTCAGCGTGTCGCCCTGCTTGTCGACGGCGAGCGCGATGGTCAGCGGCTCGTTGACCACGCCGTCCGAGTCGACAAAGGCCTTCGAACTGTATGTGCCATCGGGAATGGCGGAGATGTTGGCGCGCATCTGCTCGGCGGCGCGGCGACGCAGTTCGGCGATCGCCTCGACAACAGTTTCGTTGCCGTAACGATCGAGGATTCCATTGAGCCGGTCCTGACCGATCAGCAGTGCCGCGGCCTGCGCCCTTATATCGCCGATGCGCTGGTCGGCGACCCGGATGTTGGAGCAGATGATGGCGTAGATTTCCGTGTCCAGCACGCCCTTCTTGAACAGCTTGACCGGCGGCAGCCGCAGGCCTTCCTGCTCGACGGCTGTGGCGGAAGCGGAGAAGCCGCCCGGCACCGAGCCACCGATATCGGGCCAGTGGCCGGTATTCGATAGCCAGCAAAATATCTTGCCGTCGCGATAGACCGGCATGGCGAAGCGCACATCCATCAGATGCGTGCCGCCGAGATAGGGATCGTTGACGATATAGATGTCGCCCGGCTCAGGTGGCAGGCAGCGGCCGGCGGCGATCATCTCGATCACTGTCCTGGTCGAATACTGCATGACGCCGACGAACACCGGCAGGCCCTGGCTGCCTTGTGCGATCAGCGAGCCGTCGACGGCCGAGTAGATGCCGTCGGAGCGGTCATTGGCTTCGGCGATGACAGGCGAGAAGGCCGCGCGGGAGAAAGTGAGATCCATCTCGTCGCAGACCTGCTGGAGGGCAGCCTGCAGGACCGAAAGCGTGATGGCGTCGAGCTTTTGCATCTCAGGCCTCGCCGATATCGATGATGATGTTGCCGTCGGCGTCCGATCTTGCGCGGTCGCCGGGTTCGAGCACGGTGGTCGCATCCATCTGTTCGAGGATCGCCGGCCCTTCGATGACGGCATCGAGCGGCAGCTTTTCACGCGCATAGATCGGCGTATCGTGCCAGCGTCCGGCATACCAGACCGGCCTGATCTCGCGCCGTGCCTCGTCAAGCGTCTTTGTACGTCCGGCCGGGTCGATCAGCCGTGACAGGTCGATTGCCGGCCGCACGCCCGTCACCGACGTGTTGAGGTTGACCAGATTGGCGCGGATCTCCGGCAACTCGACCTTGAAGCGGGCGAAATAGGCTTTTTCGAACAGCGCCTGCAACTCTTGCCTTGTCACCGATGAAGACGGCAGCGCCACGTTGATGATGTGGGTTTGGCCGACGAACTGCATGTCGGCAGAGTGCGTGACGCGGATCGTTTCCGGCTTCACCGCTTCCTTGCCGATCAGTTCCTCGCCTTCCCCGCGGTGACGTTCCAGCACCTCGCGAAGCCTGGCTTCATCGAGCACGGCGACCGGCTGGTTGATGGTGTTGACGAAGTCATGGCGCAGATCGGCCACGACGCAGCCGAGCGCATTGGTGATGCCCGGACGCGCCGGCACCAGCACACGGGGCAGGCCGAGTTCGCGCGCCAGGGCGGAGGCATGCAGCGGCCCGGCGCCACCGAAGGCGAACAGCGCGAAATCGCGCGGATCATGGCCGCGCGACACCGAGACCATGCGGATGGCGCCGGCCATTTTCATGTTGCCGAGCCGCAGGATTGCACCCGCCGCCTCGACGCCGGAGAGGCCGGTGGCCTTGCCTATTCTGTTCTCGAAAATGCCGGTGACGCGCTCGACGGTGACCGGATTTTCGACCGCCAGCAGTTTTTTCGGCGCCAGCCGTCCCAGCACCAGATTGGCATCGGTGATGGTCGGCTCCAAGCCGCCGCGGCCGTAGCAGATCGGACCGGGATTGGCGCCGGCACTTTCCGGGCCGATCTGGATCAGGCCGGCCGCATCGACGCGCGCGATCGAGCCGCCGCCGGCGCCGACCGTATGCACCGCCACCATCGGCACATGGATCGGCATCGCATATTCGATCTCGATCTCGTTGGAGACCGCCGGCTCGGCGTTGCGGATCAGCGCCACATCGGTCGAGGTGCCGCCCATGTCGTAGGTGACGAGGTTTTCAAAGCCGGCGCGCTTGCCCGTATAGGCGGCCGCGATGACACCCGAAGCCGGGCCTGACATCACGGTCTTGGCCGACTCGCGCGTGACGAAGCGGGCCGAGATCATGCCGCCATTGCCGTTCATGATCAGGAAGTCGCGGGCATAGCCCTTGGCGGCCAATTCCTTGCGCAGCCGCTCGACATAACGCTCGAGGATCGGCTGCACCGAGGCGTTGACCGCGGCGGTCACGCCGCGCTCGAATTCGCGGGCTTCCGACAGCAGCGCATGGCCAGTCGTGATGTAGCCGTTCGGCCAAAGCTCGGCGGCGATTTCGGCCGCGCGCCGCTCATGTCCAGGGTTGGCGTAGGAATGCAGGAAATGGATGACGAGGGACTCGCAGCCGGCCCCGATCAGCGTCTTCACGGCGTCGCGCATCTCGGCCTCGTCGAGCGGCGTGCGCACCGCGCCCGACGCCTCGACGCGCTCCGACACTTCGAGCCGGAGATCGCGCGGGATGATCGGAACGAAGCTTCCGGTCATGCCGTAGGGCTGCGGCCGTGTGCGGCGGCCAAGCTCGATCACGTCGCGAAAACCGCGCGTGGTGATCATGCCGGTTTTCGCCAGCCTGCGTTCCAGCACCGCATTGGTGGTGGTGGTCGTGCCATGCACGATGAGGTCGATGCCGTCTATGGCAAAGCCTGTGGCGCCCAGCGCTGAAACCACGCCGAACGCCTGATTGTCGACCGTCGTCGGCGTCTTGGCGATATGCACCTTTCCGCCATCTTTGCCGTCGATCAAAATGAGGTCGGTGAAGGTTCCGCCGACATCGATGCCGGCAACGACGTCGCCTGCGGAATCCGGCTGCTTCACCGAAAAATTCTCTTTCATTGTCGAAACCCGAAATGCCAGGACTATGAATATGCCGCAGTTTGGAATGCTGTTTTAGCGTGGTATCTTGACACAAATATCGTTTGTATACTAATAAATTTGGGACACAAGAGCTTACTGCTTTGGAGTGTGTGAACGGCACGCCGGGACCTGAAGGGTCTGGGCGCGCAGGAAACGGTTTGGCGCCCGCGTAGTGGCTTGGGCAAGACAGAGTTGGATTGATGAACACCACATCCGCACTCAACACAGCCGGCGCCCGTCCGCTGCAGTTTCCGATTCCGGCCAATGTCTATGCCGAAACCGTCGTCTCGGTGAAGCATTACACCGACCGCCTGTTCTCGTTCCGCATCACCCGTCCGCAGTCGCTGCGCTTCCGCTCCGGCGAGTTCGTCATGATCGGGCTGCCCAATGCCGAAAAGCCGGTGTACCGCGCCTATTCGGTCGCCAGCCCGGCCTGGGACGAGGAGCTGGAATTCTTCTCGATCAAGGTGCCGGATGGTCCGCTGACCTCCGAACTGCAGAAGATCCAGGTCGGCGACACCGTCATCATGCGCCAGAAGTCGACCGGCACGCTGGTTGTCGACGCGCTGACCCCGGCAAAGCGCCTGTTCATGATCTCGACCGGCACCGGCATCGCGCCCTTCGCCAGCCTTCTGCGCGACCCCGATACCTACGAAAAATTCGATCAGGTCATCCTGACCCACACCTGCCGCGACAATGCCGAACTGACCTATGGCCAGGAACTGGTGGCCGCGCTCGAGAACGATCCCCTGATCGGCGAACTGACCGGCGGCCGCGTCACCCTCTACAATTCGACGACCCGCGAAGAATCGGCGCGCATGGGCCGCATCACGGCGCTGATCGGCTCGGGCAAGTTCTACGCCGACCTCGGCATCGAGAAGCTCAATCCGGAGACGGACCGCATCATGATCTGCGGCTCGATGCATATGCTGAAGGACGTCAAGGAAATGGCCGAAAGCCTCGGCTTCCATGAGGGCTCGCTCAGCCATCCGTCGACCTTCGTCGTCGAGCGCGCTTTCGTCGGCTGACATCAGCAGGCGCCTCGGCGCCAGCTTCTCGATTGGAATTTTGACCATGCGGTCAAAATTCAGCTGCTTTCGCCGCCTTTTTCTGCTATGACCGCTTGAAGGACTCGTGAAGCGATGCTTCACGAGCTATCTTCGGTGTGCGTCGCCTAAAGCCGCCATGCGGTCCGGGAGCAACGACACGCACCACGACGTAAAATCGTCGAGCGAAAGGGCAGGAGATGAGCAGCACAATCCGCGAAGCCAATCTCGGCGGGTCCAAGGTCACGCCGCTGCCGGCGCGTGCCGCAGCCAACACGCCCGTTCCGCAATCGCATGGCATCGCCCGCAACACCGGCATGCGGCTCGATCTCGGCTTCATGGAATCGGTGCGCTCGGTCAATCGCTCGGCGCTGGAGCGCCGCGTCGCCAGCCTGACCAAGCGTCGTTCGATCAAGGCCGACAACCAGGCCGCCTGGCTGCTGCGCGCCGTCTCCTGCATGGATTTGACGACGCTGAATTCCAACGACACCGAAGAGCGCGTCCGCCGCCTGTGCGCCAAGGCGATCAACCCGTTCCGCCGCGACATCGTCGAGGGGCTTGGCATCGAGGGCGAAAAAATCCGGCCGGCAGCGGTCTGCGTCTATCATCCCTTCGTCGCGACGGCTGTTGATGCCGTGCGCGGCACCGGCATCCATGTCGCCGCCGTTTCCACCGCTTTCCCGCACGGCCTTGCGCCGCTGTCGACCCGCCTGCAGGAGATCGAGGCTTCGGTGCGCGACGGCGCCGACGAGATCGACGTCGTCATCCCGCGCGGCCTCGTCTTCGGCGCCAAATGGCAGGAGCTCTACAACGAGATCGTCTCGATGCGCGAAGCCTGCGGTGATGCGCATCTCAAGGTTATCCTCGGCACCGGCGACCTCGCCACGCTGCGAAATGTCATGCTGGCCTCGATGGTGGCGATGATGGCGGGCGCCGATTTCATCAAGACCTCGACCGGCAAGGAAAGCGTCAACGCCACGCTGCCCGTCGGCCTCGCCATGGTGCGCGCCATCCGAGCCTATTTCGAGGAGACCGGCTTTCTCATCGGCTTCAAGCCGGCCGGCGGCATCTCTACAGCCAAGGCTTCGCTCGACTGGCTGGTGCTGATGAAGGAGGAGCTCGGCCGGCCATGGCTGGAGCCAGACCTGTTCCGCTTCGGCGCCTCGAGCCTGCTCACCGACATCGAGCGCCAGCTCGAGCACCATCTGACCGGGCATTATTCGGCCAATCACCGCCACGCGATGGCGTGAGGCGGAGAAGGTCTTGAACGTCGAGTTCCTTCGCGCCTCCCTCTGTCCTGCCGGACATCTCCCCCGATTGGGGAGAGATTGGCTAACGTCGGCGATTTCGCCAATTGTCGACGTTTCAGAGCCGACAGGCGCGAAGGCTAATCTCCCTCCTTGTGGGGGAGATGTCCGGCAGGACAGAGGGGGGCGCCACAGAGCGCCTGCCAAGACGATTATCTGGAGCGCGTCATGAACATTCTCGAACGCTATCACGCCATGGAATACGGCCCGGCGCCGGAAGCCCGCACCGAGGCCGATGCCTGGCTTGCCGGACGCGATTTCGGCAAGGCGCTGTTCATCGACGGCGGCTGGAAGGCAGCAGGCGGCGGCAAGACCTTCGAGACCAGCGAACCCTCATCCGGCAAGCTGCTGGCCAAGATCTCCGATGCCGGCGCCGCCGATATCGACGCAGCCGTCGCCGCAGCCACCAGGGCCTTACCGAAATGGTCGGCATCCTCGGGCTACCAGCGCGCAAAAGTGCTTTACGCCATTGGCCGCGCGATGCAGCGTCATCAGCGCCTGTTCGCAGTGCTTGAGTCAATCGACAACGGCAAGCCGATCCGCGAAAGCCGCGACATCGACGTGCCGCTGGCCATCCGCCATTTCATCCATCATGCCGGCTGGGCACAGGCGCTGGACAAGGATTTCCCAGGCCACAAGGGTGTCGGCGTCGTCGGCCAGATCATCCCATGGAATTTCCCGCTGCTGATGCTGGCCTGGAAGATTGCGCCGGCCCTCGCCGCCGGCTGCACGGTGGTGCTGAAGCCGGCCGAATTCACCCCGCTCACGGCCATCCTGTTCGCCGAGATCTGCGAGCGCGCCGGCGTGCCGAAGGGAGTCGTCAACATCGTCCAGGGTGGACCTGAAGCGGGCGTCGCCATCGTCAACCATCCCGGCGTCCAGAAGATCGCCTTCACCGGCTCTTCGGAGGTCGGCAAGATCATCAGGAAAGCCACGGCCGGATCGGGCAAGAAACTGTCTCTGGAGCTCGGCGGCAAGTCGGCATTCATCGTCTTCGAGGACGCCGATCTCGACAGCGCCGTCGAAGGACTGGTCGACGGCATCTGGTTCAACCAGGGCCAGGTCTGCTGCGCCGGGTCACGGCTTCTGGTGCAGGAAGGCATTGCCGATGCCTTGATCGCGAAGGTCAAGGTCAGGATGAGCCGGCTTCGCGTCGGCAGCCCGCTCGACAAGAACACCGATATCGGCCCGCTGGTCGACGCCACACAGCTCGACCGCGTCAAGGGCCTGGTCGCAGAAGGCGCCAGACAGGGCGCCGTCTGCTGGCAGCCCGACGCGGTGCTGCCGTCTTCCGGCTACTACCATCTGCCGACGCTCGCCACCGGTGTTTCGCCGGCAAATATATTGGCGCAGGAAGAGGTGTTCGGCCCGGTTCTGGCCACCATGACCTTCCGCAACACCGAGGAAGCGATCGAACTCGCCAACAACACGCGCTATGGGCTGGCCGCCTCGGTGTGGAGCGAAAACATCAACCTCGCGCTGCATGTCGCGCCGCAGCTGAAGGCCGGCGTCGTCTGGGTCAACGGCACCAACATGTTCGACGCCGCCTGCGGCTTCGGCGGCTATCGCGAAAGCGGCTTTGGCCGCGAGGGCGGGCGCGAGGGCATGTTCGAGTATCTCTCGGCAAAGCTGCCGCTCGGCCCGGTGATCAAGCCGACGGCGTCTTCGGCGCAGCCCGTCGAGCAATCGGATGGCGGCGCCATCGATCGTACCGCAAAGCTGTTCATCGGCGGCAAGCAGGTGCGGCCCGACGGCAATTATTCGCTGGCGATAGCCACTGCCAGGGGCAAGCTCGCCGGCGAAGTCGGTCTCGGCAGCCGCAAGGACATCCGCGACGCCGTTGCCGCCGCCCGCGCCTGCAAGGCGTGGCCGGAGGCGACCGCCTACAATCGTTCCCAGGTGCTCTATTATCTTGCCGAAAACCTGTCCGGCCGCACCGGCGAGTTCGCCGCCCGCCTCACCGAACTGACCGGCGCCAACGCCAAGGCCGCGCGGGAGGAAGTAGAACAGTCCATCGAGCGGCTCTTCCTCTATGCCGGCCTTGCCGACAAGTTCGAGGGCAGGGTGCATCAGCCACCGGCCCGCGCCGTCACGCTGGCGCTGCACGAGCCGGTCGGCGTCGTCGGCATCGTCGCCCCGGACAGCGCGCCGCTGCTCGGCTTCATCTCCCTGACCGCACCTGCGCTTGCCATGGGCAATACCGTGGTGGCCGTGCCGTCGGAAAAATACCCGCTGCTTGCCACCGATCTCTACCAGGTGATCGAATATTCCGACGTTCCGGCCGGCGCCATCAACATCGTCACCGGCCGCACGGCGGAGCTTGCCGGCGTGCTGGCCAAGCATGACGACGTCGACGGGTTGTGGTTGTTCGCCGATGCCGACACCTGCGCCAGGGCGGAGGCCGATTCCGTCGGCAATCTCAAGCGCGTCTGGACCGGCAACGGCCGCAGCCTCGACTGGGCCTCCGACGAGGCCGCCGGCGATGCCCTGCTGCGCCGCGCCGTCGAAGTGAAGAACGTCTGGGTGCCATACGGCGACTAATGCCCCTGAGCGCGCTGTGCTTGAGTAAACAATGGCAGCGTGACTCGTTGTCCGGTTGTCATACATGTTGTTGCATCAGAGCAAGCGATGTGTATTACATCGGCCGTCGCGAAGGTGATCGCGTTCGGGCTTGACGCTTGGACATGTGTTCTTTAACCAGAAAAAACATTTGTTATTTAAGGACTGATGGATTGTGCAGGCCGCATAGTCGCGCCTGTCTGGCACGGGACGCCCCAGTCAGCCGGCAGTAAATCGGGCCGAGCAGTGGCCAAAGAGGGCGAGGAGAAACGCATGGCGGATCTAGCAGGCAAGGTCGTTGTCGTCACCGCGGCGGCACAAGGCATCGGCAGAGCGAGCGCATTGGCCTTCGCCAAGGCAGGTGCCATCGTGCACGCCACCGACATCAACGAGGCGCTGCTGGCCGAACTCGCCAAGACCTCCGGCATCAAGACCCGCAAGCTCGACGTTCTCAACGACGATGCGGTGGCATCCGGCTTCGCCGAAATCGGCTGCGTCGACGTGCTGTTCAACTGCGCCGGCTTCGTCCATTCCGGGTCTATCCTCGAGATGAAGGACGCCGATCTCGATTTCGCCTTCAACCTCAATGTCCGCGCCATGATCCGCACCATTCGGGCCGTACTGCCCGGCATGCTGGAGCGCGGCGATGGCTCGATCATCAACATGTCGTCCGTCGCCGGCGCCGGCAAGGGTGTGCCCAACCGGTTCGCCTACGGCGTCACCAAGGCGGCCGTGATCGGCCTGACCAAGGCGGTCGCCGCCGACTATGTCGCCAAGGGCATTCGCTGCAACGCCATCTGCCCCGGCACAGTCGAAAGCCCGTCGCTGCAGGACCGCATGCATGCGCAGGGCGACTATGACGCCGCCCGGGCGGCCTTCATCGCCCGCCAGCCGATGGGCCGTCTCGGCACCCCCGAGGAAATCGCCGACCTTGCGGTTTACCTCGCCGGCGCCACGTACACCTCAGGCCAGGCCTATAATATCGACGGCGGCTGGTCGATCTGAGCAATAGCCTCGATCCGCAGGTCCAGGCTCGAACAGTTCTAAAGTCCGGCTTGCCCTAGGTCGGGTCCGATAGCCAGAGTCCACCCAGTCATCGCTTGGCGGAACGAGTTTTGAAAACGGCCTTGGGCCGCAATTTGGAGAGCAAGATGAAACTGCTGCGCTATGGCGAGATAGGGAGCGAACGCCCCGGCCTGCTCGATGCGGATGGCACGATCCGCGATCTTTCAGGTCATGTCGCCGACATTGCCGGCAAGGCGCTCGATCCGGCGTCGCTCGATGCGCTATCGAAGCTCGACCCGAAGTCGCTGCCGGCCGTACCCGGAAGCCCGAGGCTTGGCGCCTGCGTCGCCGGCACGGGCAAGTTCATCTGCATCGGCCTGAATTATTCCGACCATGCCGCCGAAACCGGCGCCACCGTGCCGCCGGAGCCGATCATCTTCATGAAGGCGAGCTCGGCCATCGTCGGTCCCGACGATGATGTGCTGATCCCGCGCGGCTCGGAAAAGACCGACTGGGAGGTTGAACTCGCCGTGGTCATCGGCAGAAAAGCCAAATACGTCACCGAAGCCGAGGCGCTGGATTATGTCGCCGGCTATGCCGTTGCCCATGACGTGTCTGAGCGCGCGTTCCAGGCCGAGCGCCAGGGCCAGTGGACCAAGGGCAAGAGCTGCGACACGTTTGGTCCGACCGGCCCGTGGCTTGTCACCAAGGACGAGGTTGCCGATCCGCAGAACCTCAAAATGTGGCTGACGGTCAACGGCAAGACGATGCAGAACGGCTCGACCAGGACCATGGTCTACGGCGTCGCCTATCTCGTTTCCTATCTCAGCCAGTTCATGTCGCTGCATCCTGGCGACATCATCTCCACCGGCACCCCGCCCGGCGTCGGTCTCGGCATCAAGCCGCCCGTGTTCCTGAAGCCCGGCGATGTGGTGGAACTGGGCATCGAGGGGCTAGGCCAGCAGAAGCAGACCTTCAAGGCGGATGCCTAGCCGCCTCTTCCCTTAGAGCGTTTCACCGTTTGCCGGCGAAACGGTCTATCTCTTTGTTTGCCGGGCGGCTGCCGCCTCTTGTCAGCGCCAGCCCAGAGCCGGCGCGACGTGCTTCAGGATCGCCTCGATGACGTGGGCGTTGTACTCGACGCCGAGCTGGTTGGGGACGGTCAGAAGCAGCGTGTCGGCCTCGGCGATCGCTTCGTCCTCTTTCAGCTGATCGATCAGCACATCGGGCTCCGCGGCATAGGAGCGGCCGAAGACGGCAAGCTTCTCAGGCTCGATATAGCCGAAATGATCTTCGCTGCTGCCGCCGCCGAAATAGGCGCGGTCGCGGTCGTTCACCAGCGCAAAGATGCTGCGGCTGACCGACACGCGCGGCTCGCGTGTGTGGCCGGCTTCCTTCCACGCCGCACGATAGGCGCGAATCTGTTCGGCCTGCTGGATGTGGAGCGGCTGGCCGCTCTCATCGAACTTCAGCGTCGAACTTTGCAGGTTCATGCCGAGCTTGCCCGCCCATTCGGCGGTCGCGTTGGTAGCGGCGCCCCACCAGATCCGGTCGCGCAGGCCGGCCGAGAACGGCTCGAGCCGCAGCATCCCCGGAAGATTGGGGAACATCGGCCGCGGATTGGGTTGCGCGAAACCTTCGCCGCGCAGCACGTCCAGGAACACCTCGGCATGGTTGCGTGCCATGTCGGCATCGCTTTTGCCGTCCTGCGGCACGTAGCCGAAGTAGCGCCAGCCGTCGATCACCTGCTCCGGCGAACCGCGGCTGATGCCAAGCTGCAGCCGGCCACCGGCGATCAGGTCGGCAGCACCGGCATCCTCGGCCATATACAGCGGATTCTCATAGCGCATGTCGATGACGGCGGTGCCGATCTCGATGCGGCTGGTGCGGGCGCCGACCGCGGCCAGAAGCGGAAACGGCGAAGCGAGCTGGCGGGCAAAATGATGGACGCGGAAATAGGCGCCGTCCGCGCCCAGCTCCTCGGCGGCGACGGCCAGGTCGATCGACTGCAGCAGCGCGTCGGACGCCGAGCGCGTCTGCGATTGCGACGAGGGCGACCAATGGCCGAAGGAAAGAAAGCCGATCTTTTTCATGCGCGCATCCTGTTCTTTGATTCCAGTTGCCTACTTCGTCGCCCACGCGATCGGGTTCAATCGACACTCACACAACGCAGTGTCAATGCCGCCGGCCCTTGACGGTTTCGCAACGATACCCATCGGTGCGCAAAGGACCAAGGCCATGGTCCCCGGCGATGCCTTGCGCGACCGCGTCAGCATCTGCCGCGGCGCTTTTGGGGCCAAATGAACCAACCAAAGGCGATGTACCGCAAACTCCATTCGCTTCAGAGCCCGGTTTTGAAATCTTCTCGCTCATTTAATTCTACAAAATCGGTAGGCTTAATGCGAATAGTGCGTCTGCAAGAAGGAGCCTCGGATGTCAAAAAAGCTGGTGGTGGGGTTGTCCGGCAACCTGACCCGTCCGTCCAAGACGAAGGCATTCGTCAGCCACATCGCCGGTGAGGTGGCGAGCCGGGCCGGCTCGGCTTTGAGCGTTTTCGACATCGAGGATCTCGGCCCGTCCTTTGCGCCTGCAAGACAGCTTGGCGATCTCGATCCGGCGGCACGCGGCATTGTCGAGCAGTTGCTCGGCGCCGACGTGCTGGTGGTCGGCTCGCCGACCTTCAAGGGCAGCTACACCGGGCTGTTCAAGCACTTCTTCGACCTGCTCGACCCGTCGTCGCTGCGCGGCAAGCCGATCATCCTGGCGGCGACAGGCGGCGGCGAGCGTCATTCGCTTGTCGTCGAACACCAGTTGCGGCCGCTGTTCGGCTTCTTCGAGGCGCAGACCCTGCCGACCGCGATCTACGCCTCGGACAAGGACTTTGCAGATGGCGTGCTGGTGTCAGAGGCAGTCAAGGCGCGAGCCCGGCAGGCGGTCGCCGAGGCATGCCGGGTGGCCGGCGTGCCCTACAGCCTCGTCCTTGCCGCCTGAAACCACGATCCGCGACGCAATAGTCCATCCCGCATAGACCAGAAGGACGCCTGCAATGACTCGAGCCAGCAAGTCCGATAGCAGGCCGCGGCAGATCAAGCTCGGCGCCTTCCTGCCCGGCGGCGGGCAGCATATCGCCGCCTGGCGTCATCCCGATGCGCCGGCCGACGGCGCCACCAATTTCGAGTTCCACAAGCAGCTGGCGCTGACCGCCGAGCGCGGCCTGTTCGACGCCTATTTCCTGGCCGACAATCTGACGGTCGGCCTCGGCGCCCGCGAGGGCGGCAATGCCAAGATCGCCGGTTTCGAGCCGGTGACGCTGTTTGCGGCGCTGGCGCCGCTGACGACGCATCTCGGCTTCATCGCAACGGCGTCCACCACTTATGAGGAGCCTTACACGCTGGCGCGCAAATTCGCTTCGCTCGACCTGTTGTCGAACGGCCGCGCCGGCTGGAACGTGGTGACCTCGGCCGGCGACGAAACGGCACGCAATTTCAACCGCGACGTCCAGCCCAGCCATGCCGAGCGCTATGCCAGGGCGCATGAGCATGTCGAGACGGTCAAGGCGCTGTGGGACAGCTGGGAGGATGACGCCTTCATCCGCGACAAGCAGTCGGGCCGTTTCTACGACAAGGACAGATTGCACGACATCGACCACAAGGGCGAGCATTTCAGCGTCAAGGGTCCGCTCAACGTGCCGCGCCCGGTGCAGGGGCATCCGGTTGTCGTACAAGCCGGGCAGTCGGAAGACGGACGCGGGCTTGCCGCGCACTCGGCCGAGGTCATCTTCACCGCCCATCAGAAGCTCGAGACGGCGCAGGAATTCTACCGAGACATCAAGGCGCGCGTGGCTGAAGTCGGCCGCGATCCCGACCAGGTGCTGATCATGCCGGGCGTCGCGCCCTTCGTCGGCCGCACCGAGGACGAGGCCCGCGCCAAATACCAACAGCTCAACGACCTTATCCTGCCCGAGGACGGTGTTGCGCTCCTCAACGGTCTTGCCGGCCAGACGCTCGACATCAGGGGCTATCCGCTCGACGGCCCGTTGCCGCCGAGCAAGGAAACCGAAGGCATGAAGAGCCGCCAGGCGCTGATCCGGCAGATTGCCGACGAGCACAATTTCAGCATCCGCCAGCTTTACCAATGGGTAGCGACGGCGCGCGGCCACTACACCATCGTCGGCAGCGTCACGCAGGTCGCCGATCAGCTGGAGGAATGGTTCACCAGCGAGGCGGCCGACGGCTTCAACATCCTGCCGCCCTGGCTGCCCGGCGCGCTCGACGATTTCGTCGACCTGGTCATTCCCGAGCTGCAGCGGCGCGGCCTGTTCCGCACGGCTTACGAAGGCCGCACGCTGCGCGAGAATCTCGGCCTCAGGCGCCCGGAAAATCCATGGACCGTCGCCCGCTCGACCGTCCTTGCCGCCGAATGACCTTGGCATCGAAGGGGTGAAGCAATGACGTTGCAGCACATCGATCGGCAAATCACGGTTCGCCGCAGTGGTGGCGAAACCGGGCTCGGCACCGACTTTCTGCGCCTCGGCGGTCGGGCTGCTGTTCGCTTCCTGAAGCGCTACGGCGTGCTTGCCGGCTTCCTGGCGCTCTGGCAGGTGGCGAGCAGCGTCGGATGGGTCAACGCGGCGGTGCTGCCGCCGATCGACATGATCGTCGAAGCGCTCTGGAAGGGGCTTGCCGGCGGCAGCCTGCTCGGCGACATCGCCATCAGCCTGCAGCGCGCCGGCATCGCCTTTGCGGCGGCTGTCGCCGTTGCCATTCCGCTCGGCCTGTTCATGGGCCAGGTGCGCCCGGTCGAAACCGCGCTCGATCCGATCCTGCAGGTGTTCCGGCAGACGTCGGCGCTGGCGCTCTATCCGGTGTTCATCCTGCTCTTGGGACTTGGCGAGACCTCGAAGATCTTCGTCATCTTCTGGGCGACGCTGTTTCCGCTGCTGCTCAACACCACCAGCGGCGTCAAGGAAGTCGATCCCAAGCTGCTTGAAATGGCGCGCGTCTATGGTGCGAGCCGGCTCACCGTGTTTCGCCGCGTCGTACTGCCGGGCGCCGTGCCGTCGATCTTCGTCGGCTTGCGGCTGAGCGCCACCACGGCGCTGCTGCTGCTGATCGCGTCCGAGATGATCGGTGCCAACAAGGGCATCGGCTTCCAGGTGATGAACGCGCAGTACAATTTCCAGATCCCGCTGATGTTTGCGGCAATCGTCATCCTCGCCGGGCTTGGCCTGATCGCCAACCAGGCATTGGTCACCCTGCAGCGGCGGCTCTGTCGCTGGAGCAATCCTGTCAACTGAGCAGTCCGCCCCTCACCGTTTACCTCCAGGAAGGACCCGATCATGAAAATCACCCGCCGTTCGCTGCTTGCCGGCGCGCCGCTTGCCGCCGGCCTCATCGCCGCCGGCCTGCCGCGCATGGCCTTTGCGCAAGCCGCAGCCGTCAAGTTCCGCTACCTCGCCAGCCGTGGCAGCATCTCTCCGCACGAGCTGGCCGACGAGCTTGGCTACTTCAAAGGGCTCGGCGTCGAGCTGGAGAATGTCGGCTATTCCTCGGGTGGACCGGAATCGCTGTTTGCGCTGTCTTCCGGCAGCGTCGACATCGGCTCGGCCGCCACCGCGGCGGTGATCAACTCAATCTCGGGCGGCAACGACTTCGTCGCGGCGTATCCGAGCAACGGCATCAACAAGGATGTGAAGAGCGTCTTCTACGTGCTGGAAGACAGCCCGATCAAATCGATCGCCGACATTGCCGGCAAGACCATCTCGGTCAACACGCTCGGCGCTCATCTCGACTATACGGTGCGTGAGGCCCTGCACAGCGTCGGCCTGCCGCCGACCGCCGCCAACCTCATTGTCGTGCCCGGCCCGCAGCTTGAGCAGACGCTGCGCTCGCGCCAGGTCGACATTGCCGGCCTCGGCTACTGGCAGGCGACCTTTGCCGGCGCGCTGGTCGCCAATGGCGGCGTGCGCGGCGTGTTCGACGACACGCAGGTGCTCGGCGAACTCGCCGGCGGCTTCGTCGTACTCAGGCGCGACTTCATTGCCGCCAACCCG
The DNA here is from genome assembly GCF_040320205.1 of Mesorhizobium sp. M0761. NCBI lineage: Bacteria > Pseudomonadati > Pseudomonadota > Alphaproteobacteria > Hyphomicrobiales > Phyllobacteriaceae > Mesorhizobium > Mesorhizobium sp. M0761. The sequence continues at coordinate 490,193 of NZ_JAMYPF010000002.1, forward strand.
GATGCGGCGCGCAACTTCGTCGAACAGTCGGCGCGCGCCTCGGACTGGTCGCGCCAGAACCCGGACGAAGCCCGCAAGGTGCTGGCCACTATCCTCGACAAGCGCGGTGAAAACGGCGATCTCGCCCGCTACTGGACCGGCTTTGGTCTGCGCGAAGGTGCACAGGCGACCGACCGCGACATCGACTTCTGGGTCGCCGTGCTGGAGCGCGACGGCCGTCTGGCCCAGGGCAAGCTGAAAGCCGCCGACATCCTGTACCGGCCCGGCGAAACCAAGATCAACTGAGCTTTGAAACAGCTGAGAGATAAGATGGCCGGTTCCAACCGTGGCGGAGAGGTCTCGATCCGCGACCTGTCCAAATCCTTCAGCCTCGGCGGGCGCCAGCTTGCCGTGCTGCGGACGCTCAACCTCGACATTCGTTCGGGGGAATGCCTGGTCATTGTCGGCGCCAGCGGCTCCGGCAAGACCACGCTGCTGCGTATTCTGGCCGGGCTGGAGGCGGCCGACAGCGGCGGTGTCGCGATCGACGGCCAGCCGGTGCATGGCGTCGGCGCCGAGCGTGCCGTGATCTTCCAGGAGCCGCGGCTGCTGCCGTGGCTGAGCGTGCTCGGCAATGTCGCGTTCGGCCTCGAAGTGCGCGGTGTTCCCAAGAGGCAGGCCGAGGAACGCGCCCGCTTCTACGTCGCGCTGGTCGGCCTTGCCGAATTCGCCGATGCTTTTCCGAGCCAGCTTTCCGGCGGCATGGCGCAGCGCGTCGGCATCGCCCGGGCGCTCACCGTGCAGCCCGAGATCCTCCTGCTCGACGAGCCGCTGGGGGCGCTGGACGCCATGACCAAGATCGGCATGCAGGAGGAACTGGCGCGCATCTGGAGCGAGGAGAACGTCACCATGGTGATGGTCACCCACGATCTGGAGGAGGCGATCTATCTGGCTGACCGGGTGCTGATCCTGCCCAAGGAGAAAGGCGGCGCGGCGCGGTTGATCGACATCGACCTGCCACGCCCGCGCGAGCGCAGCGAGAGCCGCTTCGTGCGCTATCGCGAAGAACTGCTGCGCGAATTCGGCCTGCATTGATCAAGGGAAGGAGCCCGCCGTGGCTCCCCCGGAAGATTAGCTCTCGCGATTACTGCTTGGTGAACGTGCCCGTATAGGTGCGGTCGGCAAGCCCATAGGTGACGGCCAGCGTTCCGTCCGCTTGAATCACCGCGCTGACGTCCGCGCCATTGGGAAGGCGCCGCAGTTTCAACGTGTTGCCGAAAATCTTGCCTTCGCCGTCGGCCACGCCCGGTTTGTTGTCGCCGACATCGCCCCAGGCATAGGTGGCGGTGACATTGCCGCCGCGCGTAATCGTCAGCACGGCGAGCTTGCCGTCATACATCCCGTCCAACTGTCCGCCCCATATGCCGGAAAACGCGACATATTTGGCTGGGACGCCTTCGCCCGGGGGCATGACCCGCACGGATGGATCGAGGACCGCCGCACCATCCGGAGCAGAGATCGCGGCAGGAGCCATGGGCTGAGGTGCGGGCGCTGGCGGCGGCGATGATGGTTCAGGCGCCGACTGGCAGGCGACAAGCATGAATGCCGCGAAACCGAGCGTCGGAAAGAGACTGTTTGGTGGAGCCAATCGGGATCGAACCGACGACCTCTTGAATGCCATTCATAGGGCCTTTCTTTCGTTCTGTTTCCGTGCGTTGCAGCCAGTGTCCGGGAAGTTATTAGTTTCAACGCAAATCAGCTACGGTGCTTCCGTGAGTGTCGCCGGGTTGTCTATTTTATGGTGCCCTGGCGGTGCCCCGACCCTCCAAGCGGTGCCACAGTATGTCCGAAGGCGCCAAATCAGTCAAAATCAGGTTGTGTGCGTCAAGTTCTGCAAAATGGGCGATCATGATGCTGGTCATGCGGCTTGGCGCAGAGCGAGCTTCTTGTGCTCGCGCAGATCATCCATGTTGATATAGCGGTTGGCCTCCATCCAGTTTTCGTTGGTTTCGACGGCCA